>NZ_JBBENW010000007.1:0-240128 GCF_037645885.1 Salinibaculum salinum | reverse complement strand
CACGGATCCGTTCACCACCATACGTGACACGCGCGTCACTCTTGACGGCGGAAACCCACTCTTTGCCGTAGCCTTCGAGGTGAGTCACGAACTCCTCGGAACAATAGCTTATGTCGAAGAGATAGGTGTCCGCCGGGACACCTATCTCGATGAGGTCATCAACAAGATCGATGGCGAGTTCGACACGTCGTTTGGCGTCTTTCTCGTAGAGGCGGAAGCCAAGCGGATAGGTGGTTTTCTCGTCGGCGTAGAGTGCGTAGATGAGGTTCTGTCCCCAGATGTAGCCGGGAACAGTGTGGTCGTAGAATTTCCCCACGTTGGGGATTTTCTCGCCTGTTTTGTGCGTGAAGGTGTCGTCGACGATGACGACACCTTCACTGGACCAACGAGTATCGTCGGCTTGCTGAAGAAGCTCCAGACGCTCTTTGTTCAGTTGATCTTCATCCCAGTCGTACTCGGTGAGGAACTTATTGAGAGCGCGTTCGCTCTTGGCTGGAAGTACGTGCGTGGAGATACCGTCCACGGTCTTGTTGCTGGCCGCAACAAGACCGGTTACGTAGGTCTTGGCATGGTACTTCTGCCGGGTTGAAAAGCACTCTAACTCGTCGATTGGAGCGGTACAAGATAGAAACGACGTGAGTGGGAGCATCCGATCTTCACGTCTCTCTACGCGCTACATCAGCATAAGGTGCGAAGTCAAGTACTTACACACTCGTTGCAGGGAGTCAATCTGGCATCGATGACGTTGCAGACCGATTTGGGACCGCCACACCAGGAGCGGATACCCGAGACACCGCTGGCGGCAACGACTCCGTGGCTCAGTCTGACGCCGTCACACCAGTCCCGGACACTCGTGATTCAGTCGGTGTCTGCGATTTCTCGGACCTGACTGACCGAGAACAGCGAATTCTCCAGCGGGGCATCGACACTAAATCCGGCACCGCCACAGCCCATACCTCCGGTGAACACTTCCGCGTGATGGGGGATGGTGGATCGCTCGGCCACGGCACCTACTACATCCACGTTGAGGACACGTATTACTCGTTGAAAGTCCGGCAGACGACTAATACGGGGATCGGGTCCGGGCTTGCAATGTTCATCTGGCTGGTTGTGCTTGGCATCGGCGGTGGCGTCGCGCTGTTTGGGCTGATAAGTCTGCGTCAAACGCCACCATGGGTTGCTGGCCCGAGTGCACTTCTGTCCGGCAGTGTCATCGTCGCAGCGAGCTTCCTTACGGCACCATACGAGGAGAATATCAATGGAGACTTGCTGCCGTGGTCGATCGCCGTTACCATTCTCGTCTACGGGGGATTCGTCCTATACCGTCGATGGCACGACTAAGAGAAGCAGGTTGTCTGCGTGGTGTTTTCAGTGACCATCTCAGCGCACCCGTCGTTGCTGAGAGGATTTGCAGTGGTCAGTAAGCACGCGTACTGAGCGGTGTCTGATTCTCCGTCCAGATTCGGACAACTGCTCAATACGTGGATTTGGTGAGTGGTCAAGACATCCTCAGGACTGTCCGCTCAGTACCTCTGCTTGTCACACAGAACGTTGGTCGTCACAGATACCAGCGTGTTTGCTCACTATCGACACGGCAAATCCGACAGACGAGTATGGCTACTCGTCGAGCATCCACGTTGGTCGCGTAACCGTCGCAGTCTCCAACTCAGAGAGGTTGTAGCGCGTCTGACGCGTGAACTCATCGTTTCCTCTCGTGACATCGTATTCTGCGATGAATCCTTCTTCGGCAATCACGTAGAGTTAGCCTCGACCCTCGCTTTCTGAGATATGTAAATCACCAAACCGAGTATCCCCAACACCCCGTATGCTACTCCTTGGATTTTTGGTGACGATAGATTACGCTTCGTTGCGTCCCGATAAATATAGTATCCGACTGTTGGCCAGAAAATCAAGAGATACAGACCAACACGGACGAGCAATCCGTTATACGCGGTGAGCCAATCCATGGTTAGAGGAAGTGTCTATCAGTAAAGAATATTGTCCACGGTGGTTATTGGCACGCTTAATGAACGCTTGATACACTGTTGGCACTGGCCGGAGTACGGAAGGGGTGGGAATTGAACGCCACGAGGCCAAGAGAGCCCACACGGACCGACGCTGGTCCATGGTGCTATACCACTTAGCTACCCTTCCCACTCTGTTCCACCAGCGAATCCCGATTAGTAAGACGGTGCTTTTTCTGGTGACAGTCTTCGTATTACTGCCCTAATCTGTCCGACTGTAGTGTCGCTCACTACGCATGCCACTGAGTGGTTGTTTCTGGTTCGGTATAGTGGAAAGGACGACGGTATGCACCATGCTGGCTACCGACTTTGCGATAGTATACTGTTTGTGACGACAGTCCAGCAAACTCAATGAGCGATTGATTTTCTCCCGGTCTGGCTATCTGTACCATACGAATCGAGCCAGCAGCATTTCCAACACGAATCATGACGAACTCCGAGCGAGTCAATCAAGGGAGCCATAAAGTAGTGTTAGAGAGTTTGAGAAGGCGAAAAGGCCGTATATGGACTCGCCGGGACCGAGCAAACCGGAGGTTTGCGAGGGTCGGCGAGGGAGTGACTGACGGAGCGGAGCGACGGAAGGAATGGACTCGCCGGGATTTGAACCCGGGGCCTCTTCCTTGCGAAGGAAGCGATCTGCCACTGATCTACGAGCCCGCAAAGCGGGGCGAAAGCCCCTGCGCGCGGTACGGTGACCGAGCGTGAACGCGAGTCGCCCTAGTCTTCGAGGACGATTTCGATGCTGACGTCGTTGGGCACTTGAATGCGCATCAGCTGGCGCAGCGCCCGTTCGTCGGCGTCGATGTCGATGAGGCGCTTGTGGACGCGCATCTCCCAGTGTTCCCACGTCGCGGTCCCCTCACCGTCGGGGGACTTGCGGGTTGGGACTTCGAGCGTTTTGGTCGGCAGCATGACCGGTCCCGACAGCTTGACGCCGGTCTTGTCCGCGATGTCGCGCACGTCGGCGCAGATGTTGTCCAGGTCGTCGGGGCTGGTACCTGCCAGCCGGACGCGTGCCTGTTGCATCGGTTATCGCTCGTTGACCGAGAGCACCTTGCCAGCTGCGATGGTCTGACCCATGTCGCGGATGGCGAAGGAGCCCAGTTCCGGAATCTCGCTGGACGGCTCGATGCTGAGCGGTTTCTGCGGGCGCACGGTGACGACCGCAGCGTCGCCGGACTGGATGAAGTCCGGGTTCTCCTCGGCGACCTCGCCCGAGGACGGGTCCAGCTTCTTATCGATGGACTCGATGGTACAGGCGACCTGTGCCGTGTGGGCGTGGAAGACCGGCGTGTAGCCGGCCGTGATGACGCTCGGGTGCTGCATGACGACGACCTGCGCCTGGAACGTCTCTGCGACGCTCGGCGGGTCGTCGGCCGGACCACAGACGTCACCGCGGCGGATGTCGTCCTTGCCGATACCGCGGACGTTGAATCCGACGTTGTCACCGGGTCCTGCCTGGGGCACCTCTTCGTGGTGCATCTCGATGGTCTTGACCTCGCCACCGACGTCCGAGGGCTGGAAGCTGACGTTGTCGCCCGTGTTCAGGATACCCGTCTCGACACGTCCGACCGGGACGGTCCCGATGCCCGAAATCGTGTAGACGTCCTGAATCGGAAGGCGCAGCGGTGCGTCCGTCGGCGGTTCCGCTTCGGGCAGGTTGTTGAGTGCCTCGAGCAGGATTTCGCCGTCGTACCACGGCGTGTTCTCGCTCTCTTCGGCGACGTTGTCGCCTTCGAACGCAGAGACCGGGATGTACTTGACGGAGTCGGTGTCGAAGCGGACCTGGTTCAGGAGGTCGCCGACTTCGTCCTTGGTGTCCTCGTATGCACCCTCGCCGTAGTCGACGAGGTCCATCTTGTTGACTGCGATAATCAGCTCGTCGATGCCCAGCGTACGGGCCAGGAAGACGTGCTCCTGGGTCTGTGGCTGGACACCGTCGTCAGCCGCGACGACGAGCACGGCGTTGTCGGCCTGGCTCGCGCCGGTAATCATGTTCTTGACGAAGTCGCGGTGACCCGGACAGTCGACGATAGTGAAGTAGTAGGTGTCCGTGTCGAACTCCTGGTGGGCGATGTCGATGGTGACACCACGCTCTCGCTCTTCGGCGAGGTTGTCCATCACGTAGGCGAACTCGAAGCCGCCCTTGCCCTTCTCTTCTGCTTCTTCTTTGTGCTGCTCGATGACGTGCTCCGGTACGTTACCTGTCTCGTACAGAAGTCGTCCGACGAGCGTACTCTTCCCGTGGTCGACGTGGCCGATGACGGCCAAGTTCTGGTGCGGTTTGTCCTCACTCATGTTATCTCACGCGCAGAGGCGCTATGTGGCAGTCTTTACGCGGTGGTTCATAAAACCATTTCGAAAGTCCGCGCCCGCGAGGCGGCCGCTGTCCCGTGATTTGCTACTGCGTCACACGACAGTGCCGTCGGTCAGTCCGCGAGGCGGTCTACGTCCGCCAGCACTGCCGTCGCGGTCTCTGGCCCACCCGCACCGCGTCCAGAGACGTTCAGTCGGCCGGCGTGGGTCGTCTCTATCTGAACGATGTTTCGGGTCCCCGTCACCGCGAGCGCGCCGTGCTCGGGCACGAGACGCGGCCCGACGCGGACCTCGTCGTTGCTGACCTCACCAATAAGTCGGATAGTGCGGCCGTCTTCGTGGGCTAGGTCCAGCGCGCTCGCGGGCACGTCCTTGATTCCCTCGACGGTGGCGTCCGCGAGCGTGTACTCGCGCTCGTCGCCCGCGAGGACGTTCGCGAGGATCACGAACTTCAGCGCCGCGTCGGTTCCCTCCACGTCGAAGGTCGGGTCTGCCTCGGCGACACCGAGGTCCTGGGCTTCGGCGAGCACGTGTTCGTATCCCAGCCCTTCCGCGGCCATCCGGGAGAGAATGAAGTTCGCCGTCCCGTTGAGGACGCCGCGGGCAGCCGTGATGTGGTCCGGACCGAAGTCCGCAATTGTCGAACAGACCGGCATCGCGCCGCCGACCGTCGCTTCGAACAACACCGTCCCCTCGCTCTCGCGTTCGAGTGCGCGCACGTCGGCGTACCGTTCGGCGACCGGTCCCTTGTTCGCCAGCACGACGTGATGGTCCCGTTCCAGTGCCCGTTCGACGTGACCGAAGCCCGGCTGGGCGTCACCGAGCGTCGTCGGCGTCACCTCGACGAGCACGTCGTACGCTGCGGCGAGCGCATTGTCGGGGTCTGCGTCACCGACAACCCCCTCGTTCTCCTTGCGTTCGACGGCCGCCGCTGCATCGATGCCGTCCGCATCGACGACGGCGCTTCGCGAATCTGCAAACGCGGTGACGGTGTGACCGTACTCGCTCGCGAGTTCGACGACCGAGGTGCCGACGGCACCGGCACCCATTACCGCAAGTCTCACGGCGCATCACCTGCCGTCAGCGGCTCGATAACCTGCAGATCTTTCTCCGCAGCAACCTCGCGGACGATATCGAGTGCAGCGTCGGTCTCGCCGCGCTGGGCGGCCAGTCGGATACGAGCGCTCGATTCGCCCTCGCTGTCTTCGGGTGCCGACAGCGAGAGGTCACGAACCGACGCGCCCGAAGACTCCTCGACGCGGTCCAGCGTATCCGAGAGGTTCGTATCGACGAGATGGCCGATGAGGACGATAGTCAGTTCCTCGCCGTAGCGTTCGGCACCGGCCTGGATGACGTTGATGCCCTCGTCGCGGACGGCGTCGACGATGTCGTCGAACCGGTTCGGTGTCGCCTCCAGGTCGACTTCGACGGGGATGTGTCCACGCGGTGTGACGTTGCCCCGCTCGTGGAAAATCGAGAGGAGGTTGCCGCCGTTTGCGGCGATGGGTTCGAGCGCCCGGAGTAGTTCCCCGGGACGGTCGACCAGCTCCAGCCGGACGGTGTACGCCCGGACCTCCTCCGTCGAGTCGCTCATCGGCTACCACCTCTGCCGAATCGAGTACGGAGGCTCATTGCCAGCCTCTCGGTGGGCCGGCTATAAGAATCCCGCCGTTTGCGATGCGGAGTAGCCACCAGCTACGGCAGATATCGGTCGTAGAAGTCGTCGATTGCGTCGTTGTACTCGTCGCCGTTCGGACTCCCCCAGGGATTGCGCGAGAAGTAAAACATCGCCGCGAAGAACGTGCCCAGCGCGACGGCGAGATACGGCGCGACCACTTCCCCGAGGACGAACGTAGCGAGACCAGCCAGCAACCCGCCGATGAGGATATCGACAATCTGGTATTTGAGGGACATACCGGCGTTTGGACGTGACAATAGGTAAGCGAACGGATTGACTGGGCGGCGAACTGCCGTCCTGGCCTACTCGTCGCGGAGTTCCTCGGCGATGGTCTGCAACTGTGCTTTCCGGAAGGGAGTGTCAGCCAGGTCGGGGTCGTCCTCGCCAATTTCGCCGAGTTTCCAGAGGATTCCGGCCCGCATCTGGGGTTTCGAGGGGAGTCGGTTCGTGTCGATGTCGTACTCGACTGCCTCGCAGATGGCAGCGAGTGCTTCCTTGGTGAAGGCCGTCGACTCGATGCGCTCGTAGCGGTCTACAGCCTCGCGAATCTCGTTGCGGAGTTCGTCGACAGTCGGTGTCACTGGTGGGGAAAGCGGTGGCTCGGTTCTGTAGGTTTCGGTCGCGTGTCAAGGAGTGAGGAACAGTGTGTCTGGTTGCGGTGCTGTACAACAGAACTGCGGTGGCCGGGAGGCCGTTTTATCGGCCGATTCGGGGAAGGGCAGGGCTGCCGTTGCTGTGCTGTGCGGTTGCGGAGGAGTTAGGATAGCACCTGCGAGCGCTCAGCCGAGCGCGAGCAGCCTTTTTCCCCAAGTTTTTGTGAGGAGGGTGCGGTGTGCGCCGAAGGCGCACCCGACACCCGACGAAACAAAAAGTGGTCGCGTTAGATGTAGTCGATGACTTCCGGCAGTTCGAGCTTCATGCCCTTCCGCTCGCGAATCTCCATGATGGTCTCGCGCTGGAGGTTGTCAGCCATAACCTGGAACCCGGCGTTCTCGGTGTTCCAGGAGGCACGACCCTCGGTGGCCGAGCGAATGTCGCTGGAGAAGCCGATCATCTCGTCGACGGGCGCGACGCCCTCGACGACCATCAGGTCGCCTTCCTGGTACATGTCGTCGACGCGGCCACGACGGCCCTGGATTTCGCCGCTTGCCGCACCCATGTGCTCGTTGGGCACGTCGATGCGGACTTCCTGAATCGGTTCGAGCAGGCGAATCTCCGCGTCGATGAGCGCGTTGTGCAGCGACTCACGGACAGCGGGGATGACCTGTGCCGGACCGCGGTGGATAGCGTCCTCGTGGAGGCGAGCGTCGTGCAGGCGGATGAGCGACCCGGTGACCGGCTCTGCGGCGAGCGGGCCATCCGAGAGCGCTTCCTCGAACCCTTCGAGCACGAGTTCCATCGTCTCGTTGAGGTGCTGAATCCCCTTCGTGTCGTCGATGATGATGTTCGAGCCGAAGATGTGCTCGACTTCCTGGGAAGTGTCCTTGTCGAGGCCGGCGTCCTGCAGGGCCTCACGGCGTTCGAGTTCCGGCATGTCCATCGTCGCCTCGCCCATCTTCAGCGTCTCGACGAGTTCCTCGCCGAGGGGTTCGACGGTGATGTAGAAGCGGTTGTGGCGGTTCGGTGAGATACCCTCGACTTCGCGGCTGGACTCCTGAGGAGCCTCGCGGAAGACGACAATCGGCTCACCGGTCGTCACTGGAATGCCCTGGTTGCGCTCGATACGCTGGGTGATGACTTCGAGGTGGAGCTCACCCTGCCCGGAGATGAGGTGCTCGCCAGTGTCCTCGTTGATCTCGATCTGGATGGTGGGGTCCTCCTTGGCGACCTGCTGGAGCGTCTCGATGAGCTTCGGCAGGTCGTCCATGTTCTGTGCCTCGACGGACTTCGTGATGACCGGCTCCGAGATGTGCTCGATGGACTCGAAGGGAGTCATCTCGACACTGGAGACCGTCGAGCCAGCGATGGCGTCGTTGAGGCCGGTGACCGCGGCGATGTTCCCGGCAGGGACGCGGTCGACTTCCTCGCGTTCGCCGCCCATATAGATGCCGACGCTCTGGATGCGGTTCTTGCCCGCAGTGCCGGAGACGTACAGTTCCTGGCCTTTCTCGAGCGTTCCGGAGAAGACACGGCCGGCAGCAATCTCGCCGGCGTGGGGATCGATACCGATGTCGGTGACCATCAGGACGACTTCGCCATCCTCGTTGACCATCCGCATCGTGTCGGCAATCTCGGATTCGGAGTCACCACGCCAGATACGCGGGATACGACGGGGCTGGGCGTCGATGGGGTTCGGGAAGTGCTCACAGACCATGTCGAGCACGACGTTCGACAGGGGCGTCCGCTCGTGGAGTTCCTGACGATTGTCGTTGCGCTCCAGTTCCATGATGTCGCCGAAGTCCATCCCGGTGCGCTGCATCGACGGCATCGAGACACCCCACTTGTAGAGTGCAGACCCGAATCCGACGGTACCTTCTTCGACGGAGACCGTCCAGTCCTCGGTGATGTCGTCCATCTCCTCGGTCATGCCGCGGATGAGGTCGTTCACGTCGCGGATGACCGAGACGAGACGTTCCTGCATCTCTTCGGGACCTTCCTGCAGTTCCGAAATGAGGCGGTCGACCTTGTTAATAAACAGCGTCGGCTTGACACCCTCACGGAGTGCCTGTCGGAGGACGGTTTCGGTCTGTGGCATCGCGCCCTCGACGGCGTCGACAACGACGAGCGCACCGTCGACGGCACGCATCGCACGGGTCACGTCGCCACCGAAGTCGACGTGGCCGGGCGTGTCGATGAGGTTGATGAGGTGGTTCGTGCCCTCGTACTCGTGGGTCATCGAGACGTTCGCCGCGTCGATGGTAATCCCACGCTCTTGCTCGTCTTCTTCGGTGTCCATCGCCAGCTGTTCACCGGCGGTGTCGTCCGAAATCATCCCCGCCCCAGCGAGGAGGTTGTCTGTGAGTGTCGTCTTTCCGTGGTCAACGTGAGCAGCGATGGCGATGTTCCGGATGTGCTCCGGATTGTCCATCAGTGTCTCACATTCCTGTACGATTTTCTTTCGTCGGCCCATTATTACACCAGCCTACCGGCAGGAGGGTCAAAAGGATAGTGTTTCGCGGTGGCGCAGTCTGCCACCGCGAAACACCCGACGAAATATCGAAACGCAGCCTCGTGTATCCGGAACAGATACCGACGACACTATTTTCTGTATACTCAGTAATAGCCACGTATGGACGACCCGTTCTTTTGTGAGGACTGTGATATGGAACTGACCCACGACGACATCCACACGGTCAGCCCCGTCCCGCAACTGGATGTCGAGAGCTACGAAATGGTCGATAACGTCGCCGAAGTGTACCAGTGTTCTCACTGTGGGTTGGTAATCGGCTTCGAGCCACAGTAGCGCTCACAGTCGGCGACATGCTAATACGTGTGAATCACCCACATGATAGTGTATGGATGTAGGCGTCGATGGGCCAGGCCCGGCAGCACCGTTTCTCAGCGCGCGCGACCTGTTCGAAACCGAGTGTGACCTGAAGCGCCCAGTTCAGGTCCAAATTCTCGAAGATCCCGACGAGCGAACCCGCGTCAGCCACAGTGACGAGGGACACCGCCTGACTATCTCCCAACAGGCCGCGACATCTGCGATGGCTCGCGAACTCGCCCTCCACGAGTTCGCCCACATGCACCACCACGAGCGCGAGCACCCCTCGCACACCCAGTCGACGAGAGAAGCCATTCTGCTCGCGCTGGCCGGCCGCAGCGTCGAGCAGCGCAAACTCACCCACTGCTACCAGATTGCGAACCACATGAAAGATATCTACGCCGACGACGTGTGGCTGGAACTGGCTCCGGCGGACAAACTCGTCGACTTTCTGGAAGCGAGTCTCGCCGCCGCCGTCGCCGACCGACCAGCGGGGCCGAGCACGTGGCAGCGGATGACGCCCGCCGCAGACCCCGATATCACCGCGGTCAACGCCGCCTTCGCGCTCGCGCTTGTCGAGCGCCACAGCCTCGTCGACGACGGCCACCGGCTCTACGACCTCGCACACGCGGCCGCCGCGGATGCCCCCGAGATTAGCCTCTCGCAGTTCAAACACCGGTTCAAAACGCTCGCGACCGATCCCGACGAGAGCGAGTACCGGAAAGCGCTCGTGGATGTCACACGCGCCTACGCGGGGGGCGAAGGACCAGCGGCCGACTAGAGCAGCGCCGACAGGGTCAACAGCACCGCAACCCCGACCACGAGAGCGTCGGCTCGCGAGAAGCGCAGCGCCGGAAGCGTCGGATTGTACGCGAAACACCGCGCACGGAGCGCCACGGAGAGACTGTCTGCCCGCCCGACTGCTCGAACCAGCGACAGCGTCGCCAGACGCGTCGTTCGGTCGCGCGCCGACCGCTGCTGCCCGCCACGGGCGGCAATCGCCTCCCGAATCCGACTCACGTCTGCGCGAACGACCGGAATAAATCGGAACGTCAGCGCGACGCCGACGCCGAGCAACTGTCCGAATCGCCCCGGAATCGTGTGCTGGATGGCCGCCCGCGTCTCCCTAACCGGCGTCGTGTGGACGAACGCGGCGCTGACCAGCAACACCGGTACGATACGGATTACGCTCCGAAGTGACGTGAGCGCGCCGTCGACGCGAAACAAGGGTGGGCCGAGCGCGAGGCCGCCGAGTACCGGACCAATTGCGAGAAACAACAGGACGAGCCGGTAGGCACGCAGCGCTCGCACCGGGGAGAGTCGCGCAGCAGACAGACCCCCCACCGCAATAATAAACACCGCCAGCAGTTGCAGCGCCGACGACGCGGCGAGCGCAGCGATTGCAAACCCGATCTGAAACGCGATCTTCGCCCGCGGATCGAGTCGGTGGACGAGTGTCTCGCCCGGTGTGTAGGTCAGCATTCCGGGACACGGACGCCGATATCGGCGAGTTGCTCGCGGGCCGATTCCGAGTCGGCGTCGACGGCAACCGACCCATCACGGAGTCCGACGACGCGGTCCGCCCGCGCGAGCACGTCGCGCACGTCGTGCGTGACGAGAATAATACCGGTCCCGTCGGCGTGCAGGTCGTCGAGGTGTTCCAGTACCGCCTGCCTGGACGGCCAGTCCAGCCCGGCAAAGGGTTCGTCGAGGACGAGATGTGACGGCTCCATCGCCAGCGCACCCGCGATGGCGACGCGTGCCTGCTCGCCGCCCGATAGCGAATCCAGCCGGTCGTCCGCTCGACCGGCCATGTTGACCGCCGCGAGCGACTCGGTAACACGTCGGTCGATTTCTTCGCGATCCAGTCCGAGATTCTCCGGCCCGAAGGCCACGTCTGCACCGACAGTGGCGGCGACGAACTGGTCTCTGGGAGTCTGAAACACCATCCCGACGGCCGTCCGCGCGGCGACCGGATTGGCCGTCGCAGACTCGTCGTCGACGAGCACCTCGCCCTCGTTGGGTTCGAGCAGCGCGTTGAAGTGACGCACCAGCGATGTCTTGCCGCTGCCGTTTGCGCCGGCGAGGAGAACCCACTCACCATCCTCGATTGTCAGTGAGACGCCGTCGACGGCCAGGTCTCCGTCGTAACGGTGAACCAGATTCCGGACCTCTATCATCGATAGTGGGTTGCCAGGCGGTTCACTTCAGTTGTGCCAGTGTCTCGTTCCCGCCGACCACGATACCAGCAGACAACACCACTTTCAGCACGTCACCGACGGCGTACAGCGACATGGCGCTGGCTGCGGCCGACAGCGAAATGCCGCTCACTTCCGCCAGCCACGGCACGCCGACGGCGTAGATAGGAGCCAGCGAGAGCAACAGCGCCACGCCCGCGACGACGGGCGAGATTTCACCGAACGGTTTCGGTTCGACCGAGCGGTGGACGAGTGCGCCGATGAGTACCGCAGCCAGCAGGAATCCCACGAGGAACCCGCCGGTCGGACCGAGGAAGTACCCGACGCCAGCCCCACCGCCGGAGAACACCGGCGCACCAGCGAGGCCGACGACGATGTACAGCAGAACGGCGAACCCACCCCAGAGCGGCCCCAACAGGAGACCAGCGAAGAAGACTGGGAACGGCTGGAAGGAGAACGGAACGCTCCCCAGCGGGATTGAAATCTGTGCCAGCACGGCCGTCAGCGCGGCCAGCAACACCGCGACCGCGACGTGTGAGACCGTCGTGTCCGGGACGAGTTCGACCGATTCGTGTTCCTGAGACATACCCGTGACTGTATCGTCAACCGCAAAAGAAATACCGGTTTACGTTCCGGCAGCTGTCGACGGCAGGACGCAGAGCGATGGCTGGTCGTGGATCGGAAAGAGAAAATCGCAGAAAACGGACGAGAGACGCTTACCGCGCGGCGGCCGCGACGCGCTCTTTTTCCTCTTTCTGGTTGACGGCGTAGGTACCAACGTCGTTGTTGGCAGCGCCGATGAGCTGGCGTGCGAGCGCCTCGGAGGCGTCGGCTTCGGTCTTGAAGGAGTCGTTCAGGACGCCCTCACCGAGGAACTTCAGCGCCTGGTCGACACGCCGCTGCGGGGAGACGTCGACTGCCTTCGGAACGGAAATACCTCCGTACTTCAGGCGGACGGTCTCCTCGCGGGGTGCGCTGTTCTCGACGGCACGAACGAGAATCTGAATCGGATTCTCGTCGGTCTGGCTGTGAATCTGCTCGAAGGCGTCCCGCGTAATCTGGGTCGCCATCTGCTTTTTGCCAGTGTTCTCGTCGGTCTGCATCAGGCGGTTGATGAGCCGCTCGACGATGCTGATTTCGGATTTCTTGAACTGCTTGTCCGCGTGGCGGCCCATCGTGTGGGCGATCGGCGTGACAGTGATGTACCGTTCCGTGGAGGGGTCGCGGTACTCGATATCGTCGACCGACCACGTGCCAAAGAGCTGTGCGTTCGCGTCCTCGCCCTCGTTACCGGGAGCGTCGGGGTCTGGCTGGTCCGTACTCATGATTATCGCACCGGTTTCTCCGCGTTGCCTCGAACCAGTTCAATCATCGAGACACCGTTGACTTTCTCGACCTTGTAGTTGACGCCTGAAAGGTCGCCCATCGCACGACCCTTCGCCCCGCCGATACCGGCGATGGTCACTTCGTCGTGTTCGTCGATAAAGGAGATAGCGCCGTCACCGGGACAGAACGCAGTCACCTGTTTCCCGTTCTTGATGAGCTGGACCCGGACGCATTTCCGGATCGCAGAGTTGGGCTGTTTCGCTTCGATACCGACCTTCTCCAGAACGATGCCACGCCCCTGGGGCGCGCCCTCGAGTGGGTCCGACTTCTCGCGAAGCCCCCGCTCGCGGCGCGCGTACTGGGAGTCGGACCACCGGTGAGACTGGCGGTCCTTCTTGAGCTTCCGCGCGGCGTATTTGCCGTTCGCCATAGTACACGCGAATATCCGATGAAGGTACTTAAGACTCCTCTTTTGCAATCCCAGGAGGGAACGGGTGACACACCCACAGACGCAGGAACTGCCACATACTATCGGACCGAAACCTTTCAAGAATTTCACCACCCCGGGGCGGCCAATATCGTTGCGAAGTTGCGTCCGACAGTATCAGGTCAGTTCGATACCGTCGATGTCGTAGTGACGCTTTGCGAGTGTCCGTGCGGCCTCAATATTTCTCCCGTCAGAACCGATTGCCACACCGCGGTCTTCCTGAGCGACCTCGACGTAGGCCAGTCGGTCGTCGTTCTCGCTGATCGTGACGTTGTAGACGGCTGCCGGAGCCAACGCGTTCGCGACGAAATCTGCGGCTGTATCCGCATCCTCGACGAGTTTGATGGACTTGCCGATCTCCTCCTCGACGGCGGTGACGTACTCGCCGCCGGCACCGATCGCCTGGCCCATCTCGCCGGGTTTGACGAGGAAGATGACGCGGTCGAACTCCTCGTCGATGACACAATCCCGGACGGTAGCGTCGGTCGTCTCCTCGAAAAGGGAGACCAGCTGCAACGCCTCATCCGAGAGCCGAACCGTCATCTCAGTCGGCGCTTTCGGAGCTGCGGGCACTCATCCGCAGGTTCACGTCGCCGGTCCCCAGTTTGATGGGCTTGCCGACGATGACGTTCTCGGTGACGCCGTCGAGCGCGTCGACCTCGCCGTGGACGGCCGCATCGAGCAGGTGGTTGACCGTCACCTCGAAGGCTGCCCGTGCGAGCACGGAGTCTTTCGACCCCGAGATGCCGTGGCGGCCGATGGACTCGATGGTCCCCTCGTTGGTCATGATGTCCGAGACCAGCATCAGGTGACGGATGTTCACGTCGTCGAGCCCCTGCTCTTCGAGCGTGTTCATCGTCTCCTCGATGATTGCCTCGCGGGCCGCCTCGACCCCGAGATTCCGATAAATCTCGTGGATGTTGTTACAGCTGGTCCGGGAGGCGTCGACCCCCTCGATGCCCAGCACGGTCCCGAAGTCCGACCCCTCAGTGTAGAGGACGAACTCCTCGCCCTCGTCGGTCTCCTCTTTCCGAATGACGACGCGTGAGATGTCCTCGATACCCTTGAAGACGATGTCCGAGAGGTCCTCGACCAGCTGGAGGAGGTCGCGGTAGGACGGCTCCTCGGGACCGAAGGCGATGACGAGGTCCTGCCGACGCGTCTCGACGCCGAGTTTCGACTCGATGGTGTCGGCGATTTCCTCGGCGATCTCGATTGGGTCGTCGACGGTCGGCCACCGTTCGAGCAGCGTGTCCTCGTTGAGCGAGACGCGAACCTGCATGTCCGCAACGTTCGTGGAAACGTCACCGAGCTGAAGAATCTTCGTCGCCTCGATGTTCCAGACGACTTCGTGTGCGCGCTCGCGATTCTCGGCGAACTCGTCTTCGAGGTGGACCGTCATCATCGGCGTGTCCGGTTCCTTCCGGGCGTCGACGAGTTCGATGAGTCGCGGCAGGCCCTGCGTCACGTCGATCTCTGCGACGCCCGCGTAGTGGAACGTGTTCATCGTCATCTGCGTTCCGGGTTCGCCGATGGACTGGGCCGAGACGGTCCCGACCGGGTCCAGCGGGTCCACGCGGGTGTCGAGATACTCGGCCTCGACGCCCTGGACGATGTCTTCGACCTGGTTGAGGCTCGCGTCGCGGTCTTCGAGTGTGCTGTACACCTCGTCTTTGAGTCGTCGCGGAAGCTCCGTATCTTCCACGAGGACTTCGATGTCGGTGGATACGTCGTAGTCTGTCATGGGTTAGTCGTCACTCTGGGCCATCCACCAGTCGTCGGCGTGCTCCGACAGGTTGGTCGGCGTGGCCTTGTCGCCGAGGAACTGTTCTTTCGCCTGGGCACTGTCGAACTCCTCGTCGAGGACGCGGTCCGCGATACCCTCGACGTCGACAGCCGGTTCGTCCACCGAACTAGACACCTCCACGGGGGAGGTCCCGTCCTCGCCGAACTCGAACTGAACGACGGTGTCCGAGGTGTCCCGGACGGTGCCGTCGTACTGGGTTTCCAGTTCGGAGAGTGCGTTGATGAGACGTCGCTGGAGGTAGCCGGACTTGGAGGTCCGGACTGCCGTGTCCACCAGCCCCTCGCGGCCACCCATCGCGTGGAAGAAGAACTCCTTGGGATTGAGCCCCTCACGGTAGGAGTGCTCCACGAAGCCGTGTGCCTCCGCGGAGAGGTCGTTGGGCGCGAAGTGTGAGAGCGTGCGGTCCTCGTAACCGCGGTTGATTCGCTCGCCACGGACTGCCTGCTGGCCGACACAGCCGGCCATCTGCGTGAGGTTCAGCATCGACCCACGCGCGCCGGACTCGGCCATCACGACGGCCGGGTTGTCGTCGGCGAAGTGGTCTTCGGCGATGTCACCCGCGCTGTCACGGGCCTTGCCGAGTGCCTGCATAATCTTCATCTCCAGCGTCTCGTCGACGGTTCGACCCGGTAGCGATTCGAGTTCGCCCCGATCGTAGGTGTCGATGAGTTCCTGCACCCGGTCGTAGGCGCTGTCGATCGCCTCGTCGACCTGCTCCTGGGCCGCCGGCGGAATCGACTCGTCGTCGATACTGATGGAGAACCCGAAGTGCATGATGGTCCGGATGGCGAGGCTGGACACCTCGTTGATGAAGATGCGCGCCCGGGTTCGCGAGTACTGCTTCGTGATGGTGTCAACGATTTCACCACCGAAGGCACCGACCCCGTCCTCGTCGATGGTGCCGGCCGTGTGTTGGCCGTCCTCGATGACGACGGTGTCGCCGGCCGAGGAGGTGAATTCGAGATTCAGTCCGTCGGGGAGCAGTTCCGAGAAGAGGGTCCGGCCGGTCCAGTACTCGGTACCGCTGTCGTCGGTCCGGTCCGGTTCCGGCAGCTCGTCGATGCGGGTGGTCCGCAACAGGTCGAGCGCCTGCGTCTCGTTGAACTCCGGATTCTGGTTCGTCAGGAGGTAGGTCGCGGTGATGTGGTCCTGAATTGCGCCGATGATGTTCTCACCGAAGCGCGGCGAGAGCATCTGTTCTTGGACGCGCATGAGGACGCGCGCCTCCGCACGGGCCTCCTCGTTCTGGAGGGCGTGCATGTTCATCTCGTCGCCGTCGAAGTCTGCGTTGTACGGCGGGCAGACCACAGTATTGAGACGGAACGTCTTGTACGGCATCACGACCACTTCGTGGGCCATGATGGACATCCGGTGTAGCGACGGCTGCCGGTTGAAGATGATGATGTCGCCGTCGATGAGGTGCCGGGAGACTTCCCAGCCCGCCTCGACCTTCTCCGAGAGTTCCTCGCAGTTTTTCTCGGTAACCTTGAGTCGGCGTCCGTCCGGTCGGCGGACGTAGTTCGCCCCCGGATGGCCCTCCGGTCCGTTCTGGACGTAGCGACGCGCTTCGGCCAGATTCATCTCGTTGACGTTCATCGTCTGGGTCATCTCCTTTGCGACCCGGTCCGGGACCCCGACCTCGTTCAGCGAGAGGGTCGGGTCCGGACTGATGACGGTCCGAGCGGAGAAGTTCACACGCTTTCCGGACAGGGAGCCACGGAAGCGCCCTTCCTTGCCTTTCAGGCGCTGGGAGAGCGTCTTGAGCGGGCGACCCGAGCGGTGTCGGGCCGGCGGCGTCCCCGAAATCTCGTTGTCCATGAACGTGGTGACGTGGTACTGGAGCAGTTCCCAGAGGTCCTCGATGATGAGCTGTGGGGCACCCGCCTCGCGGTTCTCCATGAACCGTTGGTTGATGCGGATGATGTCGACCAGCTTGTGGGTGAGGTCGTCCTCGCTGCGCTGACCGTTGTCCAGCGTAATCGAGGGGCGTGCGGTCACCGGCGGCACCGGGAGCACGGTCAGAATCATCCACTCCGGTCGGGATTTCTCGGGGCTGACACCGATGGCGTCCAGGTCCTCGTCCGGGATGTCCTCGAACCAGTCGCGGATGTCCGAGGGCATCAGCTTGTTCATATCCTCTTCGGTGAGGTCCGCGCCGAGCGCGTCCTCGATTGCCTTCCGGTCGTCCTCGCGCGGGCGGAACGAACCGGAGAGAATCTCCTGCACGCGACCGGGATCGATTCCCGTCTGGTCGGCGAGGTCCTGCGGCGTGATGCGCTCGTCGTCCTCGTCGTCCGGTTCCATGGCGCTGGCGATGCGCTCGGGGTAGTCCGAGGAGAGGACCTGCTGGACCTCGTAGTAGGTAGTCGGCTTCTCGTGTTTGACGTCGTACTGAACTGCCCCACAGTAGGGGCAGAGGTCCTCGTTCGTGTTCGTCGAGGAGCGCCGACAGGTCCGCATCGCCGATTTGAGTTCGTCGCTGAGGTCCTGGCTGAGGTCGCGCGCCTCGCGGAGGTTCCGGCGGAACTCGTCGAGCTGGTCGTCGGCGGCCGCGCTCGACTCTTCGAGGTCGGCGTACTTGCTGCCGTCGACGGGGGTGAGTCGCGAACACTCGCGACAGGTCCCGCGCAGCAGGCGGCGAATGAGCTTGTTGAAGCCGACGTGGATGACCGGTGCGGCCAGTTCGATGTGCCCGAAGTGACCGTTACACGACCCGGAGTGCTTCCCGCAGGTCTTGCACTCCAGTCCGGGGTCGATGACGCCCAGACGCGGGTCCATCAGTCCCATGTCGATGGGGAAGCCGTCGTCGTCGTAGGTGTCGGCTGTGATGACCTTCGTGGCGCTCATGTTTCGGTACTCCTCGGGGTCCATCAGCCCGAAACTCAGGCTCTGGATTTCCTTGGGTGCGTGTTGGCTCATGTTAGACTGCGTCCTCCAGTTCGATGCGCGGAGCGATGCCAAGCGCCTTCATCTCGTCGAGCAGGAGCTTGAACGCGTAGGACATCTCGATTTCGTGCACGTCTGTCTCCTCGTCACAGTTCGGACAGTAGACGCGCCGTTGGTCGACGTTCTCGACGGCCGCCATGCCACAGTTGGCACAGACGTAAATCCACTCGCGGTCGGACTCGTCGAGGAGTCGCTCCTTCAGGGTCATGGCCGCGCCGTGTCCGATGAACACGTCGCGCTCCATCTCCCCGATACGGAGACCACCCTCACGGGCGCGCCCCTCGGTAGGCTGTCGCGTGAGCACCTGCACGGGGCCACGCGAGCGGGCGTGAATCTTGTTCGAGACCATGTGGTAGAGCTTCTGGTAGAAGATAGTCCCGACGAAGATCTCTGCCTGAATCTTCTCGCCGGTGACACCCGAGTACATGACCTCCTTCCCGCTGGACATGAAGCCGTGGTCTTCCAGCGAGCCGCGGAGTTCATCCTCGTCCTCTCCGGTGAAGGGAGTCCCGTCGACGCGCCGGCCTTCCAGCGCGCCGACTTTCCCGCCGATCATCTCGAGGATGTGTCCGACCGTCATCCGGGACGGCAGCGCGTGGGGGTTGACGATGAGGTCCGGCACGACGCCGTCCTCGGTAAAGGGCATGTCCTGCTGGGGTGCGATGTGACCGACGACACCCTTCTGCCCGTGCCGCGATGCGAACTTGTCGCCGAGTTCCGGAATCCGCTCGTCGCGCACGGACACCTTGGAGAGTTTCGAACCGTCCTCGCCCTCCATCAGCGTCACCGTGTCGACGACGCCGGACTCGCCCGAGCGCATCGTCACGCTCGTCTCACGGCGCTTCTGGGGTGAGAGGCCGCCCATATCGTCTGGTTCTTCCAAAAATCGAGGCGGGCTGGTCTTCCCGAGCAGGACGGCGTTCTCGTCGACCTGCGTTTCGGGGTTGACCAGTCCGTCCTCGTCGAGGTGGGTGTACGCTTCCTCGCCGCGTGCGCCTCGGACCTCTTCGTCGGGAATCTCGAAGCGGTCCTCCTGACCGCCGGGGTAGCGTCGTTCCTCGCCCTCGTAGGTCCGGAAGAAGTGCGAGCGAGCGAGTGCGCGCTCGACGGACCCTTTGTTCATGACGAGTGCGTCCTCGATGTTGAACCCCTCGTAGGACATGACCGCGACGACGAAGTTCTGTGCCGCCGGGCGGTCGTCGTAGCCGATCTGTTCGGTGGTCTGGGTCTTGACCATCGAGAGCTGCGGGTAGTGCAGCAGGTGCTGGCGCGTGTCCGGCCGAATCCGGTAGTTCGCGCTGGGCAGCCCCAGCGACTGCTTGATCATCCCCGAACCCATCGTAATCCGCGGGCTGGCGTTGTGTTCAGGGTATGGAATCATCCCCGCACCGATACCGAACATCAGCTGCGGGTCGATTTCGAGGTGCGTGTGGTTGTCGGTCAGTTCCTCCTCCTCGACGGCGACGAAGATGTCGCCCTCCTCTTCGGCGTCGATAAACTCGACGAAGCCCCGGTCGACGAGGTCTTCGAACTCGATATCGCCGTTCTGGAGCGCTTCGACCTCCTCGTCGGAGATGAGCGGTTCGCCGTCCTCGACGACCAGCAGTGGGCGGCGCGCCCGGCCGGCGTCGGCGTTGACGATGACCTCCTGAGTCCGCTCGTCGACGGAGACGTTGACCATCTCCGAGACATCGCCTCGGCGGCGGGCCTGTCGAATCTGGTGTGCGAGCTTTTCGGGGTTGGGGTGTGTCCCAACCAGACTGCCGTTGACGTAGACTTTGGCTTCTCGTCCCTGTTGTTTGCTCATATTAATCGTCCGCAGGCTGTTCGACACTCTCGATGCCGGGGATGCCCTGTACCCCCATCTGCGCGAGTTCCTGTTTGAGTCCCTGTTCGTCCTCGATGTTCTGGGAGAGCTCCATCGCCTGTGCGAAGTTCTTCACCAGCCCACAGTTCGGTCCCTCGGGCGTCTCGGAGGGACAGATGCGACCCCACTGGGTCGCGTGCAGGTCGCGCGCTTCGAAGTGTGGCTGACTCCGCGAGAGCGGCGAGCGCAGGCGGCGAAGGTGCGAGAGAACCCCCATGTAGTCGGTCCGGTCCACGAGCTGGCTGACGCCAGAGCGGCCGCCGACCCAGTTCCCGGTCGCAATCGGGTGTTCGAGTCGCTCGGTCAGCACGTCCGACCGAACCACGGTGGAAACCGACAGCTGCCGGTTCCGCATGTTGGCGCGTTCGAGCTGGTATTTCACGTCGCGTGCCAGCTTGTTCAGCGCCGTCCGGAACAGGTCCTTCATCAGGTCGCCCGAGACTTTCAGGCGCTTGTTGGCGTAGTGGTCCTTGTCGTCTGCCTCACGGCGGTCGAGCGCCAGCTCGAAGCAGGCCTCGGCCATCCGGCAGAGGTAGTAGGCCTTGTTGATGCGCACGTCCTCGTCTTCGACACCCTCCTCGTGGAGGTGCGGCAGCAGATATCGGTCGATGACGTAGTTGGCGCGTTTGAGCTGGTAGTTTCTGCCCTGGCCGCTTGCGACGCGTTCACCCAGCGTCTTGATTGCGTCCTCGGTGGTCTGGACTTCCGCGGCCTCCAGATTCTCCAGCATGAACTTGACAATCTCGGGGTCGTCGCTCACGCGGTGGACGATCTCCTCGTCGGATTCCAGTCCGAGCGCGCGGACGAGCGTGACGAAGTTCACGCTGCCCGAAACGGACGGGAAGGAGACTTCCAGCAGACCGTCGCGGGTCCGCTCGACGAGCACGAGCGCACGGTAGCCACGACGCTGGCTGAACGTCTTGGCAACTTCGATGGTGTCGCCGTACTTCGTGTCGGTCTCGGCGAGAATCTTGTTCGGTGCGAGGTCCTCGCTCGTCATCAGGACTCGCTCGGAGCCGTTGACGATGAAGTACCCACCGGGGTCGGCGGGGTCCTCGCCGATATCGATGAGTTCCTCGTCGGAGAAGCCGGCGATGTTACACTTCTCGGAGCCGACCATGACCGGCATGCGGCCGATTTTCGTCTCGGTCTGGTCGACGACGCGCTCTTCCTCGTCGTGGCCACCCTTGACGATGGCCATCTCCATGAAGACTGGCGCGGAGTAGGTGATGTTGCGCAGGCGCGCCTCCTGCGGATAGAGTAGTTCTTCACTCCCGTCGGCCTCCCGGACGCGGGGCGTGACGACGCGCACGTCGCCGAGTTCGACGAAGACCGGTTCCTCGCCTTCCTTGTCGCCGATGTCCGTCTCGATGGTCTCTTTCTCGTCGACCACCTGCTGCATTCCTCGGCCGAGGAAGGAGTTGAACGACCGGAAGTGATGTTCAGCGAGCCGTTCGCGCGAAAAGTATTCCCGTGAGATGTCTCGTTTGTCGTCGATATCCATTATTCCACCACCAGTCGGTACACTCTTGCGACGTCTGTGGTGCGTGAGTCGCGTTCGATTTTCACCACGTCGCCAATCGACGCGTCGTCGGGCAACGCGGGGTCTGCGCGTTTGATTTTCGGCAGGTCTGTTTTTCTAATGTTATACTCCTCGAGTACGTCCTCGAGTGCATCGTCCTCAAGGACCGTATGGTCGGGCACGAGTTCGTGTTGGCTTACATCTACCATGGGTGTGGCTTGGCCGGCAGAGAAGGCTGTTCGAAGATACTACAGCGCCCTATATTCGGAAGCCATATAACACTTACCAAACGCCGACGAGCGACGCTATCGAACCCCCGGCCGAACCGCGCGGTTGAGCCACGTAAACAGCCGTGACACGGGGAGTTTCTGGTCTGGTATCTCGCTGTTGTCGTGGCGAGAATATATAATTTGGGTCGGACTCCCACAGCGTCTTGCTTTGGAAAGTCTTAATACCAGAACCTGGATACGGTGTAATGCGAAGGCCCGGGTGGTGTAGTGGCCCATCATACGACCCTGTCACGGTCGTGACGCGGGTTCAAATCCCGCCTCGGGCGTCTCTACCTTTCTGCGAGGCGTTTCATCGCCGAGCACCCGCTCTATTGTGGCGGTGAGGGTCGCTGCCCGACTGAAAAACCAACTGTATCAGGCCCTTCAGTTACAGTGCCCGAATGAGATGGTGAAACTATGGATATCCGGCCAACTGTCTCGCAAGCGAAAGTGGTCATGAGCGTCTTTAGCGAGAAGAACGTGACGTTCCTCGCCGGCAGTATCGCCTACAGCGCGCTCATCTCACTCATTCCACTGATTCTGTTCTTTTTTCTTGCGGTAACTGTGTTCGGTGCTCCCGAACTGCAGCAGCGAATCATCGAGGTCACCACCGACAGTGTCTCCCCGGCAATAGGGGGAATCATCGAGGTGATGATCGAAGAACAAAGAGACACTGGTACTGGATCGACTGTTGGCGCATCTCTCATCGGAGTGCTCACGCTCGTCTGGGGTGCAATCAAGGTATTCCGTGGACTCGATACTGCGTTCTCGGAGATCTATGAAATAACCACACAGGAATCGTTCGTCGGCCAGATAAAGAAGAGCCTGCTCGTGCTTGTTACTCTCACGATAGGAGTTGTCGTGATGGTCGGCACCACCAGCGTCGTCGCGCTCTTCTCGTCTCTCCCATTCATTGGGGTCGTTGCACCGCTGCTACTTATTGCTGGCCTCGGTGCCGTGTTCTTCCCACTGTACTACCTGTTTCCGGACATCGACATGGAGCCGCGGGATGTACTTCCAGGGACGATTGTCGGGGCCGTCGGCTGGGCACTCCTGCAGGTACTGTTTCAGGTGTACGTCTCCCTGAGTGGGAGCGGCGGCGGCAGTCTCATCGCGAGCGTCCTGCTGTTGATCACCTGGCTTTATTTCAGCGGCGTCATCCTGCTGCTAGGCGCTGTGGTCAACGCAGTCGTCATCGGCCGTGCTGGCGAGATTGTCAGGATGGCAGGCTGATCGTTGGCACCGGGAGCAAACAGGAGTCCCGACGAGACGCAGTCTCTCATCGACAGTCGATAGAGGCCACGATCTCGAGCAGCGTGTCTTTGCTGACCGCGTTTCCGGAAATTGAGTAGCCGAAGTCGCCACATTCGAAGACGACGCTATTGGTGGTGCCGAACTGCCGATAGACGACTTCGCGGCCGTCGACAGTGACTGGCTCGCCGCTCACGTTGGTCGTCGTCATATTGTCGACGCTGACGGTCAACACCGACGTTTCGTTGGTGTACCGGAGCGAGGCAAAGCGGTACTCGCCGGGAGCGAGCTGTGCCCGTTCGAGCTCGTAGGATTGGTCGATGTCGGGGTCCGGAATCGGAAGTTCCGTGTTCGCACGGAGTTCAGCGACTGAGTCGTAGGTCTGAACCGACGGGAGGCCGGGGTCGACTATCGTCGCGTTTTCGGGGGGTTCAAACCGGAACGTGTCGTCGTCGATGCCGGGCTCGAAGGTGACGTTCCGATAGGTGGTCGTCGACTCGATTCGGCGGTCGTCAGACACCCACTCGATGTGGGTCTCCAGCGGGAGGAACCACTCCGCGTCGACGTGCATCGTCTGTTTGTACTCCTCGAGAGTCGTCGCGTTGTCGGCAGTCGCTGTCGGCCGTATCGAAATGACGTACACCTCTCGGCCGGCGACCGTGTCAGTCCCCTCGTACCGGACGCCGAACTCGTCGGCAGCCTCGACCGGTGGGGCTGGTGTCGAAACGCCCGACTCGCCGCTTGGGACCACTGGAAGCGGTGCCGCTCGTGGCTTGACTTCGACCGTTGTCGACTGGCCGTCTGTGTCACGAGTGACGTTGAGGCGAGTGAATATCTGCTCGATGCGCTCTGCCTGCGTGAGGCTCGCGGACGGCTGTCCAGACGTGTTCAACCGCGTGACGTTGTTCTCCTCGCGGTCGTACAGCCAGGTGACAGAATCGTTCGACACGACGAGAGAATCAGTCGGCCCCTCGATGGACTCGACCCGTCGCTCGCCGGTGCTGGGACGCGCCCAGACCCGCTGGACCGACCGGTTCGATTCGTTCCCGAAAGCGTACGACGACTCGACTGTGGCGACGTAGCCGTCGAGTTCCGCCAGCCGTTCGGATGCGTTCTGACCGATTGGCTCTGGAGCACTCTGTTGTGTCTCGGCGGGCCAGAATGCGACCAGCCCGGTGGCAGTGACAGCGACAGCGAGGACAGCGACGAAGACAATACTGGGGAGGGACTTGCCGAGCGGCATTCGTAAGTAGGCAAACATGACGGCGAACGCATAATCGTTTCGAGACACGGGGCCGCGCAGTCACGACCGACCGGTAAACGGTTTAGTCCCCGAGTGAAAACGAGGTGTATGGACGACGTGGACAGGGAGATGCCGGGGGCTATCGTCGAGGAGTTCCTGCAGCGCGAACGGGGGACGCGGGCGCTACTCGATGAACTGGAACAACTGTCCATCGAAGGCAACAACGAAGAGGTCCGGAACCGCATTCGTGAGTTCGCCGACAGCAGCCGCAACGTCTTTTTCGCCGTCGCGCTCTCGCTGACGAACTCGAAGCACTTCTTCGGCGACGTGGAGTCACAGCTTGGCGTCGGTGCCGCCGACCGCCTCCGCGACCTCGCGGACACCTATCCGACGCTCGCAGAACCGTTCGGTATCGTCCGGATGGAGGTCGCAAACGACCGAAAGAACCCGATGACGGGCATGGACGTGACCACCAGCTACCACGCCGAAGAGGAGGTCCCGCTCATCGCCTACACCGCCCACTCCGGCGAGATGGCGCTCCACGAGTCGCGGGGGTCACCCCAGGAAGTGCTTCAGTCGGCGAGCTACCTCGTGCAGGCGACCAACGATGCGCTGGAAGCCGCACTCGACCAGGACCACTCGGTCAACACCGACGAACTCAGCGAACTCATCGACCGCCGCGAACAGCTAGAGTCGGAACTGGGCCAACTGCGGGACCGCATCGACGAACTCCGACGCAAGCCCGTCGGCGACGAATAGCGAAGCGAGGAGCGCCGTTCAGAGCGCGTCGAGCAGTCGGTCGACATCCTCGGCGGTGTTGAACACGTGGACCGACGCCCGACAGGCGTTTGGCTCGGGAATCGAGCGAATCTGAATTCCCTTCTTTGCCAGTCTCTCGGCCGTCTCGTCTGGATTCTCGACAGAGAAGGACACCAGCCCCGACTCGTACTCACGGGGACTCAGCAGTCGGTCACCCAGCCCATCTTTCAGCCGGTCGGTCAGTCGCTCGATCCGCGACTGAACGGTATCGAGACCGAGTTCCTCGAACAGCGCGACGCTCTCGGCCAGTCCGACGTAGGGACCGAGCGCCGTCGTCCCGAGTTCGAACCGACTGGCGTCCGGGGCGTAGGTGTACCCTTCGCCAGTGGCATCCCAGTCGATAGAGAAGTAACCGATTCGCTGCGGTTCGAGGTCGTCGAGGACAGCGCGGTCGACGTACAGAAAGCCCGCGCCCCACGCGCCGAGGAGCCACTTGTGGCCCGACGCCGCGACGAAATCCGCGCCCCACTCGTTAACGTCCATCGGGACCTGTCCCGGCGACTGGACGGCGTCGACGAGCACGAGCGTGTCCGCGTCGTGAGCGATGTCGACCACCTCACCGATTGGCAGGCGCGTGCCGTAGTTCCACGACAGCGAACTCAGGCACAGCAGGCGCGCGTCTGCGACTGCTGTTTTCAGTTCCTCCAGCGAGAGTCGCCCGCTTTCGGTTTCGAGTTCGCGTACCTCGATACCGTGGCGGTCGGCCATTCGCTCCCACGGCAATTCGCCCGCTGGGTGTTCGAGGTCAGTCCGGACGACGATGTCGCCCGGCTCCCACTCGATGCTGGTTGAGACGTGATTAATCCCTTCGACAGTATTCCTGGTGAGTGCGATTTCCTCGGGGCGCGCACCGACGAAGCCGGCGACTGCCTCGCGGGCGCGCTGGCGCTCGTCTGCCGCAACCTGGTACATGCCGTCGCCACAGGGCGCGTCGAACTTATGCCGGCGCTGGAAGTCGCTGATAGCATCCACGATTCGCGTCGGGCTGGGACCGCTCGCACCGGTGTTGAGATACGTACAGTCAGAGAGTGCGGGAATGTCAGCACGGAGTGTCTCCGGGTCCATACAGAAGCGTCGAGGCCGACGTACTACAATCCCGCGCCCGAGCGTCCTCAAAACACCAGGCCGACAACGACAGAACCAGCAAATACTGCGACAACCGCCCCGGCCAGATTGACCGTCGCGTTCACAGTCGCCTGCGCGGCGTCGCCCGTCTCGGCCAGCCGGACCGTCTCGAAGGCAAACGAAGAAAAGGTCGTGAACGCGCCACAGAACCCGACTCCGGCCAACAGCAAGAGCGACTCGTCGACCGGCGCAGCGACGAGCGCACCAAGCAGGAAGCTCCCGAGGACGTTGACGGCGAGTGTATCTCTCGTGTTGGTGTCGACGCGTTCACCGACGAGATGGCGGGCGATGGCACCGAGAACGCCGCCGAACCCGACGAGGGCGAAGACCATCACGATAGCCACCTCGCGACGAGTTGTCCGAGAAGCACGGCAAGAAAGCCGAGCGCGTAGTTCGCGCCGACGTTGAGCGCGGCCAGCTGTGGGGACAGTTGCGTCGTCTCCAGCGCGAACGTGCTGTAGGTCGTAAACGACGAACAGAAGCCGGTGCCGGCGACCAGACGCGTCTCCACACTGAGTCGGTCTGCAATATGGGCTTCGTAGAGGAGAATGCCCAGCAGAAACGTCCCGGCGACATTCGCGAGCAGCGTCCCCCACGGGAACGCCGTCGGGAACGCCACGGCGACGGCGTGTCGGAGCACCGCCCCGAGAAACCCGCCAGTCGCGATGAGTGCGAGCGGTCTGGCTCGCTCCCGTAGCTGCATCGTCCGTGGCAACTCAACCCCGCTATTCGTCGTTTACGGTCTCAGTCAACGAGGTGGTTCCGGGTTCCCTGAAAAACCCTCGTCCGAGTGTTTATCCCCCAATACGGGACCAGTCCCCCGTGTGTCCGACAGAAGCCTCCGGCACGACACCCGTGCCATCGAAGGACTGCCGATTCGACTCGTCATCGCGCTGGTCGTCGGGGTGGCCTGCCTCAGCGTCATGATGACCACGATCTCCGGGATGGAGAGTCTCGGCGTCAGCGAAGTCGACGTACAGCCAGAGCCGGAAGTCGTCTCCCCGTCTGTGGACAACGTCACCGTCACTGTCGTCGATGCCAACGGTGACCCCGTCTCGAACGCCACGGTCATCGCAAAGAGCGGGTCGGCCAAACTCTCCGGCGTCGAGACGGCCAAAACACGAACCAACGGGACCGCAACGATGTCACTCGACCCAAAGCTCGGCCCGAATCAGGTTGAGGGGACAATCAAATTCGACGTAAAACCGCCCGGTGGGGACTACGCCGACCGACGCGAGAACACGGAACTGCTGGTAATCAAAGAATGAGAGGGTGCAACCGGTGACAAACAGCTACCGCATCTGGGGTTCACTATCCCAGTCGATCCAGTCGAGTTCCCAGCCCTTCCGGCGGCGGGCATCGCGCTCGGCGAACTCGCGGTCCTCGCGGCGAGTCCGGTTGCGCTCGATGGTGTCGGCCTGCTCGCCTTCGACTAGCATCGGGTCGAAGGCACACGACCCCAGTCGCTCGGCGTCGCCGTCGCGGTCCACGACGGCGATAGTCTGCTGGTGAGCACCCAGCGGCATCACCAGTTGCCCGTCCCGGGAGAGCTGGTCGAGCAGCGCCCGCGGGGGACGGACAGCCGCTGCCTCGACCAGAATCCGATCGTAGGGTGCGTACTCGGGGAACCCGTCCGCGCCGTCACGACAGTCGACGAGAACTCCCTCGTAGCCCGCCCGCGCGAGGTTCTGGCGTGCCTCGTAGACGAGACGGCGCGTGATGTCGATGGCCTGCACGTCACGCTGGCCGGCGATTTCCGCCAGCACGGCCGCGGTGTAGCCGACGCCCGCGCCGACGACGAGCACCGAGTGGCCCTCGTCGGTATCGAGTGCCTCCAGCAATCGTGCGACGGTGCTGGGAGCGAGCACGCGCGTGCCCATGTGTTCGAAGGCGCGGTCGGCGTACGCGTTGTGGTCGTCGTCGACGAACTCGTGGCGCGGCACCGCCCGCATCGCCACGGAGAGAGTGTCGCTGTGCAGACAGCCCTTGCTCTCGTGGGTGAGGCTGTCGACCATATCGTCCCGCAACACCGCGGCGTCCATGTCCGGACGTTAGCGTGGACAGTAATGAATTGCCCGCCCGCCGAACCCGACATCCCCGCAAGGACAGACTGCGGTTACTTCAGCGGGACAAATCGCACGCGACTGTGCTCCTCACGGTCAAGCGACCCATCGGCACGCCGCCGCGCCCGGACCAGCGTCTGTCTTCGGTCACCGAGAGGGCCAAGCAGAATGCCACCGGGACGGACCTGCTCGATGACCGCCTGCGGAAACGCCGACGCCGCACAAGTTAGATACGCGCGGTCGAACGGCGCGTGCTCGGACCATCCCTGCTTGCCGTCGCCCGCGCGCACGGAGATAGCACCGTAGCCGGCACTGGCGAGTGTCTCCCGAGCTTTGGCGGCCAAACGGTCGTGGTACTCCACGCTGTAGACGTTCTCGGCGCCGACGACTTCGGCCGTTACAGCGGCGTGATAGCCACAGCCAGTCCCGATTTCGAGGACGGTATCGCCGGACTGGAGTTCCAGCAGTTCGGTCATGAGAGCGACCATATGGGGCGCGCTGATGGTCTGACCCTTTCCGATCGGGAGTGGCGTATCCTTGTAGGCCGCCCGACGGCTGCCGCGGGGAACGAACTCGTGTCGGGGGACCGCGCGCATCGCCGCGAGCGTCTGCTCGGTGAGGTCGTCTCGCGTTGCGAGGGCGTCAACCATCGCCGCCCGCCTGTCGGTCCAGTCGGTCATGGCTCCGTGTCGCCCGTCGCCGCTACCAGGCCGACCACGCGCTGGTCGACTCGTCGCGTGCGTAGAGTCGTTTGATGTCCTTGGCGACGACCGTGTCACCGTCGAAATCGAGTTTCTCGTGGTCGTAGCCCATCGCGTCGTCGCGGACGAGGACGCCCTCAACGGTGAACTCCTCGCCGCCCAGCTCCTCGGTCTCGCCGACGACGAATTCGTAGTCACCGGGCACCTGCAAGTCGAAACTGCGCGTCTCGTCGTGTTCGCCGCCTTTCGGGTGGGCAGTCACGCTGACGCTGACGTTGCCGACTGCGCGCGTCCAGATGGTGTCGACGGTGTCGGCGGCAGCTTCGTCCTCCCGGCGGTCGCCGACTTCGAGGCTCGTGATACGGACGGTCATGATCGCCTCGTCGGTTTCCAGCAGGAACTCCTCGCCCGTGGCGAGCGTCTCGTCGGCTGGAACGTCGGCCTTCGCGGAGAAGGACTCGTCCTCCTGGGAGACGACCACGTCTATCTGTCTGGTCTGTTCTTCTGGCAGGGCTGTCTTGTGGACGTGACTGCATTCGGTACAGCGGACAGTCGCCTGTCCGCCGGGTTTCAGTACTTCGTGAACCGTTTCGAGGTCCGGTGAGCAGGCCGGACACTCGAGCGGGACCCGCTCGACGGTATCGTTCATATCCGGTGTCTACGCCAGTCCTGTATAAAAGGCGTGGGCTCCGGCCCGCGCGGAGAGCGGTGTCGACCGACGCTGGCGGTCAAGAGAGAGCGAAGCGACTATCCAGAACAAAATAAAGAAACCGAAATCCGCATTCAGTGTCGCCGGAGGGCGACGGTAAATGGGAGATTAGTTGCGGACGACGTTCGTCGCGCGGGGACCCTTGGGGGCCTGTTCGATGTCGAATTCGATATCTGTTCCCTCTTCGAGGTCCGGGCCGCCGACATCTTCCATGTGGAAGAACACGTCGTCGTCAGCATCGTCCGTCGAAATGAAACCGTAGCCGCCTGTGTCGTTGAAGAAATCAACGTTACCTTTCGCCATTACAAACAAACGTACATCCGGCCCGCGGATAACCCTTCCGAGAGTCGTGGTACCATCCAGGTCGCGGCTCCGCCACACGGCTATGCTGTTCAGCTACTTCTGGGGGAGTTCCACTTCCTCTCCGTCTCGCGGCTACGCCGCTCGACTATTCCCGAGGAAGTTTCACTTCCTCTCCGTCTGCGTAAACCGTCGGTTCAGTCAGAATCCCGTCCGAGTGAATCGGTGCGTGCACGTCGCCGCCGATACCGTGGTCGTCGCCGATGGCGATATGGACGGTCCCGGCCGCTTTCTCGTCGAGCAACACCGACCCGACGAGGTCCTGCACGCCGACGTTCGTCCCGATACCCAGTTCGGCAAGATTGTACGCAGCGTCGCCGACTTCCCCGGCGGCGGCCTCGACTTCACCACGGAGTCCCTCGTCAGCGATATCGACGACCTGCCCGTCCTCAACGGTGAACTCGACGACGTGGCCGTCTTCGAGCTGTCCGTGGGGCATCATCGTCCCGTCGACGACGACGGTGCCGTCTGCGGTTTCGGGGCTGACGAACACCTCACCGGCAGGGAGATTGGTCATCAGCCCGGGTTCGTGGACGATGCCGGTGTCCTCCCGCCACTCGCGGTCGCCGGGAGAGAGCGTGATATCGGTCCCCTGGGGTGAAGTGACCCGAATCTCCTCGGCGTCCTCGACCTGCGCCAAGACCTTCCCGCACTCCTCGCGGATGCGCTCGTAGTCGGCGTCCATCCCCATCAGAAAGACGCCGTCGGTGATGCCGGGAAGGGTGGCGACGCGTGCGCCCGCCTCGTTCGCGTCCGTGCGTGCGTTCGTATGACTCAGACTCTTGGTCGTCGGCGCGAGTACCACGTCCGACCCGGCCATCGCGGCAGCGACTGGCGCGGGCGGTTCCTCGCCGTGCTGGTCGCCCGGCGGGTAGCGAATCATCGCCACGTCGTCGGTGATTTCGCGGGCAACAGCGTACAGCGCCTCGGCGATTGCCTTCCGTTTGTCGTCGGTGACGATACAACAGGACTCGTTGGCGCGCAGTCCCATGCACTGCTCGATTGCGGTTTCGGCGGGCTTGCGAAGGGAGTTGTTCATGTCGGCGAGGTTGGGCGGTAACGGTATAGGAGTTTCTGCCCGCAGACGGATTGCCGTCGATCGGTTCGGTCTCGACCGCGCTACAGCGAGGGTCGAACCGACGCACAGCGACAGCGATGCGTATCACAGCACAATCGACGCGATGGCGAGGACAACGAAGATGATGACCAGCCACTTCGCGATAGTCATACTGAGGCCAGCAATCCCACGTGCGCCAGCGAGCGCCGCGAGAATCGCGAGGATGACGAAGATGATTGCGTACTCCAGAAACTCACCCGAAAACGACTGGAGGACAATGAGGTCAGTCATGGGAGTTCGTTCGACCTCGACGGGCTTTGTTACCCGGCTGCTATGTCGGGTAAGCTCCGCTCACTGCAACGGGGTGAAGGTTATCGCACCGGTTTCGGTGTCCAGTACGACCGCGGCGGGCGGCTCGCCGCCGCTGGGTTCGGTCGGGATACCGCCGGGGTTGATGTGCATCGTTCCGTCGTAGTCCTCCTCGACTTGCTCGTGGGTGTGGCCACGGAGGACGTAATCGTAGCTGCCCGACTCCAGGAGCGCGCCGACGATGCCCTCGCTGGTGCCGTGATAGACTGCGATACGGGTCTCGTCGAGGACGAGTTCTCCCATCTCGCCGAGGTACATCCCGAACTCGTCGACAAGCCCTTTCAGCCCCCACTCACCGTCGTTGTTTCCACGGACTGCGTAGAAGTCGAACTCGTCGCTGTCGAAGGGACGGGCCGCGAAGGGAGCGACGATGTCGCCGCAGTGGACGACCACGTCTGCAGTCTCTTCGAAGTGGTCGACTGCGCGCTGTACGATGTCGAGGTTGTCGTGCGTATCGGAGACGATGCCGACTTTCATGGGCCTCGTTCGGCTGGGACCTGTATCACGGTTTGGAATGAGTGATGTCGAACCAGCGCTGGAAGGCGTCGATAGCGGCGGGCAACGAGTCGAGTCGCGCGTGGAGATTGGCATACTGTGCGTAGTACAGCGACGGGTTCACGTCTCGGTCCTCTTCGCGGGCCCTCGAAACGCTCTCGAGCAGACTCTCGTCGATCAGGTGCGCCCACTGAACCGTTCGAACGTAGATGTCTGCACCAAGTGACTGCTCGGCCGGGTCGATGTCGATATTCTCGGCCGCAGTAAGTGCAGCGTCCCGTTCCTCGCGAACCCGGTCGGCCGTCTCGGGCGGCGGGAAGTCGTCGTCGTTGAGCCGTGACAGAATCGCCTCCAGCGCACGCCCCTCCATCGCCATATCGAGTGCCGAATCGAGAGCCAGCGCAAGCTGGCGCCGCTGTGCGTGTTCGTTGAGTTGTTGGAGGCGCTCCGGCGAGACCTGCGCGATATCGACGAGCCGTGCGACATCTGACCGGTCCGCCGCTGCGTCGGCCAGTTCCTCCGGTGATTCTTTTGCCCGCACGTACTCGGCGAGGTCCGCTCTAGCGCGTGCCAGGACCGCATCGAACGTCTGCGTGAACTCGGTCGGGGTCTGGACGGTCGCACTGTGTCGCTCCGACAGGTGCGCAGCTGTGTCGGTGATTGCCCTGGCGTACTCGGCGTCCGCTGCGAGCTGGCCGAGCCCGGGCGCGCCCCCGTCGTCGTGGTCATAACTCCGAGCGAGCGCGCGCTGTGCCGCAGTCAGCGAGTCCTCCAACCGGGCAGCGAGCAGGAGTGTCCGGTCGCAGTCCTCGCCAGCGTACTGCACCTGTGCCAGTTGCGTCCCGAGCGCTCGCTCGACGTCCGTCCGTTCGCTCTCGATACTCTCGCGGCGGTCCGAGTCGAGTGCCTCGTAGGTCGTTCCGGCGTTTCGAGCGCGCTGACGGAATCGGGCGACCTCTCTGAGCGCGTGAAAATCAGTCGGAGCCGCCTCGACCTCCGTTCGTTTCTGCCGCGCCCGTTCTCGGAGTTGGGTGAGTTCCCGCCGGACGTCCTCGTCGGGGATCGCCTCCGAGGAGAGCGAGTCCGGTAGCCTGGCGAGGAGTTCGTCCCCACGATTGAGTCCCGATTCGACGACACCCGCGGCTGGCTGGATGGGGGCCGGACGAGCGATGTCCGGCGGAGATTCCGAAACGATGGCAGCCACTTCGTCGGGGTCGAGACGAGGGTCCGCGTCGTCGCCATCGAAGAGAGACGAACAGCCGGCGGCAGCGCCGAGCGCAGTGCCCCCGACCAGGCCCAGAAGCTGTCGACGCTTCATATCTCACCAAACGATTTGCCAATATAAATGCAGTTTCAAAGATCAAATCGGCGTTTGACCTACGCCCGTAGCAGGCCGGGACACCGCTAGAGACCGACCAGTCGAACAGGAGCGAGACGAGCAGTCACACCCAATCACAACGCCTATACAGAAAAGCGGCGAACCTCCGGACAATGATTCAAGTCGGTATCAACGGGTACGGGACCATCGGAAAGCGTGTGGCCGACGCCGTCCGCGAGCAACCGGACATGGAAGTCGTCGGCGTCGCCAAGACCCGACCGAACTTCGAGGCACAGAGCGCCGTGGACAAGGGATTAGACCTCTACGCGGCCATCGAAGACCGCAAACACCGCTTCGCCGAAGCCGGCATCGACATCGCTGGCGACGTCGAGGAACTCGTCGAACAGAGCGATATTATCGTCGACGCCTGTCCGTCGGGCATCGGTGCCGACAACGCCGAGATGTACGCCGAGTACGATACGCCGGCGCTCCTCCAGGGCGGCGAGGACGGCAATATCGTCGACGCGAGTTTCAACGCCCGGTCGAACTTCGACACCGTCGAAGGCGAAGACCTTGTCCGCGTCGTCTCCTGTAACACGACCGGCCTCTCGCGGCTCGTCGCACCCCTTCAGGAGGAGTACGGCATCGAGAAGGTCCGCGCGACGCTGGTCCGCCGCGGTGGCGACCCCGCCCAGTCCGGCCGCGGCCCTATCAACGACATCCTGCCGAACCCCGTCTCACTGCCCTCTCACCACGGCCCGGACGTCAACACCATCTTCCCGGACCTCGACATCGACACGCTCGGGCTGAAGGTGCCCGCGACGCTGATGCACATGCACAGCATCAACGTCACGCTCGACGCCGAACCCGCCGCAGCAGACGTTCGGGACCTGCTCGAATCCCAGTCGCGGACGTTCGTCATCCCAGAGTGGCTCGGTCTCGACGGGGCCGGCGCTATCAAGGAGCTCGCACAGGACGCCGGCCGCCCGCGTGCGGACATCTGGGAGAACTGCATCTGGGGAGAATCCGTCTCGATGGAAGGGTCGGACCTCTACCTGTTCCAGGCGATCCACCAGGAATCAGACGTGGTTCCCGAGAACGTCGACGCCATCCGCGCCGTGCTGGGCGAAGCCGACCAGCAAGAGAGCATCGAGACGACCAACGAGGCGATGGGCCTCGACGAAGGGCTGGCGCCGAGTCGCGTCGCACCCGAAGCGATGGCCGACGACTGAGACTGTTGGCTACGTTTCTGCTTGCGTTTCGTACGTCGGCAGTGGTTCGTCCTCGATAATTCCGAGGCAGTTAGCGGCTTCCGAGAGCGGGAGTTTCTCGTAGTAGATGTGAGGCCACAGTTCGTCGACCTCGGAGAGTTCGTGGTTCTCCGCGGAGACCTCACCGTCAGCTGGTGTCAGTGCCTCGATACTGGCGAGCGCGTCCATGACTGTGTCTTTCTCCGCGGTCGTCGCGACGAACCGGACTTTCATCTCGTCGACCAGCGGGCCGGAGAGCGAGAGCGAGGTTGGGCGCATCGTGTTCTCGATGCGCGGGTCGAGTCGTATCTTCACCCAGACGCCGTCGATACCGCGGTAGCTCCCGACCTCGATTGGCGAGTCCACGTGCTCGGCCAGCACCCTCCGGACTGTCTCCTCGTTCATACGAACCAGAACGTGCTACACGCCCATGAACGTATCAGTCGTCGAGAGTAGCCGGAACGGAGAATCGCGGGGTCGGAATGGGCGACGTCCCGTCGTCGCTTCACGATGAAAACGACGCCTCACCTGGTGATCTCGGCTTCGTTCGCCTGTTTCAGTACTTCGACACCGGGGAGTGGTTTCCCAGTCAGCGCGCGGATGTAGGCCCCGCCAGCGATAGAGACGTGCGAGAAGTCCTCCTCACGCATCCCGTACATCTCGATGGCCCGAGACGTGTCGCCGCCGCCGATCACCGAGAACCCGTCACAGGCAGCGATTGCTTCGAGGATGTTCGTCGTGCCGTGGGCGAAGCGTTCGTCCTCGAAGACACCGAGTGCCCCCTTGACGAAGACAGCCGCGGAGTTAGCGGCGATGTCGGCGTAGCGGGAGGTGGTGTCAGCGCCAACGTCCAGATAGTCGTGGTCCTTGTTTTTCACGTCGGAGACGGTGACTTCGACGCGCTCGCCCTCGTCGTTCTCGTAGGCCAGGTCCGTCGGATAGACGAGTTCGCTCGGGTGGGCCTCTATCATGTGCTGGATCTTCTCCAGGTTCTTCTCGAACTGCTCGTCGTAGAGGTCCATATCGCCGATGTCTCGGCCCACGTCGTAGCCCACCGCACGCAAGAACAGTTCACCCGCGATACCGCCAAGGAGGAAGTTGTCGACTTTGTCCTCCAGTGCGGTCATGACCTCGATAACGTCGGTCGCTTTCTTCCCGCCGGCGACCATCGTCACCTCGCCGTCGAACTCCTTGTTCGCAATCGAGGAGTTGGCCTCGTACTCCGAGACCATCACGCGGCCGGCGTAAGCGTCCATTACGAGCGGGAACCCGACGATCGAGGCGTGTTTGCGGTGTGCGACGGAGTAGCCGTCGCCGATGTAGGCGTCGAATTCCGGAGCGAGCGTCTGGACGAGATTGCTCTCGGCGTGGACCTCGGGTTCCTTTTCCGGGAGTTCGTCGTCGGTCATCCGAACGTTCTCCAGCATGAGCACGTCGCCAGCCTCCAGGCCCCGGATGGCGTCGAGCGCCTCGTCGCCGTACGTATCGGAGACGTACTCGATTGGCTGATCGACGTACTCGGCGAGAATCGTCGAGTGCTGTTCGAGCGGGACGAACGTGTCTCGACCCGGGCGACCCTGGTGGGCGAGCAAGGCCACGCGGTGGCCGGAGTCGATGAGGTCGCGAACAGTTTTGGCGTGACGCGTGAAGCGGCGGTTGTCCCGGACGCGCCCCTCCTCGACTGGGGAGTTCAAGTCCACTCGCATCAGGACCCGTTGTCCGTCTGCGAGGTCGTCGAGGGTCTTGTAACTCATTGCGTAGGAGTGTGGCGACCAGCTATTAGTAGTCCGCGATGTTACCGCGGGTATCCACCGCCTACTGCCCCCAGACGACCCGAGTCGGGCATCACAGTCTCGGCGGTCGACCCGAGCCGAAAGCTTTTGAGTGTGATTCCCCTATCCCCTTCCATGAGACGCGACGACCGTGACGACCCCTTCGACGAGTTCTTCGAGGAGATAGAGCGGATGATGAACGAGATGATGGGCTCGAACGCGGAGTTCCACCTCGAACACAACAGCGGCGGTGGCAACGCCGGCCACCAGACCGGCGACGTGCACTTCGATAGTCACGAGACTGACGACACCGTCCGGGTCGTCGCGGACCTCCCCGGCGTCACCAAAGAAGACATCAACCTCAAGTGCGACGGCACCACGCTCCACGTCAACGCCGAGGGCCCCGAGCGGACCTATCAAGAGCGTATCGGGCTCTCCAGTCGCGTCGACGAGCGCTCTGCCAACGCTACCTACAACAACGGCATCCTCGAAGTGACCTTCGACCGGGTCGACGACTCGACCAGTATCGACCTCTGAACGCGCGCCAGCGCTGATTCGCTGGAACGTCTCGCCAACCGACTTGCACATCGTTGCCACCCTCCGATATCTTCCGGCGGCGTTTTTTGATGGCCACTATCTGCCGACCGACCAGACAGGTCAGATGGACGAACTGGCAGATTAGTTTATAAAACTACATTACAAACCAACAATTCACCATGAGTGAGAATCAGAGAGGGGAGGGGAGCGAACACACTAGAGAGGCCGGAGATTCCGTCGCCGGACTGGCAGACGACCGCCTCTATCGGAGTATCGCGGCACGGCCGCGGCGGCGACTGCTCTACTACTTGCTCGACACTGGCGAGACGACCGTCGGAGAACTTGCAGAGGTGCTCGTCGGGTGGGAGGCGACCGAATCTGGCGGAATGGCAACAAGGGAGGAGTACGAACAGATGGCCATTTCACTCAGACACTCTCACTTGCCCGTCCTCGCAGATGCGAACCTCGTAACGTACGACCCGGCCGACGGGACTATGACAAACGGCGAGATAGCCGAGAGTGTCCGTAACCTGCTCGAACGGAGCATCGCCGCTGAGACGTGACGAGAGTGATGCTCGAAAGGCTCATCGACGACGCACAGCACCATGGCAAGCGCATTATACTCTATACGGACGACGCTGAGACCGCTCTCGACACGCGCTTCAGTGGCTCCAGCGTTACTACCGAGCAGCGACGACTGCCGCCACACGGACCGGACCCGTTCGTCACGATACACGACGCGGGCCAGGTCGTTGGGTCGCTCTCTCTCGACGACTTCGAAGAGTTGCTGACCCCACCGATCGTCAGACCCGGCGACAGAGAGGAGGTGTCGGCAGGCTATCGCGCACTGTTCGACCTGTTCGACGACACCGTGTTCGACTCGCTCGATCGACGACAGTTGCTCGGTGCGAGCCGTGAAATCGAAGACCGCGCATTCCGCGTCGGCCACGGCACGCTCCGAGCGAGTTTCCAGTCACTCTCGGTCTTCGAGAGTCAGGTCGAGGCGTACCGTCACCTCGCAGGCGACACGGCACTCGACGTGCACGTCTACGGCGAAGCTGACTGGGAACCGCCCGAGATAGCGGGCGTCACCTACCACCGAAGCGACGCGGCCACAGTCAAGCGGTTCTGGACGCTCGCCTTCGACGGCGGTGGGGACGAGACACAGTCCTGTGGACTCGTCGCCAGGGAACAGGGCAACGGCTACACCGGGTTCTGGACCTACGACCCCGAAATTGTTAGCAGGATTGCCGACGAACTGGAGTCAGTCGAGGCTTGAGACTCAGATGTCTGCAGTTTGCCGTATCAACCCGGCCAGGTCGTCGTAAAAGCCGTCTTCATACTTCGTCGCCGAGTCGATAGTCGGCCGTGCGTTCGTCTCGTTGACCACCACCCGGTCGTCAGTCACGAGTAGGTCGATACCCAGGAAGGGAATCTCCATCGCCGCCGCGGCCCGTTCGACGAGCGCACGGTGGTCCGCGGGCAGGTCCACCCCTGTCGCCTCGGCCCCGCGGTGGACGTTGTGTTTCCACTGGCCGGCTTCGAGCGCAGTGTCGGGCAGACGACGCTCGACAGCGCCGACGTACTCGCCCTCGATACACATCGCGCGGAAGTCGCTGGCGTCGGGGAGATACTCCTGGACGAGAAAGGAATTGTCACCGGTCGCCTTGTAGTCGTGAACCAGGTCGAGGTAGTCACAGATACCCAGAAACGAGTCGAGGTCGGCCGCCTTCGCCACGCCGATGCCGCGCGTGACGGCGTTTGGTTTGACGACGACCGGTGGGTCGAACCGCTCGAAGGCGTCGACTAACTCCGACTCGTCGACGGGGTCTGAGACGACGACTGTCTCTGGTGTGGGGAGTCCCGCCCGCGAGAGTCGCGCCAGCGTTTCGCCCTTGTGCCGAGAGCGCAGAATCGCTTCGCGGCCGTTGACCCACGGAACGCCGAGCAGTTCCGAGACGACGCCGCCCTCGGCGAGTCGCGGTGGAAAGACGAAGCCGGCGTCGAACTCGCCGAACTCCTCGTCGAGTGGAATCGTCCGCTCTGAGGACGGGACGTAGACCGCGTCGATATCGCGCGCTTCGAGTGGAGCCTGCATCCGCTCGTACGTTTGCTTGTTCGTCGCAACCGCCAACCGGAGCATACAGACGACAGGAGGGCGAACGGAATAAATCTGGTCGGTTTCTCCAGGAGCGACTGGTCAGCAACGCAGTCGACAGAAAATGACGCGCAAACGCGCTGCTACTCCTCTTCGACAGGTGCGCCGCGTGCGTTCTTCTGGACGCTCCGGAGACCCTGTTTTGCCTTCTGTTTCGAGGCATACCCCTGGCCGCTGTCGGCAATAATCTCGCCGTTGTCGTGGACGAGCCGCCACCGCCACTTTGCGGCTTTGTCGGCGTAGAGTTCGAACGTCGCGTTGCTCCCCCCTTCCTCGATGACGGCGTCGTCCTCTTTGGACGTGTCGACGACGTAGGCACCTGGTGCGTTCGATTTGACGCTGTCCAGTCCCTGCTGTGCCTTCTGTTTCGAGGCGTACCCTTCACTGCCGTCGGCGATGATGTTCCCGTTGACGTGGACAAGTCGCCACCGCCACTGCCCGCTGTTGTCCTCGTAGAGTTCGAACGTGGCCTTGCTCGCAACCACGTCGGTTTCGACGTCATCCTCGTCCTCTTCCCACACCAGTTCGAGTTCGAGCGTGACTTCGCCGCCCGCCCGTTCGAGGTCGACCTCGAAGTCGGGTTCGGCAGGCGGGGTGACCGTCACCGTCTGTCCTTCGTCGACCGGGACGGGGTCGCCGCGGCTGAGTCGGCTGGCGACTCGACGCAGGTACGATGCGATTCCTCTCCGTGTGCGCGGCTCTTCGGACTCGTGAATGGTATCCCCGGACATGCGAACCGACCAACGTGATGTAGTCACTTGAGTGTACGCACCAGAACAGGGCGAGACTGCAGGCGACGCTGCCTCGCCTCTCGAAACCTCGCCGCTGTCGATTCCAGTACCGTCGGCTGGACAAGGAGAGAGTTGGCACCCGAAGGTGCCGACGTTGAAAAGGAAGCGCCGGTAGGCTCAGGCGATGAGCTGCTCTTCGCCGCGTTCGACGACGATACGGCACGGCGGCGTAATCTTGTTGTACGCGCGACGGTAGGCTTCCTTGACGACCTCTGCCTGGTCGACATCGCAGTAGGCGGTGAACAGACGCTCACCGGCGTTGATGCGGGCAGCGGTACCGACGATTTTCCCGAACGCCTGACGCATCCCGTCGGAGACACGGTCTGCACCGGCACCCGTCGCCTGCTTGTTCTCACGCAGGACCTGGTGGGGGAACTTCCGGAGAATCATCGAGTAGTTGTTCTCGCCGAGTTCCTGGATGAGATAGCGGTTTGCCGAGAGGCGGGAAGCCTCCAGCGAGCCGTGACGGAGCTGTACCGTCTCCTCGACGACCAGCGAAATCTGGACGTCGTACTCCTCGGGCTCTTTGTGCCTGTCGCCCATCTTGTGCTGTGCAATCTTCGACCCGGGAATACCCGTGATGTACTCGCGTCGCGTGTACGGGGGCTTGTCGATGTCCCGGTACATAGAGGCCGGCTTATCGGACATGGTCTTGGAGGAGACGAAGCCGACAGCGTAGATAAAGCCTTTGAACCTCGGCGACTGCCGGATCACGATGCCGATACAAATTTGACACAAGCGTGAGCACACGCAACTATGCGCCGCCGAACCCTCCTCGCTGGCGTCGGAACAGTCACAACCGCCGGGTTAGCCGGCTGTTTCGATGCGGTCTTCGAGACGACAGTCTCCGAATCGTTCGAGAATAGCTACGACGTGAGCGCCGAGACGACCCTGACCGTCAGTAACCGAAACGGAAACGTGACCGTTCGAAACACCGACGACGACCAGCTCACCGTCGCCGGTGAGAAGCAAGCCAGCTCCGAGTCTGCGCTGGACCAAATCAGCGTCGACGTGACGACAGGCGAGCGGTTCGTCGTCGAAGTCTCCTTTGGCTCCGGGTCGAATTTCCAGCAGCGGAGCGTCGACCTCACCATCGACGTGCCGACGGGCGTCACCGTCGATCAACTGGAAACGTCCAACGGCAACGTCACCGCCACGGGAGTAACGGGGGACGTGAGCGCGACGACGAGCAACGGCAACGTCGAGGTGACCGACGTAGACGGCTACGTCGACTGTGACAGCTCGAACGGGAACGTTCGGGTTCGCGGAGCCACCGGAGTAGTCGGTGCGCGTACCTCCAACGGGACTGTCGACGTCGAGCTGCTGGCAATGGACGGCGACGTGACCTGCAGGTCCTCGAACGGAGGGGTGACGGTCCGAATCGGGCCAGACATCTCTGCCGCGTTCGAACTCTCGACGTCGAACGGACGGGTCGGCGTCGAAGACGTGCCACACACTACGTCCGTCTCTCGACGCGGCCGCATGGAGGGACAGATACGTGGCGGGTCGAGTCCGACGCTGACCGCAGAGACGACGAACGGCGACGTTCGACTCCGGTCAACTGGTTCCTGAGACTGTCGGCAGTATGAGGCGGTCGCTGGCACAGTGATTCGGTTATCTTCGCATCCGGACTCTCACCGCACACTCGACGACGACGCTGTCCGATGGCTCGTGAACGACGCGAACAGTCACGTCGTCACCAGGCGCGAGTCGGACCGCACGCTTCTGGATTCGAAAGTGGACAGTCTCACCGGCCCGCCAGGTCCCATCAGAGTCCGCCCCGACCGAAGTCAGCGAGCCACCGACGCGGCCACACCGGCCGTCGAAGAGGTCCGGTCCCTCGACGTGGCCGTCTCGGATGCAGTTCGTCGAAAGCGGCAAGTCGACCAGACGGGCCGATTCGCGGCCTGGCACAGAGACGATAAATTCCAGGTCGGCCATCGGCAGCGGGTCGCCGTTCCGGTGGCGCAACCGGACGACCTGGTCGTCCGGCCCGCAGCCAGCACACGCGGCCGTGGTTGTCGCTGCCTCGATGGTCGCAACAGGCTGCGGGTCGCCGAGCGATGCCATCGCCATCCCGGCAGCGAGGACACCCGTCGCCAGCACCACGACGAGCGCGACGAGCGTGATTGTCCCGACGACCGAGGAGAGACCACGGTCCGATTGAGGCGTCATCGGACAAAGCTGGTCGCGTCTTCCTTGATAAACGTCGAGGTAGGTGACACGCCGATACCGTCGTACGCACGTCCGTCGGTAACACCGACGTAACTGCACGCCGAGTTTAACTCGCTCGCGGCCCTGGTTGCGGGTATGAATATGCTCGTCGACGGCAAGTGGCAGGCAGACGCGTACGAATCGACGAACGAGGACGGCGAGTTCGACCGCCAGGAAACATCGTTCCGTGACTTCGTCGAGGACGACCCCGACGCCCGCTTCCAGCCGGAGGCCGGCCGGTACCACCTCTACGTCTCGTACGCGTGCCCGTGGGCACACCGCACGCTGCTGGTCCGGGCGCTGAAAGGGCTGGAAGAGGCCATCTCCGTGGATATTGTCGACCCGTTCCGCGCCAACGACGGCTGGCAGTTCTCCCCCGACAAAGCGGGGTGTACGCCCGATACAATCAACAGCAGCGACTACCTCCGAGAAGTCTACACCGAAGCCGACCCGGAGATGACCGGTCGCGTGACCGTCCCCGTCCTCTGGGACAAGCAAGAAGAGACGATCGTCAACAACGAGTCGAAGGAGATTCTGCGGATGCTCGACACCGAGTTCGGAAACGTTGCGGAGTACGACGTTGACCTCTACCCGGAAGGCTACCAGGACGAGGTCGACCGCATCATCGAGGAGATCTACGACCCCATCAACAACGGCGTCTACCGGGCCGGCTTCGCCAAGAGTCAAGAGGCATACGACCGCGCCGTCGACGAACTGTTCGATGCGCTCGACCACTGGGACGCGGTGCTGGCCGACCAGCGCTACCTGGCCGGCGACCGCCTGACGGAGGCGGACATCTGCATGTTCACGACGCTGGTTCGGTTCGACCAGGTGTACCACACCCACTTCATGTGCAACAAGCAGCACATCCACGAGTACGACAACCTCTGGCCGTATCTCCGGGACATCTACCAGACGACGGGTGTTGCCAAAACCGTTGAGATGAGCCATATAAAAGAACACTACTACACGACCCACCCCGACGTGACGCCCTCGCGCATCATCGCGGCCGGCCCGGACCTCGACTTCGAAGCCGACCACGACCGCGACGAACTGCCAGGAAACCCACCGGAAGCGCTGCTCCCGACGGTCTAACGGGCACTACAACGACTCGAAGTGAGCGGCGACCCGTTCGCGGTCGGCCGGCGTGTTGACGTTACAGCACCACCCCTCGAACTCGACCGTTTCGACGCGTCTGCCGGCCCGAATCAGAAGGTCGACGGCGTCGCTGAGTTCGTACTCACCGGTGTGACCCGGCGTCACGAGTCGGCAGGCCGGGAAGATCGCCGGCGAGAACGCGTAGACGCCGCGCGGAATCAGCTGTGACGGTGGCTCCTCGGGCTTCTCGACGACGCCGACCACCTCGCCGCCCTCGATGTCGAAGACGCCACCTGCTCGTGCGCGCTCGCGTGGCACCCGCTCGACGAGCGTGGTCGCGTCGGCGCCAGTCGTTCGATGGCGTTCGACGACCGGTGAGAGGTCCGCATCGAAGACATTGTCACCGTTCATCAGGAGAAACTCTCCATCGACGTGCGGCGCTGCCTGTAACACGGCGTGCGCGAGGCCGAGCCGCTCGTCCTGTGTCGCGTATTCGAGTGAAATACCTTCGAAGGAACTGCCGTAGTACGTACGGATATCCTCGCCGCGATACCCGACGACGACCACGATAGATTCGACGCCGAGAGCTGCGAGCGTCTCGAAGACGTGCGTCAGCAGCGGTTTTCCAGCTACCTCGACCAGCCCCTTGGGCTGCTCGGCAGTGAGCGGGCGGAGCCGGGTCCCTTCGCCGGCGGCCGGAACGACAGCCTGCATGCGCGAATGTAGGAATCCGGCCGGCAAAAACGCAGGGCTGGATTTTAGCCGATCGACTGCATATCTCCGTCGATGAGCGACGGCACCCTGCACTGTGACACCTGTGAAACGGACGTTTCGCGGGCGGCGGCGACGCGAACGGAGACCTACGGCGACCTCGACAGTGACAGTTGGCAGACGCTGTGCTGTCCGACCTGTGGGTCGCGGCTCAAGACTGTCTTCGTCGGCGGCGAGTGATGCAGGACGCGAGCGGCGCGAACACCGCCATCGCTCGCATCCAGCGCGAGGATTTTTGGTATCAGGGCCAAAGCGTGGTGTATGGCCGAATCGCAGTCCCTGTCGCTGGGCGTTGACTGGAGTTCGGGGTCGTGGTTCGCGGTGGCGTTCGACCGGACCGGGTTCGACCACGCTGCCGTCTTCGACGAGATCGGCGAACTCTGGCACCGCTACGAGGAGGTGGCCGACCGCGTGTTCGTCGACATGCCAATCGGGCTCATCGAGGAAGGCGAAGACGGCCGCGAGTGTGATGAACTCGCCCGACGTGTGTTGGGTCCACGCAGTCGGTCGGTGTTCACGCCGCCGGTCAGGGAGGCAACGCGGCGCCACGGCTACAAGGCCGCAAAGCGCGTCAACGAGCGAAAGTCCGGTCGCAGCCTCTCGAAGCAGGCGTTCAACATCAGCCAGAGCATCGCCGAAGTCGACGACCTGCTCAGAAACGTTCCCGAGGCGCGCGAGACGTTCGCCGAGTCCCATCCCGAAGTCTGCTTTCGCGCACTCGCCGGCGAACCGCTTCAACACTCCAAACGCAAAGCCGGCGGCTACGCCGAACGGATGCGAACGCTGGCCACCTTCGACGCCGACGCCCCCGCCGCGGTCCAGTCCGCCGCCGAAGCAGCCGGCGACGCCGAGGTTACCGTCGACGACGTCCTCGACGCGACAGTGCTCGCCTACGCCGCCCGCCCCGGTCCCGGAGAGCGCTACTCGCTGCCGCTCGATCCACCGACCGACGCGAAGGGACTCCCGATGCAGATCGTCTACCGAGCCAGCGCCCCACTCGTCGAGTGAGGCGGGGGAGTTACCTGTCAGCTCTTCTCAGGGATAGAGAACGCAGCCCCAGGTTAATGTACGGAGGAACGCGTGCGCTCACTGTATGAACACGAGCCTCGATACGGAGGGGGTTTTCGAGGTGTGTCCGGACGCGGCAGCCCTGCTCGATGTCGACGAGGGCAGGATTGTGGCCGCAAACAGCCGGTGTGCCACGCTGTGTGGCCGGTCCAGGGAGAGGCTCGAGGGGACGAGTCCGCGCTCGCTTGCGCCGGCAGACTGGACGCCGCGGGCGTCAATCGAGGCGCTGGTGTCGCGTGCGCGCAACGAGCGAGTCACCTTCGATTGGCGTGTCGAGCGGCCAGACGAGTCGACCGTCACGCTCCGGTGTTCGATGCACGCTGTGCCGGACGAGGACGGACAGCTGCTCGTCACCGCCCGGAAACACGCGACAGACAATCGAACCGCAGCACACGCCGTCAGAACCGACGGCGAACTGCAGGAACTGCTCGACGGCATGAACGACGCCATCATGGTCGTCGATACCGACGGCAACTTCGTTGACGCCAACCGCGTCGCATCAGAGCGTCTCGGCTACACGCGAGCCGAGCTACTCTCGATGGGTCCGGCCGACATCGCCCCACCAGACCAGGCCAGCCGAGTCCGCGAGCGCATCCAGAAAATCGAGGCAAGCGAGACACTCGTCTTCGAGAGTGTCCAGGTGACTGCCGACGGCGAGGAGATTCCGGTCGAAATCAACGCCCGTCAGATTACCTACGGTGACGAACCGGCCATCCTCAGTGTCGCCCGCGATATCAGCCGTCGGAAGGAACGAACCCGAAGGCTGCAGACCTTCGAGCGGGCGGTCGAACAGGCCGGACACGCCGTCTACATTACCGACACCGACGGCACAATCGAGTACGTCAATCCAGCGTTCGAGCGTGTGACCGGCTACGACGCCGGGGAGGTACTCGGGGAGACGCCCGCCATCCTCAGTACCGGCGACCGCGACGACAGTTACTACGAGCGGCTGTGGGAAACAATTCTGGACGGAGACGTGTGGGACGAACAGATCGAGAACGAACGGGCCGACGGCGAGCGATACTACGCCGAACAGACAATCGCCCCTATCGTCAACGACGGCGAGGTCGTCAATTTCGTCGCGATTCAGCAGGATATCACCGAGCGCAAGCAGCGTGCACAACAACTCGAACGGTACCAGCAACTCATCGACAACATCCCAGTGGGCGTCTATCGGAACACGCCCGGACTGGCCGGCGAGTTTGAGGAGGTCAATCCTGCCATGCTCGATATGTTCGGCGCAGACTCCGAAGCGGCGTTGCTCGACACCCACGTCGCAGAGCTCTACCGGACGCCGAGCCAGCGGGAGCTACTCACCCGGAAACTCGAACGAGAGGGCCACATCGTCGAGGAAAAGCTCCGGCTGGAAACGCTGGACGGTGAGCCGTTCTGGGCCGCCGTGACCGCCATCCGTCACGAAGTCGACGGCGGCGTGTACTACGACGGCATCATCCAGGACATCACCGAGCGCCGCGAACAGGCCCGGAAACTCCGCCTGCGCGAACAGCGATTCCGGCGGCTGTTCGAGGGTCACAACGCGGCGATGCTACTCATCGACCCGGACACCGGCACCATCGAGCGAGCCAACGACGCCGCAGTGGAGTTCTACGGCTACGACCGCGAGACGCTGACCGCGATGCGGATTCAGGAGATCAACCAGCTCGACGACGAGGAAATCGCACACCGCCGGGAAGCCGCCGACGACGGCGAGAAAAACCGGTTTATCTTCCCACACGAACTCGCCGACGGAGAGATTCGCCAGGTCGAAGTCGACTCCTCACCGGTCCACACCGGGGAACAGCGCGTCCTGTTCTCGATTATTCACGACGTTACCGAGCGCGAGCGAAACCGCGAGCGACTCGAGCGACAGAACGAACAGCTCGAGGTACTCAATCGCGTCGTCCGCCACGATATCCGCAACGACATGACCGTCGTGCTCAGCCACGCGGAGTTGCTCGCCGACCACGTCGACGAAGACGGGACAGAGTATCTCCAGAGCATCACCGAACACGGCAAACACGCCGTCGAACTGACGAAGACGGTCAGGGAACTGATGGAGACGATGCTCGACGACGGCGCGATCGAATCGCAAGTGCTCACACTCTCAGACGTGCTCGTCGCTGAGGTAGAGGACGCCGACGCCGGTCACGACGCCGCCGAATTCATCCTCGAGGGAACCGTCCCCGACGTGCGCGTGAGCGGTAACGAGATGCTCTCGTCGGTGTTCCGGAACATCCTCACCAACGCCGTCCAGCACAGCGACGTGACCGATACCGAGGTGACGATCTCGACCGAGGAGAGGTCCGACAGCGTCGTCGTCAGCGTCGCAGACAACGGTCCTGGTATTCCAGACGGCCAGAAGGAGGAAATCTTCGGGAAAGGCGAGCGCGGGATGGACAGCCCCGGCACGGGTCTCGGCCTGTATCTCGTCTACACGTTTGTCGAACGGTACGGTGGCGAGGTCTGGGTGACCGACAACGAGCCGCGGGGAGCGGTGTTTCACATCGAACTTCCGAAAGTGTCGGCGTGAGTTCGCTACAGCGTTACCACTCACAGAATATAAAGAATGAAAGAAGTCAGCGGTATATCCGCGATGACTGCCGTCGCTTACAGCCGGGTAACGTTCGTCGCCCGCGGACCTTTGTCTGCCTGTTCGATGTCGAATTCGACTTCCTGTCCCTCTTCGAGGTCCGGTCCGCCGACGTCTTCCATGTGGAAGAACACGTCTTCGTCCGCATCCTCAGTCTCGATGAAACCGTAACCGCCTGTGTCGTTGAAGAAATCAACCTTACCTTTCGCCATTTCCCTTCGTCAATGGTGGGGCGTCGTAATAATCCTTGCGAAAGTAGTGTTTCTCTGTAACTATCGAACAATTCGGATCTAAGCGGCGACTACTCGCGGGAATTACGCACTACGTCACACCCACACCGCCGGAATTTCCAGCCGATTGGGACGCTTTAGAGGGTGTGAGACAACAAATAGCGGGGCTTTTATTCACGGGATTCGTTCTGCTGGATATGTCAGACGCCATTGCTTCGCTGTCGCTGTCCAGTCGGGTCGTTCTCCTCACCGTCACCCATCTCTCACAGAACGACGAGACGCCCGCCCACACGGGACAGGTCATCCGAGCCAACGCCGACCACCTCGACGCTGTCGACGCCGACACCCTCGGCAAGATTTCTGAAGCCGAGGTCAGTCGCGCGCTGAACCGTCTCGAAGACGAGGAACTGGTCGAGATGGCAAATCAACGCGAGAAATCACCCGTCGGCAAAGGCCGGCCGGCCTACACGCTCGCGGTCGATATCGAGACTGTCCTCGACGAACTGGCTGACGACGAAACCGTAGCACCGCTGGTCGAACAGGTCGACGACCGGTAGCTCTCCCGACGTTCTCCTGTCCCCGCTTATTCGAATCGGTCGCTGGCCACCGGGTCCAGATCCGCCCCCTCGAAGAACACCCGCTCTAGCTGGGTGGTCAGCTGTCGGTACGCATCGGCAGCATCGCTGTCCGGTGCCGTCAGTACCAGCGGTTCGTCACCCGCCACGTCGAACGCTTCCGGAACCCCTCCCAACACCGGAAAGTCGAAGGCAGCCTCGATGTCACCGAGATCCGTCTCCCTGGTCACCCGAACGATGAGTGCCCCGAGGATGTCGCTGTCGACGCGAGTGGCGAGCTGTCCCGTCTTCGTGGTGTCAGTCAGGGAGACGTAATCCGGCGTCGTCAACAGCAAGACGCCGTCGGCCAACGCCAGCGGAACAGTGTTTTCCTGACGCAGTCCCGCCGCAGTGTCGACGACGACCACGTCGTAGGCACGCCGGAGCGTCTTGATGACCGTCCGGAGTTTTTGCGGGTTCGCTTCGGCGTACGCTTCCAGCGCCGGTTCGCCGGGGATGAGGGTCATTCCGCCCGGTGCGTCGGTCAGCGTCTCACTGACAGTCGCCCGGCCGGCGAGAATGTCGTGAAGGCTCTGCTCGTGGTCGACCCCGAGCATCTCGCTGACGTTTGGCATCCCGAGGTCGGCGTCGATAACTGCAACATCGTACCCGTCGGCCGCCAAGACGGCGGAGAGATTAATAGCCGTCGTCGTCTTGCCGACGCCGCCGTTGCCGCCGGCGACCGCACACACGTAGCCTGCCATTCGTTACTGCGCAGTCGTCGTCGCCGGTAATTAACTGTTCCCTGTCGGAATCCGACTATGGGACCGAGGCCAGGACGCGAATAGGCTTGTGTCGGCCACGACTTCTCCGCATCGACGAGGCTGGATGAATTACAAGAGTGTACAGCCCCACAGTGAACTATGGCCAAAACCGATAACAGCCGCGGCCGACTCGCCCGCATAGTTCTCGCCGTCGCCCTGGTAGTGGTCGCGATTCGCTCGTTCCGGAACGGAAAACGAGCGACTGGAGTGCTGGCAGGCCTCGGTGCAGGCGCACTCGGATACAGTGCGACGGCCGAGGAGCATGAGCTAACCGAAGAAGTAAAGATCGAGACACCTCGCGAAGACGACAGCGCCGGGAAGAGCAGCGACAGCGACAGTACCGAGAGAACTGGCAGCGTTGACAGCACTGACACGAGCGACGAAGATGGCAGACTCCGCTGTGCAGCCTGCGGCGACCCTATCATCCTGGGACAGCGGCGAGGGCCGAATGCAGACAACGAAATCGTCCACGGGACCTGTATGACCACTCAACAGTGATTTTCTGAGCGACGTCTCCCCCGTCCGGACTCTCCGCCGGACGCCACCTCGCTGTTTTCGCCACTTGAGATTCGGCTCGCTGCGCTTGCGAGTCAAGAAGCAACTGACGAGTTCACGCGGAACGAGATTGAGCAGTATGTCTCACATACCGAACCGGTACGACTCGACAGGGCAAATGAGACGCTCTATAACGGTGGGTAACAGAGCCATACTAAACACGTGCTAGACGAACATGCACGTGATGAACCCCACGGAAGTCGACGGGGAACCCGAGGGGGAGAGGGAAGCGCCACTGGTGAGTGTGGTCCTTCCGACGTACGACCGGCCAGAGAAACTCGCCGACGCAGTCGAGAGTGTCTCCGCACAGCAGTACTCGAACGTCGAACTGCTCGTCGTCGACGACGCGTCACCGACGCCGATGAAATCGGTCGTCGCAGAGGCCGCGTCGCCGGACCTTCAGTGGCGCTATCTTCGCCACGACACCAATCAGGGAGCGAACGCTGCGCGAAACACCGGTATCGAGGCTGCCGACGGGGAGATACTCGCCTTTCTGGACGACGACGACAGGTGGGTTCCGGAGAAGCTCGCCGCACAGATTTCGACATTTCGCGACCGAGAGCCGGAAGTCGGTGTCGTCGTGGTCGGCCAGCAGTTCGTCGATGGCGACCAGGAAACGACGATCCGGGTTCCGGATATCGGACCGGCTGCGACGCCGGATTTACTTGCGGGCGGCGTCGGGGGGTCGTTTTCCACGCTCGCGGTCCAACGGTGGGTCATCGAGGAGGCCGGACTCCCGGACGAGCGCCTGCCCGCCTGGCAGGACCGCGAGTGGCTCGTGCGACTCTCGTGTCACTGCGAGTTTGCCACCATCCAGCGTCCCCTCGTCATCAGGCAGGTCGGCGGGTACAACCAGATCAGCGACCTGTTCGAGCCAAAGCGAGACGTTACCTATCCGCTGTTCCTCGAAAAGTACAGCGAGCTCGCCGCCGAATACGGCCTCGAACAGCGGTTCAAGGCCCGACTCTCGTTGAGCATCGCCAGTTCGGCGCTCGTAAACGGGTATTATCGGGACGCCCGCCGGTTCGCAGTGAAGGCGATCAAGACTGACCCCAGACTCAAGACGGCGTACGCCTATCTGGCGCTGGCGCTGGGCGGGCGCTACACGTACAGAACGGGTGTCCGACTCAAGCGAGCGTTCGACTGACGCTAGGGGATTGACAATCCGGTTTCGGCACGTTCGAGTGCGCGGCCGGTCGTCCTGGCGAGACGGACGAGACAACTGACGGCGTACGTCCCGAACTGTTGTGAACGCGAGATCCGGTCCCACTCGGAGTCGAAAGTCTCTGGAAAGCGAAGCGGGTGGGTCGGGAGCACACCCCACAGATACGACGAGAGCGAGTCGTCGTACCGGTCCGGATATCGCCGCCACCGTTGCGTAATGCCACGGCCGACGCGGAGGTGCTTCCCGAGCAGCGAACGGAGCGACGAGCGAGCAGGATGGACGACGCGGGCATCGGGCACGTAGTGAAGCGTCCAGCCCGCGTCGGCGACCCGCTGGCCGAACTCGACGTCGCCGCCCGAGACGAGTTGCTCGTCGAACGGTCCGACATCGCGGACGACATCCCTGGCGACCAACAGCGCGCAGGTCGGCGCAAAGTTGTTCTCGGTGACGTACCGCTCGACCGGGAACCCCATCTGGGCGTCGTACAGCCCGGCACACGTCCGTTCCGAACAGACGACGTCGACGCGACAGCCCGCGTAGGCCGCGTCGTGTGCATCCATCGATGCGACTGCCGTTTCGAGCCAGTCGGCGTCGGCGACAACATCCGCATCGACGAACGCGAGTATCTCACCGTCGCTCGCCTCGATACCGGTGTTTCGCGCAGCATAGGAGCCCTGTACGTCGGTCTCGGACTCGACGCTGACGAGGTCGGAGTGCGCAGTGGCAACCGACCGGGCCACATCAGGCGTAGAATCGGTGGAGTCGTTATCGACGACGACGATCTCGTACCGCGCCGCTGGATAGGTCTGCTCGACGAGCGAGCGGATCGTCGCTCGGAGACCATCGGGGTCGTTGTAGACAGGCACGACGACGGAAACGGAGGGGAATTTGTCGGGAGACATCGAGACGACTGAGAGTACGACGGTCCATCGCCAGTCGAGAGAATAGTAATGGTGACCCTACTTCGGAATCGCGTGCGTCCCCCCGCTATCGGTGTCCCGTCTCCGTAATCACGAGTCGGTTACGGGGTGTAAAACAATACCAGCGGGTTTCCATGCTTCGGGTCGAATGCATGAGTCTGACATCTCCCGTCGCGAAAAACTCCAGGGGCTATACCGCGTTGCGGCGTACCGTCCGGCTCTGACGGCGTTTATTATCTTCTTCAGCTTCTTCGCGGCGGTACTCGAGGGTATCGGGATTAGCTTCATCGTGCCGATTATCGAAGTCGCACAGTCCACAGGCGACCCCACCGAGACCGCCAGCGGATACGCGCTGGTGTTCGTCCAGCTCTACGATTTCCTCGGCGTTCCCTTCACTATCGGGGCGCTCGTCGCCGGCGTCACGCTCGTGATGATTGTACGGTTTACGGCGAGTTTCACGATTTCGTGGCTGCAGGTCGCGCTGAAGACGTACTACGTTCGGCACCTCCAGACCGAAGCGTTCAGCCACGCACTCGACGCTCGGGTCGCGTACTTCGACAAGGAAGGGTCGGACGACGTGATGAACGCGATCGTCACGCAGGCGGAGTACGCCGGAAAGGTCATCCGCGATTTCGTGGACTTCTTCCAGCAACTCCTGTTGTCGCTGATGTATCTCAGCATCGCGCTCTATCTGTCGTGGGAACTGACGCTGTTTGCAGCGGTGTTTCTCGGGGGGCTCACCTACGTCTTCAGGAACGTCCTCGAACCCGGATACGCTATCGGCGACCAGGTAGCAGACGCCAACGAACAGATTCAACAGAGTGTGCAGGCCGGAACGCAGGCCATCCGGGACGTGAAGCTGTTCAGGATGGGCGACGAGCTGTTTTCGGGATTCTCGGACCACATCGACAAGTACACCGAAGCGTCGGTCCACCTCGGCCGTAACGAAGCAGCGATCGACAACTTCTACAACCTGCTGACCGCGGTGATGGTGTTCGTGATGATCTACGGTGCAGTCACGTTTACCGGGATGAGTCTCAGCGCCCTCGGCGTGTTTCTCTTCGCGATGTTCCGTCTCGGTCCACGGGTCAGCTCGATGAACTACCGCTTCTACAAGTTCGAAGGGCGACTCCCACACCTCGTTCGAACCCAGCAGTTCATCGAGGAACTGAAACGGAACGAGGAGCCAGCTGGTGGCGCCCGGCCGGTCCCCGAAAACCCGACGCCGGTTGCCTTCGAAAACGTGTCGTTTGCCTACGAGGACGAGGCAGTCCTGGAGGACGTCTCCTTCGAGATACACGGCAAGGAGTTCGTGGCGTTCGTCGGCCAGTCCGGTGCCGGAAAATCGACCGTTGCGGCCCTGCTTGCACGGATGTACGAACCCGATGAGGGGCAGATAACCGCTGACGGCATTCCAATCGACGAGTTCGACCCCGGAGAGTGGCGCGGCCGCGTCGCCGTCGTCCGGCAGGACCCGTTTATTTTCAACGAGTCCGTCGAGTACAATCTCACAGTGGGGAACCGGGAGGCGACACAGGAAGAAATCGATCGCGTCTGTGACATCGCACAGGTCACGGAGTTCCTGGACGACCTTCCCGAGGGGTACGACACGAAACTCGGGGACGACGGCGTCCGGCTCTCGGGTGGCCAACGGCAGCGAATCGCGCTCGCGCGAGCACTGCTGAAAGACGCCGACGTGCTCGTCCTCGACGAGGCGACGAGCGACCTCGATACGGGTATCGAATCAGACGTCCAGCGGGAAATAGAGAAGATGGACCGCGATTACGCGATCGTCGCGATTGCCCATCGCCTCTCGACCGTGCGAAGCGCGGACCGAATCTACACACTCGACGACGGCCACATCATCGAGCAGGGCGAACACGACGAGTTGGTCGACGACGACGGAATGTACGCAAAGCTGTACGCGACACAGTAATATCATGCCGGGTGTCCCCACACTCAACGACGTTCGACGAGGGCTCGAAAATCCGGTTCTCACGTTCGACCACGTGCGACACCAGCTCCGATTGCGCGCACGACGGTATCACGGAGCGGTCCACCGGAGACTAAGCGAGGAGTCACCGACGAACGTTCTCGACGAGGACTGGGAGAACCTGATCATCCTCGACGGCTGTCGGTACGATACGTTCGAAGCGTGCAACAGCATCGACGGCGATCTCCAGTCCCGAATTTCGCTCGGCAGTCAGAGCTGGGAGTTCCTCCGGCGAAATTTCGCCGGCAAGTCGGTTCACGACACCGTCTACGTCACGGCAAACCCCTTTGCCACCCGGCTCGGAGACGACGTGTTTCACGCGGTCGTCGACCTGCTCGACGAGTGGGACGATAAACTCCAGACGGTCCCGCCGGAAGCTGTTGCTGCTGCGGCGCTGGATGCACACGAGGAGTTCCCGGAGAAGCGGCTTCTCGTCCACTTCATGCAACCACACTACCCCTTCATCGGTGAACGAGGCCGCACACTCGACGTTCGCGGATACAGTCCAACACAGGACGACGGGTTCGATGCACCGTCGGTGTGGCAGATTCTCCGTCACGACCACTACGACGACGACGGGATAACCCGCGAGACCGTCACGGAGGCGTATCGTGAGAATCTCTCGCTCGCGCTCCCACATGTGGAAAAAATCGTCTCCGAACTGCCGGGGCGGTCGGTCGTCACCGCCGACCACGGCAATCTGCTCGGGGAACGACTCTACCCGATTCCGGTACGCGAGTACGGCCACCCGCGCGGACTGTACTCGCCGGCGCTCGTCCGCGTCCCCTGGCTCGTCGTCGACGACGGCCAGTCGCGACCGATAACGAGCGACCCCCCAGTCGACCAGTCGACTCCCGACGCCGATGTCGTGTCTCGCCGCCTCTCCGCACTCGGTTATCGGGCGTGACCGACGCGCCGCGTCGGGGCAGTTTCAGCCGCAGGGATATCCCGTAGATCGGGGTGTGATTCTACCTCGTCGGATTCGATAGCCGACTCGCGACGTGCCATCCACCCGGGGTGGCGAACTAAAAAGAGAACCGGGACTCGCTCGACACCGAGGAGTTTCGCGATGGTGAGTCGGTGTTTCCCACAGACCAGCAGTAGCTCACCGTCGCGACCGATATCGACTGTAATCTCGTTTCGAAGCCAGTCGCGGAATCCGCGCTGGGGGTCCGTCCGGAGGAGTTGGCGCTGGCTTTTGAATCCCTCGCGCTGGATCGTCTCGTACAGCTCGTCGAGATACGCGAACCGCTTCCGGACATCCGAAACTGACCGACAGTGCTGCCAGACCCGATTTTCCTCACCTTCCCGGAGGAGACGACACGTCTCGACGAACAGTTCCGTCTCCTCCCAGTCCACGCTCCGTTCGAAGTGCGCCGCGAGCGACTGGTACAGCACAGAATTCTCGAATCGATCTGCGACGAACAGCTCCGGCGGTGGGCCGTCGTAATCCGGGTTTGTCGGTGGGCAGTCCCGCTGGTCCCAGTCGCCATCGAGTACTTCACCGAACCGCGAGAGGCGGCCCCGCCAGGGAGGGTACTCGCGTCGGGTGTGGCGCTCGATTGCGGCCGGGTCGACCCATTCGAGTTTGAACGGGTCGGGTGGCTCGGAGTACACCTGGACGTCGTTGGCGCAGTTGGCCCGGTAGTACCACGACGCGAGTCGCCAGTGGAGTGTCGGCCAGCCACGCGGCTCCGCAAAAAAGGACTGCAACGAGCGGTCGACAACCGTCGAGACGCCCCCGTCAGCGTACGCACGAGCCAGTCGGTTCCAGACTCCGCGAGTCATTCGTCTCTCACGAGCGGCTACCGACGCAAAATTATGCACGCACTACCGGGTCGCGAGCGTCACCTCGTTGCGGTCAACCTCGGTGTCGTTGACGAAGACGCGGACGTGCTCTGTCGAGAGAAACCGCGTAATCTCCCCGTCGAACCGAAACGTGTCGACACCGCGTTCTGGCCCGACCCAGTCGAGGGCGGTGAATCCGTCAGTCTCCGGTTCGGCATCGACCGGCGCAATCCCGTCCGTGGTCGTCACCGCGAAGTAGCCCGCTCCAGTCCCCGTACTCTCGACACGAAGCGTCTGCGACAGCGAGTCGGGGTCGACGGTTGTCCCGCTCGTGCTGATATCGTCCGGGTCGACGACTGACCCGTTCCAGCGGACCCTCACCGTGCCTTTGATCAAGAGTGTCTCCGGCTCTCCCTGGACGTAGTGGGTGTCGGTTCCGGTCTGCGGTCCCAGCCAGTCGAGTGTCGCTGTGCCCGTAGTGACACCCTCTCCGGTCTCTGCCCTGGAGACACCGGCTTGCGAGGCGACGAAGAACGCACCGCGGCCGTCCTCGACACCCTCCTTGGTGACCGTCAGTGTGTTCTGTGTGTCTCCGTTGGTATCGTCGCCGACAGTCACGAACAGCCCATCTGTCGAACGCTTTCCCACCAGTATCTTCTCCGAGCCAACGGTGGCGCTATCGAAGAACGCAGTGTCGCCCGGGCGCTCTGCGACGATGCGCTCTAACTGGGTGCCGTCGCTACTGACGAGCGCAGCGACTGCACGGTCATCTCGTTGGCCGAGCACGAGGAGTGAGCCGCTCTCGGTCTGGCGAACTGTGTGACAGAGCACGTCGATTTCCCGCCGCCACTGGACGGTCCCATCGGTATCGACACCGAACAGGTATCCCCGTTTGTCCTCCTCGGCCAGCGCGTCTTCCCAGCCGATTGGCGGAGCCGTCTCACCCCGAATCGCCGCGGCGACGTACCCGCCGTCAGTTTGTATCACGTCGACGAACTGCAAGTCGTCAGTTCCGATACTGTACGTTCGGTCCCACTGCACGTCACCGTCGGGCGTGATTTCGACGAGCCAGCCAGCGGACGACGATTCGTCGGTTCCGAGTGCCTCACCGGCGAGCAGGTAGGTTCCGCTGCCGGTTTCCGTAACGGCGTAGAATTCGTCGTGTTCGGGGTCGTCACTCCAGTCGTCGTAGCGCTCGCCACGGGGATTGTACATCCGGTTCCAGCGTACGGTTCCGTCGGTGTCGAGAGCAACTACCCACCCCTCACCAGTTCGGTCGTCGACGGCTGACCCACCGATAGCTCGGCCAGCGAGGAGATAGCCGTCTTGGCCGGTCGCGACCACGCCGTCCCGGAATTCGTTCGCAAAGGAGTCGGTTTCGGCACTGATGTCCCACTGTTCCCACTGGCTGTCGCCCTGCGCGTCGGTCTTGACCAGCCAGGTCTGTGTCGAGACCGGCCCGCCGTCAAAATATCCACCCACCTGGAGATGCCCCTCCCCACTGTCGGGCAAGGCGAAGTAAAACTGGCTGACCTTGTCAGGGATGACCTCGTCGGCATCTCGTAACGGCGGCGGCGTATACGTTCGTGACCAGACCTGCTCACCGCTGTCGGTTCGCTTTTCTATCTCCCCAATGGCTATCGGAGAAGTCCCGCCGGCGACACCTGGGAAATTCGTTACTCTCGCACCACTGAGAAGGAACCCATCATCTGCCATTCGAACGACCGAATTGTACCAGCCCGCTCCTTCTCGGTCAGCAAGTTGGGCCTGCTGTCCCGAATCACGCTGACCGACTGTCCCACCGTCAGTACTGATTCCGAGTTCGAGACTTACCACAGCCGCAGTTTCGAGTATTTGTCGTCTTGATAGATTCATACGTAAGGATTCTCCGTGCGTCACACTTCAGTGCGTCTACAATTTGAAGGGGATAAGATAAAAAGCAGTATTCACCGATTGAAGCCCTGAAGTCAATACTCAGATGCGACTTGCTCGCTATATTGTTTCCTCTTGACATCCTCCCCGCGCTGAACAGTAGTTGCCGAACCTAGCTGAGATTCTTCACGCTGGATTACGTTGGTTGAGAGATGGTCGAGACAGCTGAGGCGAAACAGGTCTGTCGTGCTGCTTCGACGGTGCTGTACCCAGAGCTGGACTTCAACGTGAAACCGTGCGGCGAATACACGAGAGAGGATGTTCTCGAAATCCTCTCTCGTATCGCCTTCGATCAGGAATTCGCAAACACGGGTGGGAAGACGCTCCGACTTGATCGTGACGAGCAAGTAGACATCACGTCCACTGCTCGGAACTCTCTCGCTAAATCGTTGCTCTACCACTTGCGAAATCTCTCGACGGACGCTATCAACGCACAGTTCGATGGCGTTCGGGACCGCCTATTCGAAGTCCTTCGATCACAACGGCGACTTCCCGCTCATGTCGAGGTTGCCATCGACCTCCACGAATGGCGGTTCTACGGTTCAGCCGACACCGACCATGTGATAACGACGTATCCTGACCTGGGAACGAACAGAGCATTTTGCTTCGCAACGCTCTGTATCGTTGCTCCGCGCATTCGGTTCACTCTCGATGTCCTGCCGATGGACGCGAACGGCTTCCGCGCCAAACGCGAAGCCGTTCGCTCCCTACTCGAAACGGCGCGTGAGTATGTTTCGATTCGACACGTCTACCTCGATCGTGGCTTCTACCAAGTCCACGTTGTCGCAGAGTTAGAGCAGTTGGGCGTTGATTACATCGTTCGCGCACGCCCGAGTAGTGGAATGAAGGACCGTCTCAGCGCCGGTGCTGAGACGGTCGTCGATGCGTACACGATGCAGCGAAAGCGCAAACCGACAGCATCGGTAGATGTCACGGTTTTCGCGGTTCCGCACCGTTCGAACGACGACGAGCACGTCTGGTTTGTGACGAGTTTGGACGTCGATGCTTCAACAGCCAAAGCGTACGCGGCGGCGTTCGCCGCCGCTGGGGCATCGAAACATCCTATCGCCAGATCGGTGGCTTCCTCCCGAGAACGTCGTCGCCGACGTTCTCGGTACGGTTGTTCTACTTTTTGTTCGCCGTGGCGCTGTACAATTTGTGGGTGCTCGCAAACGTCCTTGTCGGTGGTAAGCACCGACCAGAGAAACCACCAATTTCGACGCGGATCTTTCAACGACTCGTCTTGACGGACTATGGCTAGGCTAGCCGGTCGATTCGACCGGGAAACCGGTTAGCAAGCGCCTTTTAGAGAGGTATCGCTCGGGAACGCCGTCAAACGGCGTTCCCTCGCTCCTTCCGAGCATCTACTGCTGGGCAAAGAGTCACACTCGCTGCGATTCCAAAGCAAGCTTGGCCGTAGCTGCTACGATGAGAATCTGATTCGGCAACTACTGTGAAGGGCAGGGCTTTCTCCTTGATTCTCCGTAAATTTCTCTGGACACTGAGACTGTCGGCTGCAACATCTCCACGTACTTACAGCCAACAGTATGAGCTATTCCGTTGGACAGTCAGCGATGGCCGCACGCTGATAGTGAATTAAATCGGCTGCAGAGAGCGAAACGGCCGCTACTGCGCACTGTCGGTGGTTGTGGTATCACTCGCGTTCGACCGACTCGGAGAGAATATCAAGTAGCCTATACTGTGTCGGCCCTCGACTTCCGTCTCACACGAGGAACCCGAACGTGTCTGAGAGGGATAGATACCACAAAATACTCAGTAGATAGCGGAATACGAATGTGCATCTGCTCGACCGCCCTCTAAAGATGACCCGACAATCGGAGCAATCCCGCCGCCAGACGGTCGCCGCCGGCTACGATCAGTTCCGCGACCGTCTCGAACCGGTTTGGGAGCGGATTCGCTCGCGGTTCACCGTCGATGCCCGCGCGCTCGCTGCCCTCCGAATCGCACTCGGACTCATCCTCCTCGTCGACCTCGTTCATCGTGCCGCCCACATCGAACTGTTCTACACCGACGCCGGCGTCTACCCAGTTACGGCATACGAAGCGACCTACATCAAGTACAACGGCCTCTCTCTCCACGCGCTGTCCGGTGCACTGTGGGTCCAGCAGTTGCTGTTTGTCGTCGCGGGGCTGTTCGCCGTCGCGTTGATACTGGGCTACCGGACGCGACTCGTCGGGGCTGTATCGCTCGTGTTGCTGTTCTCGTTACACGGGCGAAACCCGGCCGTGCTCAACGGCGGTGACCGCCTGCTTCGTGTCCTGCTGTTCGTCTCACTCGTGGCACCGCTGGGCGAACGGTGGTCAGTCGACGCGCTCCGTCGCGGATCGGCCCGGTCCAGCGTCACCAGTTTCGGGACCGCCGCCGTGCTGGTCCAGCCGATTGTCGTCTTCACGTCGAACGCGATTTTGAAACATCGCGGCGAGAACTGGTACGCCGGTGACGCACTCGAAATCGCGATGAAAAACGATGTCATGACGATCTATCTCGGAAACAGCCTCGTCGACTATCCCACTCTCCTGACAGTACTCAACTACACCTGGGTGATACTGCTCGCCGGTTCGGTCGTGTTTCTCCTGTCGACAGTCGGGCGAGTGCGAGCACTCGCCGCGGTGGCGTATATGTCTGTGTTCGCGGGGATGGTCGTGACGATGGCTGTCGGCCTGTTCCCGCTCGTCCTCATCGCGTCGGTTATTCCCTTTCTCACAGCGCCCTTCTGGGATGCGCTGGTACGACGGGTTCCGGCCCAGTGGGCAGAACGGCGACCGACCGCGGCGTCGCTCGGCCCCCTCGGGCGTCCCCCGACAGAGCAGCGACTCCTCGAGAAAGTTCGCGAGCGCGGGAACGAATTTGCCGCCTCGTACGCTGCATCGTACGCACGGTCGCTGTTGACCATCGCAGGCGTTGCCGTCCTCGCCTGGATACTCCTGTTTGCCGCGGCCAATGTCACCAGCTATGAGGTTCCGGACGGTATCGACTACAGCCACCTCGACCAGCAAAGTTGGGGATTGTACGCCCCCGACCCCGCCGAAGGGTACAGCTGGTACGTCGTCCAGGGGACGCTTGCGAACGGGTCGACTGTCGATGCGCTCGACGGCGGGGGAGTGGATTTCGACCGCCCACCGGACGCCTCACAGGAATACGAGACCTTCCGACACCGCAAGTTCATGCAGTCTGTCAGTCGCTCCGGTTCAGAGAACACCTCCGGCGTTATCGCCGAGCGCTATGCCAGTTGGGCCTGTGAACGGGCCAACACCGAACACGACGGTCGAGTCGAACAGGTAATGCTCTACCAGTTGTACCAGCCGAGCCCGCTCGACGGCGAGTTCGAGGACACCTACGAGATACCGGTTATCGAACGCGACTGTGCCCCCGCGTGACGATAACCCGTCGTCGAAGAGATACAGTCACTTTGGCAGCAGTCACCAGTTGCGACGAGAGGCCATATTACAGGCCCATCTCAATCGAGTGTGAACGTCTCCGTCGTCTGAATTCGTGTACCCTCCGTTCGATCCGTGATCGATATCGTCATCGTGTACTCACCGGCGGGGTCGTCCTCGTACGTCGCAAAGGCTCTCGAATACACCAGTATTTCGTCTTCTTGAACCCGTTCCCACTCTTCGGTCGTATCGTCCGGTCGCCAGGGTTCGCCCTCCGGTGGCTCGACCTCGAACTGGTACACCAGCCTCGCACGTCCACTGTCATCAACCGGCGCGTTGACGACTTCGGTGTACACCCACACATCTTCGCCTCGGGTGTAGGTCCGATTGGGCTTCCGGTCGTAGTCGTCGAACGACGGCTCACCGTCAGTGAAGGCGACGGTTTCGAATTCGAACTTGCGTATCGTTAGCGACCGCGACAGGTCGATGGTCTCGCCCGACCCCCGATCGGTCAGTGTCACGTTTAGCGTATACTCGCCGGACGTCGGGATTTCGAACGCCGTCGTGTCGATCCCTTGTGTGACGAACGCCTCGTTTGGCAACTCCTCGAGTGATCCGTCCGGAATCGTCATCGACTCTTCCGTCGAGACAAGGACCTCGCCACTTGGAGAGAGGAGCTCCCAGGTCGAATCCAGATGTGGGCCGGACTCCACCGGCGTCACGTTCGACAACTCGATGTATATCCAGATTTTCTCACGATCACGATACGTTTTGTCGGGTCTGGGCGTGTACTCCCCGAGCCGTCGCGCCCGGCGTGTCGTGTACACGAACTCCTCGACAGCAAAGGGATGGTCCGTTGTCTCCGTGGTCCCGGCATCCCCGGCGTTTTCGTCGGGGCTGTCAGTACTGTCCAGACAGCCAGCCAGCGTCGCACCTGCGATGACCGATGCGCCTTGGATCACGAGTCGTCGGCGAGATATCATTGGTATCACCCACCCCTCTCTAGTTCGAACGTCTCAGCCGTCCGCAGTTGTTCGCCGCCCACAATGTCCTCGACAGTGACTTCCGTCTCGTATTCACCGGGCGTGTCCTCTGGGTAAGTTGAGAACCGCTCCCAGACGACGAGCCTGTCGGTGGCTTCGACGTTCTCCCACTCCTCTTCGCGTTCGACCACTGGCTCCCAGGTCGTTCCCCCCGGCGTGACCGTCCGGAAGGTGTACGTGAGCGACGCAGTGCCGTCGTCTGTCGGAGCGTTCCGTACGACGACGAGGAGCCACAATCGATCGTCAACGACGAACGTCGTCCGCTCGGGTACGGCCTCGTAAGAGTCGTACTTCCCTGGGTTTTCGTCGCTGAAGACTACCCGCTCGAACTGGAATTCCCCTCCGCTCTCGTCTTCGGAATCCGAGAGACAGCCAGCTACTCCTACCGTTACAACAAATGCTCCACCGCGGGTGATCAGTGATCTACGCGTCATCATACGTAAACGTATATGTTCTATAATTAAATATATAATAAATTAGTATAATGGGATGAGAACACTCGGAAAATTTATTAGCACAACGATACCTAGAGAAGGGAAGTTCTCAGGATTCAGACAGTGAAAGAATATAGTCTCCCGGAGTGTGAACCTCGCCGAGACGTGCTCGCTCACTTCGTTCGCTGTGCGCGACTCGTCTAGTTCAAATCCGCTCGGGAGCGTTTTCACTGCTCACTTCGTTCGCAGGAAAATGCCGCCTCCCGGCATTCTAGCCGATTCTTTTAAATACTATTTGTATCATTACTGCCATTGAGCATCGTCTGCTGGAGTAGCCAACTACCCCTTCATTTGAGTCCCTTTGCTGAAACTGGTGAGGTCGTCGATACGCTCCTCAAGCGCTTCAATTTCTTGTCGTAGTTCGTCGGACTCCGCATCGTCGCTTGCCGCCAATCGGTCTTTCAACCCTTGGAGGCGTGATTCCTTGACATCGTCATCGACTTCGGCTTTCCGGACGTACTCGCTTTCAGAAACCTCATAGAGATCCGACTCAGCTAGTTCGGTCACATCCAGAGCCTCAGCTACCTTACTCGAATCGACGCTCATGACACGTTCACGCGCAATCCCAGCATCTTCCAGCAGGTCCAACACGTCGTCATCGTCTTTGAGTGAGCGATTGCGACGTGACGTTCGCTGGACCGACCCGTACTGGCCGTAGACCGGTTGGTCGTGATGGAGTCGGTCGAGGAGCACGTCGGCGACATCCTGTCGGAATTCGTTTGCGTTCCGCTGGACATCCGAACAGAGCGTGTAGATGTTCACCAAGGCGTCCGTCTCAAGTTCGCTGAGGCCTGTTACGTCATGCCGTTCCAGCGCGTCGATGAGGAGCAAGGCATCGGAGTAGACATCCAGTCCATCGGGTTCGACACGGTCATCGGCTCCCGAAAGCGTGTTGCCGTCAACGAGTTGCGTCTCTGTCGGGCCCTCTGTTTCGACAATGACCCCGCTATCGCCGTCAATCTCAAAGCGCGGGTGCAGGCTCAGGACCGCCGGGTACGGGTCGGCATCGGCCGGCAGGCGGTCAAGCTCGAACTCGCCATTCGAATCCTGAATCCGCCGGTAGAGCGTCTCGAACTGCTCGCGCTGGAGTGGGTAACGCTCACCGGACTCGTCAAGAGTGATTATAACACGATGCTCCTGTATGTCCGTGATTCGAAATCGATCGTGAGAGAGTGGCGTAATGAGTTCAGCCCCGTCGGAGAGGTCATCGAGTTCCTCAAGGAGCGTGTGCCAACTGACGCTGAATGGCATGGGAAAGAGTACGACGGCTTTGGCTAAAGTGTTCAGGCTCTCGGCCAACCGTTTTTGTACCGTCCGATTGGGAGTGTCAGTATGGTCGACACAGAATATCTTCCGAACCGGCCGCTGAAGGAGGGCGAATTCGAGGACTTCGTCGAGACACAGAACCTCAACTGTCCGATGGCCTTCTACTCCTACTGCATCCACTGTGATACCGAGGGAATTGTCGACGCTCTTGTCCGTGATGGACGCCAAGTCTACGCACTACATCACGGCTGGGACGAGTGGGAACTCAAGACTCTCGAACAGGATATGGATCCCGAGACGTTCCAGCTGATCGTCTCGCAACTTGATCCAGCGATGCTTCGGCAGTTCGGTGGGGACCAACTTCCGGAAGTCGACGATGACACGGGATACGTACTCGAAATCGATCCGATCAGCGACGACATCGAGTTCGACGTACTACCGGATATCGATGGCATGGGCCTACCCGATGCTGACGACATGGAGTTACCCGATGGGCAACCGCTGCGCGATCTCGTCGACGAGGAGACGCAACAGGAACTGGATGAACAGCTCCAGCAAATTATGGAGGAGCGCATCGATTCGCTGGATGAGCAGGAGATTGAACACCTCTTCGAGCAGGAAAACGGTCCAACACCTGACGAACTAGCCGAACTCCTCGATCCGATGCTGATGCAGGAACTCAACGAAGTAATAGACGAGACACTGAACGACGAGATGCTGCAGGATATCGCTGCCGAGCATGGTAACGGGAGTGACGAGGACTTTCCGATGATGCTGGACATGGAACGCGAGAACCGCTTTCTCGATCTCTATGCCAACCTGCTCGTGTATGTCAACGACCGGTTCGACGTAATTGAGGATATCGAGACAGTTGCGGACATCGCCAACCGGAGTACTGGCGAACTCCTGCCGCTCCGCGAACAGCTCTACGAGGAAGATACCGCAGCAGTCATTGAGGCATTCGTCGATAAAAATCCAGCTGACCTCGCTACCGATGACCTCGATACAATCGCGGGCTGGACCGACTACGAGTACGGTGAGTTCGTCGTTGTCCGGCATCACTCGGACTACGCGGTGTTTCTCGATTGGGACGACCCACCGCAGGCGTTCGGTGTCAAGGCTGTTCGTCTGCCCTTTAGTGATCTCTGGCCCGAAGAGCGGCTCCCGGTGTTCGTTACAAACGTCGCCTTGCTCCCCTTTGAGGACAGTATCGTGACCGACGGCTGGCTGGCCATCCAGCGACTGGTCGCCGGTGGTAACCTGAGTACTGATATCGACGACAGCTACGAAGAGGCTAAACATCGTTTTGGAATAATCGAAACTCTCCCAGTATCCGACGAGTCAGAGAAATCCGACGCGGAACAACTCCGGTACTACATGAAAAACAAGCGCAACCGGGAGCGATACGCGGAGGATATCACCGAACTCAAGAACAAATCGAACGAGCTAGAACGAATCTATCATCAAGAGATGGGCAAAGCTCGGGCACGAAGCTTGGGGCGGGAGCTACGCGAGACCGACCTCAAGGAAGCGTACTTTGCGATCTATAACGATCGAATCGTCGCTAGTGGGACTTCCGAGCAGCACGTCAAAGAGATTTTGACGGAGATTTTACCCGACGGCAAGGAGACACACCCGTATATCTATCACTACGATCCGTGACTGCCGAGTAATATATGCGAGTACGCACATACTGTCTCTCGTGGACGAGTTCGTCGACTGGGTTCGGCATCGAGACTACTATCACGACCAGATGCAGTTCCAGCGAGCGGTATCTGCCCGCAGTCCAGAGACCCGGCCCTGTGAGATGGGTTCCGCGGTTACCGGACAACTCGCTGACCGGGGTATCGACGAACTCTATGCGCACCAAGCCGACGCTATTGAGGCAATCCGTCGGGGCCAGAATGTCGTGCTGGCGACGCCAACAGCGAGCGGCAAGAGCCTCACGTACACGATTCCAGCCATGGAGCGGGCCCGCGACCACGATGGTCGCACGCTGTATATCGGCCCACAGGTCGCGCTGATCAACGACCAGGAAGCGACACTATCTGAGTTTGCCGCACCGTTCGAGAATATCTCCGTCACCCAGTATACGGGCGCCCTCTCCTCATCTGAGCGCCAGCAGGCCCGTGAGGCAGATCCCTCACTCGTGTTGACGACCCCTGATATGCTCCACTGTGGTCTGCTCAGCCACGCTGACGATCTCTGGCGATCCTTTTTCGAGTCACTTGACCTCGTGATCGTTGACGAGGTCCACGAGTATCGTGGGGTGTTTGGAAGCCACGTCGGTCTCGTCCTTCGTCGACTCACGCGACTTTGTGAGCGGTTTGATGCGACCCCCCAGTTTGCGTGCTGTTCGGCGACAATCGGTAACCCCCGAGAGCACGCGGCAACGATTACTGGCCAACCCACGGATTCGTTTGCCCTCGTCGACACGGATACCAGTGAGACTGGGCCGACCCAGTGGCTGTTCTGGCAACCACCGAAATACGACGAGGGAGACGCACCTGCCGGGGCGGGGCAGCGTCGCTCCCACCATGGGGAAACGATGCGTCTGTTCGTCGATCTCGTCCAGCGCGGCTACCAGACGGTGGCGTTTACGCGCGCCAGACAGACTGCAGAACGGTATGCGACTATCAGCAGTGACACCCTCGCCGAGCGGGGCAAGGGCGACCTCGCAGAGAGTGTTACAGCGTACCATGCGGGTTTACGCGATGATCGGCGTGGGGCCATTGAGACGGCATTGCACACCGACGAGTGTGCGGGCGTCTGGAGTACCAGCGCACTTGAACTCGGCGTTGATATCGGGAGTCTCGACGCTGTGCTGTTGGACGGCTACCCGGGCACACAAATGTCGACGTTCCAGCGGGCCGGTCGGGCCGGGCGTGGGACCGAACCGAGTCTCGTCGCCCTCGTCGCCAGCGAAGACCAACTCGACCAGTACGTTATCAACCACCCCAGCGAGCTGTTCGAAGGAACCCCGGAACGCGCCGTCGCTAACCCGTCGAACCCACATCTCCTTCGACTGCACACTCACGCGGCAGCCATCGAACGACCGCTTCGAACCGCCGATGAGCGGTATTTCGGCCCGGCGTTTCCCGACATTGTCAGTGCGCTCACCGACGACGGCGAATTGACCCGCCGACAAACAGCCGATGGGCTCGAATGGCGACGCACGGCCAGCGGCCGGACGGTGAATCCCTACGAGCGGGGGCTCCGCACTGTCACCGACCGCACTGTCGTCCTTAGGGTTCGGGGCGGCCAGTCAGACGAACTCGGGGAATTGCCTCTCGACGCCGCGCTTCGGGATGTCCATCCGGGTGCAATCTACCATCACCAAGGCCAGAGCTACGAGGTGCAATCGCTTGACCTTGACCGTGACGTAGCGTGGCTTGCACCGACAGAGAGCGACCATCAGACCCGCGTCCAGTTCGAGGAGTCGATGACGATCGAGGAAGACATCACCACCAAACCACTGGCGACCCGCGAGGATGTCACCGTTCACTTTGCGGACGTAACTCGTCGAAAGCAAGTCACAGGCTTCCAGCGGCGTGACCACCGAACGGGAGAGATTATCAGCGACGAATCACTCGACCTGCCCGAGACGACGCTGTCGACCCGTGCGCTGTACCTGACACTCCCGCCAGGCCTCGAAGGACTCATGCAGACGATGTCCGGCTCGTTCGAGGGCGGCCTCCACGCAGTCCAGCATGCCCTCGTCGCCACGTTCCCGCTCGTAATTCTCTGTGACCGCCGTGACGTTGGGAGTGTCTCGACGACCGACCATCCACAGACGGAGACGAGCGCTCTGTTCATCTACGACGGGTACCACGGTGGCGTCGGGCTGGCCCGGAACGGATACGACCAGATCGAGGGACTCCTCCAGCACACATGGGGATTGCTCGCCGACTGTGGCTGTGCGGACGGCTGTCCGGCCTGTATCCAGTCGCCCCACTGTGGGCGGGCGAACGAACCGTTAGATAAACGCCTCGCAGTGACACTCACGATGGCGCTTGCCGACCCAAACCGGCAGGGCGATACTGTCGAACCGAACTCAAATTAGACCTGACCGCGAACGATGGGATATGAACATTGACGAGGAAACCATCCGAAATCGGAGCACGGACGCCGTGTTCGAGCGGGGAGAAACGTACCGCAAGGAGGGGCGCATTCAACAGCTTGACCGGTTCGACGACCTCGTTACCGCGGCCGTCAGCGGGTCGAAACTGTACGACGTGACGATCGAGTTCGGTGGGCACAGTCTCGATACGAAGTGCAGCTGTCCGTACGACGGTGGTGGCGACTGCAAACACGTCGTCGCCGTGTTACTGGATATCGCTGCCGGCCCGCCAGATGACGAGAGTGAGGGCGTCGAGGCAGTTCTCGACGACGTGTCGGCCGACGACTTGCGTGAATTCGTCCGTGATGCACTCGCCGAACACGCTGAGCTACGCGAGCAGTTCCTCGCACACTTTGGCGACGAGCACAGATCAGTCGAGGAGTACCGCGAGAAAATCGCGCAGTCGTTCGAGCAACACGCAGACCCGGTCGTGTTCGAGGCGATCGACTTCTCCCGGTTTTTCGAGATCGCCAAGCAGTACCGTGACCGCGAGCGGTATCTGGCCGCTGCGACCGTCTACCGGGCGGTGTTCGAGGAAATCGACGAAAAGTACAACTGGATCGACGGCGCTCACGACCACTACGCAAAGACCATCCAGACCGCACTCGACGGCTACGCCGACTGCATCCTCGCGACCGATCCGACTCCGGAAGAGTTCGACACGTACGCTGGCGTGCTGGAGGCGCGGGCGACGACGGAGCCACGGATCAACGACGAGCAGTTCTGGCGCGCACTCGACGACCTCGAGGAGCGATACGAGTGAGGAAGTCAGCAAATCGATCTATCGGTAGGTATCTGGTGTCTACGCGAAAAATCTACAACACTGACCTGCGTTAGATTGTGCATGACGACCTACGTGTTTCGCGTCTGGCTCCAGCCGCATCCACCGCTGGGATTCGAGCCCGACGAGGAGGTCTGGCGCGACATCGAGATCGACGGGTCACACACGCTCGCTGCGTTCCACGAGGCGATCTTCGATGCGTTCGATCGCTGGGAGAGCCACGCCTACGAGTTCATCACACGTGACGAGAACGGCATCGCGCTCCGGAGCTACGTCCACCCGATGCTCTACGAGGGCGGGACAAGCTGGCGACCGATGGACGACGAGGAGATCGACCGCTTCATCCAACAGGCCGTGCCCGACGACGCCACCGAAGCGACCAAAGAGCGGTTCCGTGACCTCCAGTCGAATCCGCCGCCAGAGGGCGACGCCGCCGAGACGACGGTCGACGAACTCGATCCGGAAGAGCTGGGTGCGCTGTCCTACACGTTCGATATGGGCGACAACTGGGAACACTACATCGAACTCCAGGAGGCCCGCGAGGGATCGCTGGATGGCGACCAGACCGTCGTCGACGAACAGGGCGCGGCACCGTCCCAGTACCCCGATCTGGACGAACAGTAAGCTATCGCGCGGATGAGCGACCCGAAACCCTCGATCCGGGAACGGACTACCTGGAGTGACCGTACCGCCACGCTTTCGGATTCCGTGGGGTAGCTCCCCGAACACAGATACGTCTCCCTCTCGCATATCCAGACGAACACGAACGATGCCACACGAATGCGACGCCTGTGGCGAGACGTTCAACACGTTGAGCCGCCTTCGCCTGCACGACTGTCCGGCCGACGAGCCAGCCGATCGGGGCCCACTATCGTCGTTCGACGCGTTCCTGGATTCGATTTCGGACGCGCTCGACGCCGACATGCAGCGACGGAACTCGGAACGCAGGAAGCGGGGACTCGAAGCCGCGAGCGATACGTTGAAAACCAATCTTGAGGGGGCTGCCCAGGGTGACGTCGACGCTGCGTTCCGGTTGATCGGCCAGTACGAGCGAGAGCTCCGGGAGTACCACGACAGAGAAGACTACGACACGTATCGCGGGCTCTTCTGGGCGTTTTACGAGCCGGCCGCAGCGGCTCTCGACGAAATCGCCACACGTGAGGGTTGGGACTTTCTCGTGGATCTCATCGACGCCTATCCGCGTGAAAGCACCGCTGACGAGCCCTTCACGAGCCCGGTCATCGAGAACGCCGTCGGACGGCACGTCATCCGGACGCGGCTGGAGGATGGCGTTGCGGCGGTTCCCATCGAGGCGCTTGCGTATCTCGGCTCGTTCTGGGAGTCGATGGGAGAAACCAGCGGCGAAGAGTCATTCACGTACGGCTGGGGGATCGGCCATCCCGAGCACTCGGTTGCAGACCACGTCCAAGAGGTCGTCACCGAGGAACTGTTCTGGGTGCGGGGCGTGCTCCCTCATACGTTCTACGCCGACCAACACGCCGCGGCCGACCTGCTCGACGCGTTGCTCACCGACGAGCGAATCGATTACGAAGACCGATGCCTGCTGGCGTCGATCCTGGCCACGGTCGACCGCGAGTCGTCGCTGCAAATCCCCCGGTACTGGGACTGTCGCGAGGAACTGGACGACCGATTCGAGTTCGACGAGGCAGTTCGATCGCGGCTGCGAGAGACGATCGAAGCCGAGGGCTTCCACCGACGACTGGGAGAGGACTGGACGTTCAGCGACATGGAAGTATGAGCGACATCGAAGAGAAACTCGAAGAAACGCCGCCGGAGGTGCTCCGAGCGTTTCTCGCCCGGGAGTTGGCAGCCGACCCGGACCTCGAACAGCGGTTTCATTCCTTTCTGAACACGTCGGATCTCGACATCTACGAACTACGAGACGAAATCGAATCCAAGTACGGGTACCAGTCGGTGCCGAACTTCACCACATACGAAGACAGGGCAGAGTCCTACATCGAGAAGGGTCGACACCGCGATGCGGCGACCATCTATCGTGCGATGTTCGAGGCGATGCGCGATCACCTCCACGAATTCGATCCCCACCGGGGTGGGTTCGAACACGACCAATCCTTTCAGGACGCCATCGCGAGCTACGCAACCTGTATCCGAGACGCGAACCTTCCACACGAGGAGAAACGCGAGTACATCGAGTACTGTTTCGACCAGTGGCTCGACGAACACGAGGAAGGGGGGTTCCCACAGCACTTCAGAGAAGCACTCTGGGAGCTATGCACGACCGAGGACGACTATCGCTATTGGCAGTCCCTATTGCGGGACCGCCTCGACGATCGACTCTACGGTGACCAGTACGACGAAGACACGGATACGTGGCGACGCGGTGATCTCACCGCCTCTGCCGACGAAGAGGAGTTACTCGACGGATTCACGGAAACCGCGTGGTTGCGCGGCTACGTCGAACTGCTCGACCGCATCGACGAGCAGGCGGAACTCGGAGCCATCCTCAACCGACACTATCCTGCGTCTCGGCACCTCTGTCTCAGATACGCTCGACTTCTCGCGGAGGAAGGTGAAAATGAGGCCGCAATTACCGTCGCGGAGTACGGAGCTGACGAGTTCTCGGGGTCGGATACGGTCGAGCTCCGTGAGTTCCTCGTCGATCAGTACGAGGGGACCGATCCCGACGCTTTCCGGGACACGATGATCCGGCTATTCGTCGAACAGACGGACTGGACGTACTACGACCGGCTGAAGGCAGCAACGCCCGACGACGAGTGGGAGCACGTCGTCAACACGATCGTTGACCGACTGGATAGTCGGTGGGAAGCCGACACGATCGTCGAAATCTACCTGCGAGAGGAGCAGACCGAGGACGCCTTCGAGACGGTCACAAACACCCACGACCTCAACCTGTTCGAAGCGTATATCGACCAACTCGGGGACCACGACCCCGCCGCGTACTTCGATGCGTATCGTCGCGAGATCAAGAAGGCCGCTGCCGACGCGAGTCGGCGCAAGTACTACCGACAGGTCGCGGAACACCTCCGGACGATACAGACGCTGGGACGTGACCGACGGTTCGAAAATCTAGTATCGTTCCTGCGAGACGAGTACTCGAACCGGCCAGCGTTTCTCGACGAGCTGGAGAAAGCTGGGGTCTGAGCCTCGACCCCGATCTCATCCGAAGTAGTCCGGGAGGATGCCGTACGTTCTGGCGAGCGTCACGATTTGTTTCTTGAACTCGTCTGACTCTGTACCGTGCGATTCCGCGAGTGCTTCGACCTCCGTGGAGTATGCCTCGCGAATTGCACTCGCTTCGGCCCGTCCCTCGACTGTCGGCTCCCAGCGGGCTGTCGTCCCGTAGTCACCCGGTTCGAGCGGTGGGCCCAACCGCTCGCGCTCCCCAACGTACTCGATTAGGCCCCGTTCCTCCAGTGTCTGGAGTGTCGTCTCGACCTCTGGTTCGAGATCCGTTTCCGCTGTAAAAAACTGGTCGATCGATGGAAGTCCGGGTTCGTCCCCTGACGTGACGAGATCGAGTTTCGCACAGGCTGCAACGAGGTCGTCAGTCGTTTTCTCGATGCCACCGTAATCGTGTTTGTAGCGTCTATCGTGAGTCGTGAGTTGGTCGATGATGGTTCGCTCGATCCACGTCTCCGTTTGCATCAACCGTAATATATCCGCGGAGACAGAGAAGCGTGTCGCACGAGTTGCCTGTCAGGAGCCAAGCGGAGACCACTCAGTCGATCTCCGCTCGCTCCTTCAGCTCATCGACCAACAGCTCGACGATCGCGTCTTTGTCTTCTTCAGGAACATCTCGGCCATCGAGTTCGTCGAACTTCTCCTCCCAGTGGTCGATCCACGACTCGAACACCTCTTCGAAGGTCGCTTCCGGATCGTCAGCGGTGTTGACCTTCTCGATTCCCTCCTCGATGGCTCTTCCGACAGGCCCGTCCCCCAACTCGGCTTCGATCACCATCCACGGCTCGTACTCGAAGGTCGAAGAGAGCTCTTCGATATGCCAGGCGTCATCGGTCAGATCCAGTCGATACGCCGTCACGACGTGAAACCGAGCGGGTGAAGCGTCGAGCCCCGCTACACCCGCGTCCGAGAGGTACATCGTCGGGTGGCGCTCGATCCGGAACGAGAGTTCGTCCCCTGCCTCGAACTGGAATCCGAAAGCCCGTTCTCTGATCTTCTCCAGTGTTAGCCCATCTTCGAGGCGGCTGACGTCACGCTCGTCCAGCGCGGTGAGGACGCGGTCTCTGGTAGTACCAGTCATCCCCTCTCACTCAGTTCCGTTCATCCCGAGAACTCCTTCAACAGATCTTCGAGCATCGGACGGAGCTTGTATTTCCGGTAGTGGTCGTCTTTGATCTCTTCGACGTAGGCACGCCACTCGTCGAGGTCGCCAGACGCCTGGGCTGCCTTCCCCGCATACTCCAGCCAGTCCACAGCATGGCGATACCGCTGAGACTGTCCTTCCTCGATGATCGGCTCGGCCTGCTCCTTACAGGCGTCGATCGTCCAGTGGGTGAACTCCTCCCAGACGGCCTCGACAACCGGCTCCACCACCTTGTAGTCCGAAAAGCGGTCCGCGATGGCGATGGCCTCGTCGTATCGCTCCGCGTACAGAAAGATTTCGACGTGCCGTCGCGCAGTCCGCTGTCTCGTGTCCCTGTCTGCAAGCGACTCCAGTAGCTTCTCGCGAACGGTCGGCCACTCCTCACCAGCGAGTTCTTCCGTGGCTTGGTAGGCTGCAAGTGTCGGCGAGGCATCGAACGCGGCGATGGCTGCCTCCAGCGCAATCTCGGATTCACCCATGCTGCTGGCCCGGTCGCGGAGCCACTCGGCTAGCTCTGCTTTCCCGCTGCTGTCGTCGAGGGTCAATCCGTGCTGGGCGATCTCCAGGGCGTCCTCCGGCCGGTCGTGTTCCCGAAGGACTTGGGCCAACGTGAGTGCCTCGTCCGGGGAGTACAGATTGCGTCGGCCGTATTCGATCGCCTCGTCGATCCGACCCTCCTCGACGAGCATGGTCACGTAGTCGTCGATCAGGTCCGCAGCCTCCGCCAGGTTCAGGTACTCCTCGATGCGATCTTGGCGTTCGAGAACGTTGAGTCGGACTCTGACGAAGTCCTCGGCGTACCACGGTGGGTCGCCCTCCCAGAGGTCGGCATGGGTGATATCACCGCCCATCGCTCGCTGGACCGGCTCGAAGTCCCAGCCTCGCTGTGCCGCTTCGAGGGCGACACTGTACGGTGGCTGGTGTGTATACCCCCCCAACTCCTGTTCCCACTCCCAGAGGCGATCCTCCCAGTCTGCCCGGTCAGCTTCTGAGATGTCGGCCGTGAGCAGCGCATCGGCCAGCACTCGGTCGACCTCGTCGAAAAACTCGAAGATCGCGTGCGAATCGTCGTACGAGAGAGCGAGCCACTCCTCGTCCATGAGTTCGTCGGCCAGCGGTTTGAGGATATCCAGTGCCGTCTCGCCGTCGCCGGCCTCGACGGCTGTCCGTGCCTGGTCGAGAAGGTTTCGCAGCTTTTCGACGTCAGTTTCAACCGCTTCATACGGGTCGTACGCGTGGGCGCTACGTCCCTCGGTTGGACGGAGAATGTACTGCACCTGCTGGCGGATCGACTCCCGATTGATGTCGGGCGTGCGGTCGCGAGCGTCGTCGCCCTCATCTCCTGATTCTAGTGTTTCGAGCCGGGACTCAACCTGCTCTGCCAGTTCGGGGCGACTCTCGACGAGGTCGACAAGAACGTCACGGAGATCCTCGGGATCCGCGTCGGCGACCAGTTCGGAGACTGGCGGTCGCTGATCGATCCTGTCGGGATCACGGATGTACGTCAGGAGGACAGCGACACGGTGCTTGCAAATCCCACCGTGATCGTACGGACAGGAACACGCCGTGTCGACGACCCCGGTTTCGTCGAGTTCGATCCGCACTTGGTAAGGCTCGTACTGGCTGCCTTCAACTGTCGCTCGGATCGTCTCACCGCGCCGGACGAGTTCGACGACGGTACCCTCGTCGTAGTAGTTCTCCCCCCGGTCGTATGACTGGGGACGTGCCAGATCCCGGACTGCTGCCTCCGTGAGTTTCGGGTCGGGATCAACCATCGTTGGTATGGTATCTACGGATTGAACCCGTAGTAATACTGTGGTGGACGGTTGGGAGGTTGTGGGCCTACGAATCTAGGACCCAGACGCCTTTCACCGGCTGGAATACGACGTAGGCGTCGATGTCCGACGTGTCGGCCGGATGAGCGGTGTGGAGCGTGAGTTGTCCCCTGCTCGCGTGTTCTCGGTTCCGTTCGGTTACCCACTCCTCCGCATCCGCTTTCGAGTCGAATGCAAGTCGACGGTCCTCATCGAAATCCACCTCCGAGAGTGGTGTCTCGCGAAAGACCGAGTCTTTGAGTTCCACGATGTAGTCGCCCATGGCTGTTCGTTCGCATAGGCTCCCCTTCAGGATTTTCCGAGTTGGGGCGGATTATATTTCTGCCGCCCGTACGAACCGTATCCGGATTCGACTGGGAGCCCGGCATCCGGGACCGACTCCGGGCCGTTGTCGAAGACTGTGGACTCGCCCAGCAGTTGCCCGATGAGTGGACGTTTGCCGACATCGTCGTGTAACTCCGACTTTGCGACTCTGCGACGAATGTTTACCCGTGATACCGGACACAGGCCCGGTTAGATGGTCGAGACGCGAGAGACAACCCCGATTCCAACGACGATCCTGCGAGACACGCGCGAACGACGTCCGTGGGCGTTCGACTGCTACCCGGTCGAAACACGCGATGTGACTCTTTCGACCGGTGACTACACCGTGCCGGCATACTGTACCCACGACCAGGAAACAGATACATATCACCCGCAATTCGCCGTCGAACGCAAATCCGGACACGACTTTCTCACGGCACTCACCTGGGAGCGAGAGCGATTCAAACGCGAGTTACAGCGGGCAGTCCAGTGGACACGGTCCCTCCCCGTTGTCGTCGAGACGTCGTGGGAGACCTTTCTCTGTAATCGCGGGTGTATGGCGTGGCGAGACATTCACCCGAATCAGGTCACGGGTACGGTCTCGGCATGGACTGACCACTACAACGTGGCATTTCATTTTACCGAGACTCGTCGACGAGCCGAACTGTGTGCGTTCCTCCTTCTCGTTCGTCACAGTCTGGTCCGACGGTTAGACAATAGTCACCCGGCACCGAATAACACGCAATAATTTGCGGAGGGGTAGAACTATTACGTTCGGGCGAGTACTGTAGCGTATGTCACCCGAGGAGGCATCCAACGACGAACCCGAGTGGATAGGGACGTGGAAGGACCACGCGTCGGCGTTCGATCGGGTGAAATCAGTCACGATGACGCTCTCGGAGGCGCAGCCCGCCCCGTGGATAGCCGAGGAGGCTGCTGTCTCTCCAAATACGGCGCGGGACCACTTGCATCGGCTCATCGATCTCGGCGTCGTGACGGCAACCGAGAAGGACGGGACCCGTCGCTACTATCCGGACCCACTGTACACCCGGCTTCGGGATGTTCGAGAGTTACTCCGAGAGACGACGAAGCAGGAACTCTCGGAGCAGGCCGCAGACTTGAAACACGACATTGGGGCCTGGAAGACGGAGTACGACGCAGACTCGCCGGGCGCGTTACGCGAACGGGCGGCTGCTGACGACGTTTCCGCCGAGCAAGCGTACGAGTTCGTACGGATTGCGAGCGACTGGGAACTCGCCCGGTATCGGCTCTCGCTCGTGCAGGACGCTATCGAGAACTACGACACCTGGACATCGGACCCGTCGTCGATCACGGTATGACGGGCGAACGGGACACGCCAGAGACCACACCCGACACCGGCGGTCACCGAAACACTCTCCCTCGTCCTGATTCCCGCGGGGCACGTGTTCGCTCCGATGGAGGTGCGAATTCGGGGCGGGATCGTCACCGCATCTTACGCGAGTTACGCGGCGAGTTGGTGCGACATCCCGCTGTTAGATCCGTCGAAGGGGAACCACCGGACGAGTACCGGGAACTACGAGCCACGCTCAACCCGTCGTGGTTCGGTCGCGTTACAGAGACGGCGTCACTCCGGGTAACGTGGGTCCCGGATCCGACCCCCGGCCCCGAAGCGTCCGACCGCGCGAACGATATCTGGATGCGAACGCCGGTTCGTGCGTACTACACCCTTCATTACAGCGAGTCAAACGGACTCGACTGCGGGTTCCATTGTGAACCGAACCCGCACGTGGACGGGTTGCTTCACTATCAGAAACGGGAGGACGCGAACGACGCGTACACGTACGAACCAGTCTCGTTCGGCGCACGCTCAGTCACCGGACTTCTGTGGGAGATGATGGACGCGCTCGCCGATCGGCTTGACGGCCTCGATTGAAATAAACGGAACTTCGTTCACCGGAACACCGCGCTTCGAGAGGGTAGAGTAACTGGCTGGCACCTCCTGCGCGTACGCTACGCTCGCAGGCATGTGAACTCCGAGTCTAATGCCGCCTCCCGGATTTGAACCGGGGACAGCTCGATCTTCAGTCGAGTGCTCTCCCAGTCTGAGCTAAGGCGGCGCGCCGTAACGCCATTTCGACGGTCGGCAAGGGAAGAGAAAAGGATTTCGAAAGCCAGCAGCAGTCTGAACCGGCACAGCCACTATCTGTCTCGGGGTCGTAGCACCGGTGATGGTGGGGACACTCTACCTCCTCGCGGTCACCATCCTCCTGCTGGTAGCACTCGCCGTCACGCTCCCCGTCATCCGAGACATCGTTCTCGAAGGAATCGAGCGCCGCCGCGAGTGGAAAGACGACGAAATCGAGCGCGATACTGACGGCGAGGTATTCGACGCTGGCCCACCGACTGCGGGAGCCGACGAGGTCCAGACCGACCCCGACCGCCAGACCTGCCGACACTGTGGGACGGTCAACGATGCCGGCTACACCTTCTGTGAGGAGTGTGCCGAACCCCTCTGAGTCCGACGCCACCCGTGAGTTGCAAAGCTCGTGTCGTGCCAGACCAGTTCAACCGCCCACAGAAGTATACCGGAGGGAGTTGATACGCCAACAATGCCCTCACACAGCACCGAGACGCCCGATACAGCGACAGGAAATCCCGAACAGCGTGAGACGGCGGGAGACACCCGGCTCCGACTGTGGAACAGCGTCATGGCTGTCCTCCACTTCCTGCAAGGGGTCGCAATGGTACTTCTGGCCGAGAACGTTCTGTGGCCAGTAACTCGCACCAGATACACGTTCAATCCCGAAACCCAGTCGATTGTTCCGGAGACAGTCGCGTTTCTCGACCTCAACCTCCCGTTGCTCGTTGCGGGCTTTCTGTTCATTTCGGCGTTCGCCCACACGATTATCGCGACGGTCAGGTACGACAGGTACGTCCAGTATCTGGACCGAGGAATGAATCCGTATCGCTGGTACGAATACTCCGTGAGTGCCTCGCTGATGATTGTCGTCATCGGAATGCTTGCCGGCGTCTGGGACTTCGGGACACTGGTGGCACTGTTTGGCCTCGTGGCCGTGATGAACCTCGCGGGCCTCCTGATGGAGCAACGGAACGAGTCGACCGAACAGACTGACTGGACACCCTACTGGGTCGGTGTCATCGCTGGTCTCGTACCCTGGATTACCATAGCGGTGACGTTCATCGGGTCCGTGACCGCCAGCGGCGGCGAGTTTCCCGAGTTCGTCATCTACATCTACATCTCGATTTTCGTCTTTTTCAACCTCTTTGCGCTGAACATGGTACTGCAGTACCTGGAAGTCTCCCGGTGGAGCGACTACCTCTTCGGCGAGAAGATGTATATCCTGCTGAGTCTGGTCGCGAAGTCCGCCCTCGCGTGGCAAGTCTACTTCGGGACGCTGAACTCCCCAATCTGACAGTCACCTCGCCGTGTGCGATGGGTCGAGTGGGAACAGCGAACCTGACACGCGATTTGGACGCCCGCCAGTTATCGGTTACCGTCCGGTGCGACCACGAGACACGGGACGCCGCTGTCCAGCCACCCGGGAGTGCCGTCACACAGAAGCGAGTTGAGCCCCAAACGGAGAGTGATGGAGTTGACGACACCGCTGGCGCTCGGTGGGAGGTTCTATCTCGTCGCCGTCACGGTCGGACGCGACGAAGACAGCCAGACGGTCCGGGACTGCCTGGCCTGTGGCGGCCACACGTTCGACGACGAGTTCCACCTCGTCGGGGAAGTCCACGCCCGCGGCGACAGCTTGCGCCGCCACTACTTCTGTGACGTTGACTGCCTGCACGAGTGGCTCCGACTGTTCCCGGCGACGTGAGTGAGGTCGTCGCAGTCGGCGTCAGAAGTGGGTTCGCGGTCGTTCACAACGGAAATAGTGGGTTCGGGCGGGTTCGAACAACGTGAAACTCGCTCCCGACGGTCGCTCGTTTCTCTCGTTCGAAACCGCCACTCACAGAAATTGCTGGCGCTCACGAGTTACTCGCGCCAGCAATATGGGTTCGGGCGGGTTCGAACCGCCGGCCTCGGCCTTGTAAAGGCCGCGTCATAACCAACTAGACCACGAACCCTCTATTCGAAAGATACCTACCCGTCGGAATAACGCTTTCTCTCTCGGACGGAACGCTTACCCGGACCAACACGTACACTCACCCATGAACACCCGCCGGGCCGTCGCCGCCGTCGCACTCGCGGCCGTTGCCGTCGCCACCGTCGTCGTGTTCTTCCCCGGCTTCCTCATCGGTGACCCGGGTCCGTACAACGAAACCACAGTCACCGTCAATGACGAGAACGGTACTGAACTCGGAACCGTCGACGTTCGCATCGCCGACACTCGCGCCAAACGCTACACCGGCCTCAGCGAGACAGCATCACTCGACCCTGACGAGGGCATGCTGTTCGTCCACGACAATGAGGATCAGCACAGCTACGTCATGCGGGATATGTCGTTCCCACTCGACATCATCTTCGTCGACGCAAACGGCACCATCGTCCAGATTTTCCACGCGGGCGTCGACGGCGAGAATGCCCCCTACGAAGCCCGCGGAAAGTACGTCCTCGAAACGACTCGCGGCTGGGCGAACCGGACCGGCGTCAGCACCGGCGATACGGTCGACGTTCCCGACAGTGTGGGCTGACCCCGAGAAACTTTTGCAGATGCGTCCCCTGATTCGACTGTGGATATCGACGCTGGTCCCGACTCGGACGCCTTCGAAGAAGAACGTGCGGCCGTCGACCGGCCGATGTACCGACTCTTTACCGAGTACAGTGACGGTCGCCGGACGTACTTCGTCATCGGTCTGCTGAGTAGCATCTTCGCGCGCGTCCTCGACCTCCTCCCTCCCCTCCTGCTTGCCGTCGCCATCGACGCCGTCTTCCGCGGCGAGGCAGCCTTCTCGCTGTGGCTCATCCCCTCATCGTGGCTGCCCGCAACAGACACCGGCCAGCTGTGGCTCACCGGCGGCATCATCGCCGCCTCGTTCCTGCTCGCCGCGATGTTTCACTACACCCGAAACTGGGGGTGGAACCGCTTCGCGCAGGGCGTCCAGCACGACATCCGAACGGACACGTACGACAAGATGCAGCGGCTGAACATGGACTACTTCGCCGACAAGCAGACCGGCGAACTGATGTCCGTGCTCTCGAACGACGTGAACCGGCTGGAGAAGTTCCTCAACGACGGGATGAACTCCGTCTCCCGACTGGTAATCATGGTGCTCGGCATCGCTGTCATCCTCTTTGCACTGAACTGGCAACTCGCACTCGTGGCTCTCCTTCCGGTCCCCATCATCGCCCTCTTCACGAAGAAGTTCATCGAGATTATCCAGCCCAAATACGCCGAGGTCCGCTCGTCGGTCGGCTCGCTGAACTCCCGACTGGAGAACAACCTCGGCGGCATTCAGGTCATCAAGACCAGCAACACCGAGTCCTACGAGTCCGAACGCGTCGAAGACGTCTCCGAGGACTACTACGACGCCAACTGGGACGCTATCCGGACCCGCATCACGTTCTTCCCGGGTCTTCGGCTGGTCGCGGGACTCGGCTTCGTCATCACGTTCATCGTCGGCGGCTTCTGGGTGTTCGACGGCCGCGTCACCGAGGGGCAGTTCGTCGCCTTCATTCTCTACACCCAGCGGTTCATCTGGCCGATGGCCCAGTTCGGACAGATTATCAACATGTACCAGCGCGCGTACGCATCCGCCGAGCGCGTCTTCGGGCTGATGGACACGCCCGATCGCATCGGTCAGCGAGACGACGCGGAGCCACTGACCGTCACCGACAGCGACGTCGAGTACGACGACGTGACCTTCGGCTACGACGACGAACCCATCGTCGAGGACGTGAACTTCGAGGTGGACGGCGGCGACACCGTCGCGCTCGTCGGCCCGACCGGCGCTGGGAAATCGACTGCGGTCAAACTCCTCCTCCGCCTCTACGACGTCGACGAGGGCGCGGTTCGAGTCGACGGGACCGACGTGCGAGACGCGACCGTCCCCAGCCTCCGCCGTCAAATGGGTTACGTCAGCCAGGAGACGTTCCTCTTTTACGGCACAGTCAGAGACAACATCGCCTACGGCAGTCCCGGCGCAACAGACGAGGATATCCGTGCGGCCGCGAAGGCTGCCGAAGCCGACGAGTTCGTCCGAAATCTCCCCGACGGCTACGAGACCATGGTCGGCGAACGGGGCGTCAAACTCTCCGGCGGCCAACGCCAGCGCGTCGCCATCGCTCGCGCCATCCTCAAAGACCCCGCTATTCTCGTCCTGGACGAGGCGACCTCGGACGTGGACACGGAGACGGAGATGCTCATCCAGCGCTCGCTCGACCGGCTAACCGAAGACAGGACGACACTGGTCATCGCCCACCGCCTCTCGACAATCAAAGACGCAGACCAGATTATCGTCCTTGACGACGGTCGAGTCGTCGAACGCGGCACCCACGACGCCCTGCTGGACGAAGACGGTCTCTACGCGAATCTCTGGGCCGTCCAGGCGGGCGAAATCGACGACCTGCCACCGGAGTTCGTCGAGCGAGCGGCTCGCCGTCGGGCACAGACCGACGCCGACGACTAAACGGGTTGTCTCCGCCTCACGCTCGGCCTCGTTCACCCGCTCCACTCGCTGCCAATATCGTCTGCAATGTGCTCGCGCCAGTCAGCAAAGCGCTCTCGACACGACTCAGACTCGTCGAGGTGGTCGATGAATCCGGCGCCGGGGTCGGTCAGCCGGGTGCCACAGAACGGACAGAAATCGGGGTTCGCCCAGTCGTCAGTGCTCGGGTCCGGATGATCGTGTCCCATACACGGCCGAACGACCACAGCCGTAATCAACGCTGTCACGGCAGACTCCGGTGACGACCCGATACTGATGATTCCGGTAGTCGGATTTTATTTCGCGGCATGTTATACCAACACATGGCCGAATCAACGGAGTTCGAGGATCCGACACACACGGAGGAGGAAACGGAGTACGACCGAGTCATCGGTATCGTGGCCGACGGCGTGGTCGGTGCAGCGGGTGGGTTAGTCGGCGTCGCGATGATGACGGTAGTACTCGTTATCGCAGAACAGTTCGGGGCGTTCTCGCGCCAGTCCTTTGCCGACCTGACAGAACTAATCGGTCTTGGGGGGTACGTCCCCGAAGTGACGGTCGGCTTTCTCATCTTCCTCGCGGGCGGGATGGTTCCCTGGCCGCTCTTGTTTGCTTCACTCCGGGAGTACCTCCCCGGCGAATCCTGGCCAGTTAACGGTCTGTTCTTCGGGACCGCACTCTGGACAGGATTCGTCGGCGCGTTCTATCCCGGCGTGACCGGCTTCGCACTCGTTCTCTACCTCGCCTTCTCGCTGGTCGCCCACTGGGTCTACGGCGTCTCGCTGGGACTGGTCTTCAGTTATCTCTCCGAACGACCGGAGACGCTCGTCTGACCGCCAGGGATTAGACGCCTCCCGTGGTACGCCCGGACATGAAACTCTCGGAGACAGCGTGGCCCGAGGCCGAGTCCATGGACACTGACCTCGCCGTCCTCCCTGTCGGCAGCACCGAACAACACGGTCCCCATGCCCCACTCGGGACCGACGTCCTCACCGCCGAAGCTGTCGCCGAGGCGGGCGTCGCCGCCCACGACGAGGAAGTCGTTCTCGCACCACCGATCCCGGTCGGTGTCGCCGAGGAACACAGACACTTCGCCGGAACACTGTGGGTCAGCGAGGATGCCTTCCGCGCGTACGTCCGCGAGACGGTCGAGAGCCTGGTCAGTCACGGCTGGGACCGCGTCGTCGTCGTCAACGGCCACGGCGGCAACGTCGCCCCGCTCCGGGAACTGTGCGCCCGCCTCACTCGCGATGGGACCGCCTGCGCCGTCCCGTTCACCTGGTTCGACGCAGTGGATACCGAGACCATCGAGATGGGACACGGCGGTCCCCTCGAAACGAGTCTCCTCCGACACGTCCACCCCGAACTCGTCGACGAATCGGCGTTTGACACGGCAGCAGCGGACGGTGCAGACTCCTGGGGAGAGTGGCAGTCGGGAACGAACCTGGCCTACGACACCGTCGAATTCTCCACGAATGGTACTGTCGGCGACCCGAACGAGAGTAGCGAAGAACTGGGAGAAGAGTTGGTAGCAGCGGCAAGCGACCAGCTGAGTGAGCTGCTGACCGCTATCGCCGAGCGCGAGTGGACTCGACGAGAGGACTGACTACGCCTCCGCTTCGGTACTGCCGTCGGCGTCGGCTTCGGGGTCTGCGTCGTCCGCTGCGGCGTCTTCGAGCGCGCCGCGGAGTTGCGGAATCGTGCTCGTCAGGTCACTGACCTGCTCGCCCGCGGCCTCGATGTCTTCGACGAGCGCTTCCACGTCCTCGATCGCCTCGGCGAGGTCGTCGGCGTCCTCGAAGGCGTCGGCGCGCTCGCCCATCGTGTACCACTTTTTCGCGTCTCGGAGGTGTTCTTCGGCGTCGCCGATGTCGAGTGCGGAACTGAGCGTGTTCAGCGCACCCAGCGTGTTGTCGGCGTCCACGTCCCAGATGTCGTCGGCGGACGGCAGCGATTCTCGGGCCGCATCGAGCGACTCCTCCACGTCCTCGCGCATCTCCGAGGCAGCCTCGCCGAACAGTTCGTCGTCGTCGAGTGTCGATTGACTCATACGTCCCGGTTGGCCGGCCGTGAGGTTAAATACCCGCCTGAAAGTGAAAGTGAAATTCGACGTTTCAGCGCACTTTCGGCGGGTTTAGATCGAGCCCGACTGAAGGTCCTCTCTGCGCTCTCTCACGAGGTCCAGATCCGGTTCGATGGTACCCAGCACGAACAGTTCGTAGTACCGCGTGAACGTCTTCAGCGGGACCTGGACCAGTGCGACGACTGCGAGCAGCGTCAGGACGTAGAGCACGGCGACGCCGCCGAGCAGAATCGCACTGCCGACAGCGAGCGATGCACCGCTGGCGAAGAAGACGACGCCAGCCAGAATCCCGAACGGAAGTAGCAGCACTGCCCCGGCGATGCCGACGGCGGCACCGGCGACGATGCCGAGGGCGATCAGCAGGCCGATTCGGATCGCCAGATAGACGAGAAACTCGACGATGTTGTCACGGAGAACGCCCCAGAAGCGCCTCCACGCCGAGCGGAGACCGCGGTCCTCGGCGATCATCGTCGGGACGACGAACGCCACAGTGAAGACGTACGCGAGTGCGGCCAGCACCCCGACGACGAGTGCAACGAAGCCAGTGAGGAGCATCCCGATAGCCAGCGTTATCCCACCGTCGTCGAGCGAGGGGACGACGAACAGGACTGCCGAACCCACGATGGGGCCGGCGGTCACGAGAAACAACAGGAGATAGACGCCAAACAGCGCGAGGCCCCTTCGGACGTGCTCGCGGAACATCGCACGCACCGAGACCGATTCCGTGCGGAGCGCGTCGACGAGGACGAATTCCATGACCGCGCCGACAACAGTGAATACGAGACCGAGAAGTGCAAAGAGTGCTGCGACACCGACGACGAGCGTAAGGTACTCTTCGAACAGCGCGACTGGCAACCCGTCAGCCGGTACGGCGTCCGACGGTAGCCCCTCAATGTTCCCAGCGGGGAACTGCCAGGAGACGTTCGGGAGCGAGCCGACGCCGCTTCCGCCCGAAAGGAAGAAGACGACGACGGCGAGGCGAAGCCACAGTCCACGGTCGATGGGGAGGAGGAACTCTCGGGTGGCGTCGAGTGCGTCACCGAGACAGGACAGGGCGGCGTATGCCATATCGGATGTTCGCCTGAATCCCAGATAAATCCTGCCGGCTCACGCACAACCGTGCGGGTCACTACTCGCGAACGTCGACGATGTCCATCAGCGGGTACCCCTCGGTCATGCGCATCTGTGCGTGGACGAAGATGCCCTCGTAGTCGATATAGATGTCCACGTCGACGAACTTCCCAGTCAGTTCCGTGTAGTCGGCGGGACCGTCGGCGAGTTCCTCGCGGAGTCGGTCCTCGCGAACGTCGACGACCACCTCGTCGCAGTGTGGCTGGTTCCCGATTGCCGACTCCATGGCGGCTGCGAGTGAGTCACCGCTATCGGGACTGACGGGCGTGCCTGCAAACTGGTGATACAGCGAGCCGAACTTGATACCGGCCTCGAAACAGGCAGTCTCGCGGTCAGTGGGATGGGTCTCGGACATAGGCGGTTCAGGGTCGCGTGACCTATTGGGTCGTCGGTCGCGGCAAATCGTATGCTACTTACCGACCCTGCGCCTGGGTTGAACCGAATGAACGACCCTGTCCTGCTGACGGGCGCTGGGGGCCACGTCGGACAGGTCATCCTCGATGGACTTCGCGACGAGTATGACTGGCGACTCATGTTCCACAGCGAACCCGCCAAGGAGCCCGATTTCCCCTACTGGACCGGCGAAGTCCAGGATTACGACGACGTGGCACCCGCCGCGGAGGGCGTCGGCGCGATTATTCACCTCGCCGGTGACCCCCGCCCGAGCGCCCCCTGGAAGAGCGTACTGCAGAACAACATCGACGGCACCCACACGGTCTACGAGGTCGCCGTCGACGAAGGCGTCGAGAAGGTAGTGTACGCCTCCTCGAACCACGCCGTCGGGGCCTTCGAGAGCGACGAGCGCACCCCCGAGATGTACCGCACACACGACGAATTCCGACTCGACGGCACTGAACTTCCCCGTCCGGGCAACAAATACGGCATCTCGAAAGCCACTGGCGAAATTATCGGTCGCTACTACCACGACAAATACGACCTCTCGGTCTGTAACGTCCGCATCGGAAACTTGAACGAGAATCATCCCCCCATCGACTACGAGCGCGGCCAGGCGATGTGGCTCTCCCCGCGTGACTGTGCACACATCCACCAGTGTACACTCGAAGCCGACTACGGGTACGAGATCGTTTACGGCATCTCCGACAACGACCGCAAGTACTACTCGCTGGAGCGCGCGAAAGAGGTCCTCGGATACGAACCGATGGACAACTCTGCAGAGTGGAGCGGCGAAGAGAAGGTCGTCAAAGAACAGTAAGTCGGTGCGGATTCTTCCGAGATCTTCCGTTTTTCAACAGTGTGAAGCAGAGCGGAGAGTTTGGGGAGTTCAGTCTATCCGTCAGATTACCAATTATATATAATATACAGAATACTTGGAAGATTGTTGAGAAGGGTCACGAAATACAATTTTTGTTTTTATAGTATGTATTGGAATATAGATTTTAATACCCAAATAGTAGTAAAGTAGGGGTATTTCTGCCCAAATTTCCTATTTTTACAGATCTCATAGAATTTATGCTGGTTGCGTTGGAGAATATCGTAATACTGCTGGAGGAAAATCGAGGACAGCGGACAAGAATAAGATATTAGAGCGGATTATAAATGAGATAGAGAGGAATCTGTTGATATCGGCACAACAGTGTATTTAAATATATTAAGCATACATCGGTGATCGAGTTAAAGTAATATTTTCAATATATGTTTAGATGGGTCAATTTTACAATCTTTCTGCCGGAGGGGCCTGGACCGTACTGACCAGTTCATCATCGAGCGCGAGACGCATCTCGATGCGTTTGTCTTTTCGGTCCACTTCGACAAACCCGAGCGAGCGGTACACCGCAAGCGCTCGTTCGTTGTCGGCGTCGACGTGGAGTCTAAGCGCGGCGTGGCCATCGTCCGCTGCGTGTGCCATCGCCTGACGACAGAGCTCGGTCCCGAGTCCCCGGTTCTGGTACTCGCTTGCGATGAAGACGATGAGCTCCGGTTCGTCTTTGTCCGCGGGCATGTACGCCACGTGGCCGACGATTTCTCCGTCGTGGGACGCGATGATGCTACGACCGCGTTCGACGAGCTGGTCGACCCAGGACTCGACCTGTGGCCTTGTTAGCGGCGGAAGTGACATCGAACGGTCCCTGGACGGATACTCGTCGTAAAAGTCGACGAGTTGCTCGACTGTCCCGTCCACGCCAGGAGTGAGAAGAAGGGCCGTCCCCTCCTTGTCGAAGAACCGAGGGCACCGCGCTGGACACCCTTCCATCCCCACACAGTCAGTGTGATCCCACGTGGGAGCCTGCTGATTCACACCGATATCTGATTTCGTTCCCATGTTGTTCGACCTATTTGAATAGAAGGGGCGTGTGTTCATCACCCTTCGGCAGCATATAGACGGGGTTTATATACTAAACGAATGGCTGTATATCCAAATTATCGATTTGCAGAACATGGCGGAGTGGTGTCCATTGGTAGATTGGTTGGCTCCGTGGATCCAGCGTACAACCGCTTTCTCTACGGAATTCAGCCGTCAGAAGTGCAAATTGAGATAGTACGTTATTGTCCAGATATACAAATATCCCGCAAATAGGACTGTAACGGCATCTAATTCTCAAATTTGATACTCAATCGGTCGGGTTTTTATCCATCAGGTTACAAATTCTCCTCATGTCGACGAAAAGTAATCGTAGAGCATCCAGTTCATGGGAAGAACTTGCAAGGCACGACTGGAGTGATAATCAGGCTATCGAAACAACGCTAACTGGTGCCCTCCAGGAACTGGACTGCAGTACCGATGGAAAACTACTCTACGATTACATTGATCTGGAAGCGGTCACAAATACGTTTGGACCGGAAGAATCTAGGTGTGGAGCCTCGGAAGTTCGCTTTGACTTCGAGGATTACGAGATCCGTATCGCTCAAGATGGGACAATCGGCGCTCGAAAACGATAACAGTCCACACAGTTGTTCGGGTAGTGCAAATTAACCGATATGCTCTACCAGTTTCTCGTTTCGGATTTTCGAGTGTTCCAACGACTTCAACTGGCATGATTCACCCGGTTACGTAAATTTGAACGTTCACTCAATAGATAATTTCATATTACAAGGTTAGTTTTAGTGCTGATAAAAATGGGGAGAAGGAAGAAGAGAAGTCCTGGTTTGGGGTGCGGTCCGTGTAGCATATCATCTGCAGATGCGCCCCAACGAACAAGAATCTCAAAGATTCTTTGGAATTCACCCGGATTGTTATATATTACAAATAGACATATTTATTACCATCATTATTAATTATATTAGTATATGGGGATGGTTTTACTACTGAATTGAAGCCGAGAATAGACAGACATCAAGATTATCTCCATAAGCTAGTTTTATTTGATATGGATTCTGTTTTCTACCCAACATATGTTATATGCATAGAGTAGTTCTTGAATCCCTGAATTGGTATTCTACAAAGCTCTTCTTTGACTAGTCTCTGCCATTCTCTCGCTTACCGCGGTACCAACCAACGCCCCTTGTCCGTTGTCACGTTTCTGGCTGCTGTTACCAGCACTATCGTTTATTGCGTTTTCTACCACGTCATTACCGCTCGTGCCAGCACTGTTCTCATCTGTGTCGGTGTCGGCACCAGTATCGTCGTTGCCGGCACCAGTCTGCTGTGGGAGAGTCGTCGTTTCCGTCTCCCATCCGGTGGTACCAGCTCCATCAACGGCGACATTAATTTCGGCAGACACCGACTCTGTATCGCTCAGCATTGAATGGGTCCCTCCGCCTCCACCTGTGAAACTGGCCATACCGAGAACGACAACCAACGCGAGCGCAAGGAGCGGTCGGTTAATCATCTAACCCCTCCTCTGTGGCTTCGTCGTGGTTCAATATCGAAGCACCGCCTGCGGCCTCAGTTGTAGTCGAGCTCGAGACTGACTCGGCAGAAATATGGCTTCTGTCATCATCAACTCCGTCAGTATCCATGAGAGACGAGTCGTCAGCATCCCCAAAGAGTAGTTCCAATCCCTCGGTATCAAGGTCAGAGAGGGTCTCCGCTTGCGTAGTCGGCGATGCCGTCTCTTCTTCTCCACCATCTCCGAACAGATAGACTGCACCAAGCAAAAGGAAGGCCGTAGTGACACTCCCCGCGACAGCGAACGCCCAGACTTCCAAGGTGATGTAAGCAACCCAGAAGCTGTATACAACAAAAATGCTGAGCACGATCAAACCGAGCTGGAGTTCCGGAGAAGTAAACGTTACCTGCGTCTCCGCCTCGGTGGACGCTGGCTCTTCAGTAGTTTTGTCGGTCTCAGAATCAATCAACTCGGTTCTAGTACCGGTGTCATCGGATTCGTTTTCATCCACATCATCAACTTTCACAGCGGATTCCGTTTGAGCGGATTGTACCATCACCCAGATCTCCGAGATAATGAACAGTAGGAGTGGCACCACCAGGAGTGCAATAATCCCCGTCTGACTGCTGGCAAAGGTGATCACATAGCCGAGGAACGGAATGACAAAGAGATACCCTCCGACAGTCATCACTGTACCCTCGACTTCCTCGGAGGGGACAAGTTGCTGGTCAGGGTCTTCGTTGGCGTCACCCTGAGTTCGAAACGCAAGACCATCTTCCCGGTCGACGACTTCGATGACGCGGTGTGTCGTCGGTCTCGTGTCGCCGCTTCGACGGTAGGTAATGACATCACCACTCTCGATGCGATCTGGTTCGACACCGTCGGTGATAATAACATCACCAGTACCGATGTTTGGCTCCATACTCCCGGAGAGAACGACGTAACTTTGCTCCCCGCCAGCGACCTGTGGAACGGTATAAATGATGAACGGAACGACGATCGCAACGAGTACCAGCACACCAGCAACGCTGACGATTCGTCGCCACGGGATGCGGGCATGCAGTGGCTCGTCGTCTTCTACTTCGGTTTCAATTGCGTCGCTCATGCTCCACCCTCGTACTCGAATGTTACTTGGGTCCCCTCGAACTGTTCGGTCGTGTCGTCGGTAACAACTCGTTCGGCGACGCTGCAAGGAGTCGACTCATCCCCAGGCCCGTAGACACCAGTTCCCTTCTCTACGGTTTTGAACGCATCCTCATCCCAGGGCGCTGCTGTCCCAGACTGGGCTGTCTCCTCACTGTAATCATAGATTGTTATGTATGTCGCTGTCTTTACAATAACATATCGCACATCCGCGTCCGTCTGCCAATCGACAGAGGTGGGGTCTCCGTCGTCATCGACGGCGTTTATGTCTGTAATCTCCGGATTAGGATCAGTCGCCCCGCTACAAAACGCGATGAAACTAATGGCTTTGTTAGCTGGTTCGTCGGGTGGGTCCGGACACGCTGGGCGCTCCGGATACGGCGACGCTTCGCCATCGTTGTGCCGGCACTGTTCCGCGGCGAACTCGAACGTCACAGAAAGAGACTCCTCTCCGACGTACCAATCCGGTAGATTCGCAGTTAGTACCAAATTGATTGTTTCCCCGGGTGTGAGACAGTCCCGCTGGTCTGCCGAGACTACGGTTCCGTCCGGGTTGAGTGGGGCGCTATTTCGCAATTGGTTAGCAACCGAAACGAGCGACCCCTCTGCGATTGTTCCGCCGTCACTGTAGGTCACCGCCATTTCGAGGTCTTCTGCAAGTCCTGTCGCCCCCGGGCATTCCAGCCGAAACCAGGGGTACGCTGGGTTGTTCTGTGACCCAGGAAGCGAAACAACAAGTTCTGCGACGACGTCAGGGTCACCCCCGGCATTGGTATCCGTAATGGATAGTGGTAGTGTCGTGGAACCAGTACTCGACCCGGAATCACCGCCGTCGAGGTTCCATTCGACAGCCATGTCGACCACGCCAGCGGTAAGTGAATTATCGGTTGTTTTCTCCGTGTCGGAAAAGAACGCGGTGGCACCGCTTCCGAGGACAGCGCCAGTGCTTCCTGCTGCACCGAGCGCAGATAGTACTTTACGACGGCTCAGTTCAGATTTCTCCATTACTCCCCCCTCTGATGATTCTGGTTACTTCCCGCTCGTTGCCCTGATTGCCACGTATTATACTGGATACTTTCCAGACACTTAGTTCTTGACACTGGAATACAATTATGGATAAGATAAAAAGAGCGGTGTCGAGCCATCATCCATTCGTCACACAGCGGTGGCCGTCGATAAGACAATCAAACGTGACAGAGTCACCCTGTGTAGCGTTAATGCCAGCGGCATCGTCGTCAAACGACCAACCGAACGAGACGATAACTGACTCGTCGACACCGAGACAGCCCCCCGGTGTCAAAGACACGGCGTCTACTGCCGCTGCGACCTCCGCGAGTGTACCCTCTGCGCCGTCATGAATTAGTTGCTCTCCGAGGTCCTGTACACTGTTGTTGGCGCCGAACGCGTCGATACTGGCCAGACCGGTGTCGTACCAGATTGCCGCGTTGAGGAACTCTTGGAGTTCCCCCGTCTCCGCGCTCGTATCACCAACCGACCGTTCAGGTTCGGAGAGTCCATTTTCCGCAGTTTCGGTCAGTTGGACTGTCAGCCGTGGCTCCGCCTGCGGTGACTCTGCTTCGTCCTCCGATTGGACGCTGAGTCGGACCGAAAGCACACCGCTGTCCCCCGGCATAATGTCCCCCAGAGAAAGTACCGCACCCGACTCCGTTGCTGTTATCCGCGTCTCTTCGAGCACACTCCCGTTGTACGTCTCACGCCAGTCAGCCGCCAGCGTGACGCCATCCACGCTCTGGATGGTCGTTGTCTCGGTAAAACCGAGTGAGCGCTCCGTCGTGAGCGCGAGCCCAGTCATCGAAGTAATACCAGCGACTCCCATTCCGCTGAGCAACCGTCGTCGCGTGAGGTTCGTTGGGTTCCACATCTCTGTTAGTTCAGACATCCACATCAACCCGCTCCCAGGTCGCTGTATCGACGGAGCTACTCTCGAATGGTCGCCACTGGACACCAGCGACTGCGTCACCGCCGCCATCTGGCTGATCGGACAGCGTTTCGCTGTCATCGCCAGCCCAGATAGCAGATGCCGACGGGCCGTCGTCGGTTCCCCACCAGCTGTGAGTTGCGTCGAAGCTGGCTGTACCGAGGTTGAGTGCACCGGTATCGTTGACGATGATGTTGTTGCGGCGTGCCATGATATCGCCCCGTCCCCGGGCAGCGATGCCGTTGTTATTCCCCTCGATATCGTTCCAGGCGATAAACGCATCCGGCACGTCGACAATGATAACACCCGCACTGACGCTACTGTCCGTAAAGTAGTTGTCCGCAACCGTGTTCCCGAGGATCGTGGCTCTGTCGACACCGCCGACACGGATTCCCTGCTGACGGTTCGCCCTGATCGGCCCCAGTCCCGCCACCGTCGTTTCGGCGACTCGGAAGTCCAGACCGCCCCCGGCGCCGACGATACCACTGTACTGGTAATTCCGAATATCGCAGTTCTCGATGGTAATGCATCGGTCGAGACCATCCGTATTCGACACGAGGATGCCGACGTCGTGTCGCTCTGACTCCGCGCTTTCGACCGAAATGTCGGTGAGGCTGATACTCGCATCGCGTCCAGCGACACCGGCGACCGTTCTCGTCTCGGAAACTCTCGGACTTCGCTCGATTGATAGGCCCTGAACTGTCGCGTTGTCAGCTTCGATAGAAACGATCGGAGTGACAGGATTGTCGTTCCACCGGAAGCGTCTCGACACCGACGCTGGTGAACGGATTGTGGTCGTACCCGATCCGAGACCGACCAGTGTGAGTTCTTTCTCGACGACGACCTGCTCGCTGAAGGTTCCGTTCCACAGTCCGATCACGTCGCCTGGACTGGCTTCACTAATTGCGTCCTGGATGGAGTATCCCTCGGTGACGAGCGTATCTACGTGACGGCCGGTAGCGGTGTCGCTCTCAAGCGCTCGTTGCTTCCGGTCCTGCTTTGCTGGGTCGGTGTTGTGTGCCATCGCTTGTCATTCCGAACGGCCCACCGGCGGAGTCGAACCGCCGACGCGCGAATACGCGTGCACCCGCGTAGGTCTACTCTAATGCCTGCTCACTTTGCTGGAGGGGACTGGCCGCTCCCGTCGTTGTGCCGACACTGCTCGGTGTAGAATCCGAGGTCGAATTTTACCGAGTCACCCTGGATTTCGTTACCAACGTGTTCGGGGACCCACCACTCGAAGCCAATGTAGGCGGTCGTCGAGTTCTCGAAGCACCGATCTCCATTCTTGTCCGGTGGACGCTCGCTGTCCCCGACCGGGCAACAGATGTCGATGTTGCTGATTTCGTGGTCACCTAGAGTCGTGAAGGTGGCCTCGTCGAGCACGACGGGTTCTGCGAAGACGTAGACCTGTTCGCCGTTTGGACCGCCCTTGATGCTGACGATCTGTACCGGACTGGTCGAAGAGAGTGTAATCGTCCCAGTGTTCTCATCGAACTCAGCAACGGTGATAGTAGTGCAGCCGACGTAGTTCGACCCGACCTGAATCGGCGCGTCATCCGGGTTCAGCACCTCCGAACCGACCAAGTCTCCCTCGGCGAACTGGTCGAGATTGTCTTCGTAGTCGGCACACGTGTAATTTTTCGCCGGTCCACCGGTGAATCGATCGTCATCACCGGTTGCGAAAATCTCGTCGATATGCTCCGTGTCCTCATCGATCGAACCGGAGACGGTCGGAGCCTCACTGTCCGATTCGCCTTCGTTGGTATTGTCATTCCCGTTCGCTACGGGTTCGGGGTCGAGCGGGAACATACCTGCTTCGAGTGCTTCGAGGACGCTCCGCAGTGAACCCATCAACGGAATCAGTCTCTCACCGGCTCCGAATATGTTGTCACCTTCACCGTCGTCCTTGTCGTCCAGCTCGGCCCCGTAGACGCCGTCTTCGCCGGTGTCGTACCAGACGGTGGCCCGGATTGCGTCGAGGAGTTCGACGTACTCGCCGTCCACGTCGGGATCGTCGTCCGTACGTTCCTCGGGGTCGTCCGCTTCAGGTTCGGTGTGGCTGTTCTCGCTGGCATCGACGAGTGCTCCAGTGAGCCACACGTAGCCAGGGTTGCCACAGAGGTGGAAACTAAAGGTCACCTCGCCGAAGTCACCCGGTTTCACGTCGCCAATACTGACGAGTGGGTCACCTGGTTCTGTGGTCTGGGGATTGGCGTCTCCGCCAAACGTCCCTCGCGTTCGGAGCGGGTGGTCAAGCGCACCGTCCAGATCAGCCAGCAGATCGCAGATATCGTCGTCGATCCGTTCCTTCTGGGCGTCGTAGTCGTCCTCGTCCTCTTCATCGAGGATATCGGGGAACGCCTCGATGGCCGTGTTGGCCATGAACTGCTGCTCGTCGTCGACGAACACTACCTGTTCAGAAGCCGGCGCAGTCGAAGGGAAGCCAGTCATGCCGTCGACGGATTCCGTCGAGACCGAATCGACACCCTGGTGCAGGCTCTGCGACCCGTCGTAGTAGTGTTCGGTCCAGTCAATTTTGAGGTCTAGCGTCCCGGCAGTCAGGCTGTTGTCCGTGAACGATTCCTCGTCGCTGAAGTACGCGCTCGTACCCATGCCTGCCACAGCACCGGCAGCCCCGACGGCACCCATGCTGGCGAGAATCTTGCGCCGCGTCAGTTCGATTCCTTTGTTTGTCATTGTGGTCCCTCCTCGGGAAGACCCACCGGCGGAGGCGAACCGCCGACGCGCGAACGCGCGTGCACCTGCGTAGGTCTACATTATTATCTTGCTGGAGTGGATTGTCCGCTCCCGTCGTTGTGCCGGCACTGCTCGGTGTAGAATCCAAGGTTGAATTCGGCTATGTCGCTCTGAATCTGATTCGCGTGATCAATGGGGAGCCACCATTCGAATCCGACACAGTGGGTTGTCCCCGCACCTGCGAAACACTCTCGGTCAGCGTCCGTCGGCCCACCGCCAGTGACCTCGTCAGCATCGTCTTCGTCAAGATTACGCACAGACCCGCTGAACTCGTTGTAGGCGGTAGACGTGTCGCCGTCAAGTGGGATACCATGCCCACTAGAGAGTTCGGCCAGAGCCTCACGGAGTGATCCTTCGAAGAACAAATTTTCTTCCATTGTGACGGCTGAGAGACTGTTGGCTACCGCAGCGAGGTCATCGAGTTTGACGTTCTTCGCGTACGCCTGCGAGGAGGCGATCTCGTTCTTGAGATACGCGGGGAGATCGAGGACAAGATCAGTATCTTCCCCAGCCACATCGATGTTGACGGTGATAATGCGCGTGCCGCTATCGCGAATCATTTCGGCCACATGAGCCGTTTCTTTGAGTTCGCCATCGCTGATACCGCCAGGACGACCCTGGGCGTCGTTGCCGCCACCACCCTCGTCGTATTCAGGGGTGGAGTTGTCGAGTGTGTAATCTGCATTCCGAGGTGCGGTGTGTCCGCCCGCACTGTATTCGACGTTCTCGTAGTTTGGACCACCGTCGGTGAACACGACGATGACCTTCTCCACGTCCTCACGCGCGTTCTCGTCGAGTTCCTGGTCGGCGATGTCGAGCGCCGGCGGGAGCGGCGTGTTACCACCACCGGAACCCTCTGCGATTCCTGATATATCGACCGAGTCGCCGAGGCCCTGGAAATTCGTCACCTCGCCGTCGCCGAAGGTCAAAAGTCCGACCTCCGTATCGGTTGCGAGTCCGCTGACAAACTCTTCTAGTCCGTTCCGGAGGAAGTCCTGATCTTCGTCGTCTGACGAAATAGAGTCGTCAACTGCAATCATCACGTCGACTAATCCCGTTTCAATCTGATTATCGCAGTTCTCGTCGTACCACATCCGGGTTCGAACCTCATCGAGGAGTTCGACTACACCCTCCTCTTCTTGTGGGTCGTCACCCTCCGGCTCGGTAACTCCGTTTTCATCCGCTCTCACGAGCTCGCCTTGCATCCAGACGTAGCCCGGGTTATCACAGAGGTGAAAGCTGAACGTTACTTCGCCGAAGTCCCCCGGTTTGATGTCTTGGAGTTGAACAAGCGGGTCGCCACCATCACCCTGCCCGTTCCCGGACGTTCTCTGCTCGGACGCAAGAGCGTTTTCGACGCTCTCCAAATCATCGCAGGTAATGTCACCATCATCCTGAATCCCATCATCATCCTCATCTGGGAAGGCTTCGATTGCGGTTGCGTCCCACAGGTCGTCCTGTGAGTTCGTGAAATTCAGCGCAATTGGACTCGCGTCAGGGTTTCGCACTGCCGGGAGGTAGTAGTCGACCTCAGTGGGATTTGGATCGCCAGACACCAGTGTTGCCTCGTCGGCTTGAGTTCCCTTTCCGTCGTAGTAGTGTTCTTCCCAGTCGACCTTCAGATCAAGCTCGCCCGCGGTCAGACTGTTGTTCGTGAACGATTCCTCGTCGCTGAAATACGCACTCGTACCCATGCCCGCCACAGCACCGGCAGCGCCGACTGCGCCCATGCTGGCGAGGATCTTGCGCCGCGTCAGTTCCATTCCTTTGTCTGTCATATCTGATCCCCCTCCTCGGGGAAAACCCACCGGCGGAGTCGAACCGCCGTCACACGGACATTGTCCGCGCCACGTGCCGTCGACAGTGTCGACGACGCCGCACTCCGAATGGGTCAATGTTGCTAGTGCTGTACAGTCTTAGATCTGGAGCGTTCCCGAACCATCAGTCACATTATCAATGTCGCCGCGCCCATCGTTGGAACTGTTGGGAGTCGCGCCGACGCCTTCACCGCCGTCGCCGCCAAACACTTCGTTGACCTGGATTGCTCCAGGCGCACTCGCGAGTTGAGCTGTCGGAGTATCACCATCAGCAGCGATACTCGCCCAATCGAGTATCAACGTATAGCTCAGCTGATCACCACTTTCGAAGGCGAGGAACCCGGGGACATCCTCTTCGGCCACGTCGCTCCGGTTCGCTGAATCACCAGAACTGGAGCCACCGGTGTTCCGACGGATGTATCCACCGTTGCCACTCGCTGAGGAACTGTTCGAGATGGCGTTAGCACGGGCTCCGGAGTTTGCCGCGGCGTAGCCGACCCGGAAGTCGTCGTCGTTCGCCGCTTCATCGATAGAGTCGTTGTCGATATCGATGTTGGCCTCCATGAAGTAGTCGTCCTCATTGCTGGGCCATTCTGGGAAGTCGGAGTTTCCAGAGTTATCGTCGTTACCGTAGACCTCTCCGTTGAGGTCTATCTGGACGACTGTCGTCGGCCCGGCGCTGATCTGAGCCGTAATCCAGGGCTGCTCGTTGCCTGCCAGATCGTCATCAGTTCCCGACGATGGGTCGGATGTCAGAACAGCGTCAGCGAATGGGTTGTCCGACCCGTCGTTGTGACGTTCTTGCACAGCGTAGAACGTGATGTCGAAAGTCAGACTATCGGTCTGAATCTCGTTACCGACACTGGTCGGAACTTCCCACCAGAAGCCGAGGCAGCGCTCATCGTCGTCGAACGATTCTTCTTCGTCACCAGGGAACGCCTGGCGTCCGTCGTCATCACTGCCGTCCAGCGGTACACCAGTCTGTAACGCTGCCAGTATCTCTCTGAGACTCCCCTCCAGAATAATGTCGTCTTCGTCTCCAGGTGCACGCGTTTCAGTGGGCCTACCTTGCTCGGCGGGGTCGTAGTCACCGTGCGTCGTGTAGAACAGGCACCCCTCGATGGCGTCCGCGAGTTCACCGTCGCCTTCGATTTGGGAATCCGTCTGCGCGTTGTTTTCTTTATCAGAATCTGCCTCGGGTTCAGTGACGGTGTTTTCGTCGTTGGAAGTCAGTTCACCACCAGCCCAAATATAGCCTGGGTTGTCGACGATAGAGAAGCAGAACTTGCCCCAGCTGTAGTCGCCCGGCTTGACGTCAGTGAGTTCCTGCTGGACATCGTCGCCACCATTGACGACCCCATGGAATGACTGGCCACCGTCGTTGGCAGCCCCTTGATATTCGTAAATATCGGCTTTCACTGCAAGATCCAACTTGCCCGCGGTGAGGCTGTTGTCCGTGAACGATTCCTCGTCGCTGAAGTACGCGCTCGTTCCGAGCCCGGCACCAGCGCCCGCGACCCCGATTGTTCCGAGACCGGCGAGCACTTTGCGTCGTGAGATGTCGTATTTGTCTGGCATTGTTGTCTCCCGTTCGGCCCACACAGCGTGGCCCGAACTTGCCACATCATCCCATCCCCATCCCCATAGATAATCACAGCATCAGGAGCTGCTAACCGCCCGCTGAAACAACAAACGTCTCGTTTGCCCCACCGAATCGATGCGTTGAGAGAACTAACCACCCGTTGAAGCCACTCGATAACCGACTGTTCAATTTTAGTTGCCAGTTAATTATACCGCAGTCTATTGAATTTGCGATTAGCGTTGAATCAACGATAGGTTCATAATCCCTTCGTGAGAGTGAAAGTACACAGAAGAGTCAATCAAAGCGAAAGTAAGGATAGTTAGAAAGCAGTCAAAGGGGGAGTCTACAATGGGTATCCAGCAAACAGACGGGCGAATAGAGCCGGAGGTCGTCCACGACGTTCTCCGCAACGACCGAAGACGGCGTGTGATTCAGTATCTGAAACAGCGATTGGAGCCGGTCTCGTTGCGTGAGCTCTCTGAACGGGTCGCAGAGTTAGAGACCAGTAAATCGCCACCACCGCGAAATATCCGCCAGAGCGTGTATAACTCGCTTCATCAGACCCACCTCCCGAAACTCGACGAAATCGGGATCATCGAGTACAACAGGGATCGAAAGACGGTCGAACTTCGTGAGCGCGCGCGTGATGTCGACGTGTATATGGAAGTCATCACGCGGTTTGGCATCTCCTGGAGCACCTACTACCGCTCACTGGGGGTCTTCAGTCTGATCGCCGTCGTGTTGGCAGAAACCGACATCGCCGCCTTTGCTGGCATCGAATCACTGCTCGTCGCGACGGCGTTCCTGTTCGTGTTCGCCGCATCGACTGCCTATCAGTTCTGGACCCGGCGGTGGTTCTATCTGCGAGCACTCGTCGCTGATGAATGAAGCCTGGCGAAGCCATAGAACAGAAATACCGACACATAGCCGGCTGGCACGGCACTGGGGTATCAGACACGTATCTGGCAAGCGAATTCGTCGCTCGTGCAACCTGTCGCGCTCCGACTGACAGTCGACACAGTTCGACGAGTTATCGGTTTAGTCAGTCTTGGTCCTTCATCTGTTCCCATGTCGGACTCATCAGAAGTCGTCACCTCGATAGCACTGCGAGCAAGTCTCTCAGCACCTGTGCGTGGTCTAAAAAGCCGACGGCAGCCGAACTGGTATTCTCAACGGACCCACTATTGAAACTCGGATGACCGTAGTTGCCGATTGAATACACCAATACTCGTGACAGAGGGCGTCCTCAACGACGCTGAAGGACACTCACAATCTGACAGTAGTTGGCTAGTAGAGACCGATATTCGGCTTTGTCAGAGAATGAAGCCAGCTACGCCTGCAGAAAAACGTATTCCGTGAAAACGACAGATGTAGAACTGAATCGTGGTGTGTCTTTCGCGTGTGGAAGTCAGCCCCTAAGATGACCTCAAATCGACACATGGGACAGTCTCGACTGCGAACGCCAACCGTGAAATTATAACCTGAGTTATGCTTGAAGAGCGGAGAGCGCAACAAGCAGTGAACGATTACACACATACGACCGTAATCCAGACCAGTACGAATCCTGGAAATATCTTTCAGAATTATTCATCATCATTGAACGTAAGAGACCAGGATGTCCGACGAGACCGAGCCAGAGAGGTAGCTAATATAAATTAAGTTTATTTTTACACGAGATTGGAATAAAGAAGTGGTTTGCTATTCGATTAATTCGAATAGAGTGGCTGCACAGAGTAGTCAAATCACCTGAGTCCGGTGGTTATGTATCAGTAGAAAAAGTGCTACTGGGAAGGTAATCTGCTGATAGTATAGCGGAATTTCGGTCAGATTTTGCCAGAGATACCATAGTAGAGCTATGAGAAGCCTGTATTCAATAGATTCGATGATAGTGAACAGATTTATCCAATTACACCCCAATGGTAACGTATGGCATCAAACAGTACGGTCGGTTCGGACGAACGGGTGCTGGATATAGTCGAGGCGCTCAAGGAGTTGCGAACCGCGGGAGTGACAGAACTGGCAGACGCTCTCGACATGCCGAAAAGCACGGTACACGTTCACCTGTCGACTCTCAAGGACCGCGGCTACGTTGTTCAAGACGAAAGCCAGCAGTACCAGTTAAGTCTCAAATTCCTCGATGTCGGAATGGAGGTCCGGGAGATGCAAGAGATGTACGAAGAAGTCGTCCCCAAGCTGGACGAGATCGCGGACGAGACAAACGAGAAGGCGTGGTGGGTTACCGAAGAAAACGGCAAGGCGATTTTCCTTGCAAAGTCGCTGGGCAGTCGTGCGATCCGGACCAACGCTCGAATCGGACAGCACACCGAACTCTACGAGCTGGCTGGCGGGATGGCCACACTCTCCGTCCTCTCTGAGACGCGCCGCGAAGAGATTCTCGACAGCTACGATTTTCCGCTTTCGGACGGGCGAAGCCGAGAGGACCTCGAAGCAGAACTGAACACCGTCCAGGAGCGCGGCGTCGCATACGGAACCGAACAGTTTCTCAAGGGAGTGACTGGAGTCGGAGCACCGCTAACAGACAACGCCGGCAACGTCTACGGTGCAATCAGTATCTCGGGCCCTGCTGACCGCCTCGACTACGAACGCATCGAGACTGACCTCGCTGATCTCGTGCGAGGAATCTCCGGGGAACTTCGAGTCAATCTTTCCTACAGGTAGTTCTATTAATTCGAACATACTTCTGCAGCGTAAACCCGGTCTTTTATCACCTCTATCCTGTTGATTCGGCCCAAAAAGTACGATATGGGTTGTTCTCTCATGGCGGACGAACAGTGGTAGACACAGAACGGCAGTGTGTACTACGCTTGATCCGACGGACTGCAGAGAAGCACGGGCCGTTGCGTGTTCAGAATAACAGACTGTGAGACACTCCCGAACAGCATCTTACCGGCTGGCGACCGCTTCCGTCCGGCGATACATATCGCGTCTGCATCGAGGGATTCGGCACTCTCGATTATCGATTCAGCCGGATCACCGCTCCCTTCGCGGAGTTCGACGGGAACGCCGGCATCTTCGAGAAGTTCTTCAGCCCGTTTGACGGCATCAACCTGGGTGACCGACGCGCCTTCGGGGTTGTCGACGAAGTCGTGCAACAGATACGCGTGGATGTTGTCGGCGTCGAAGAGTTCGAGCACTGTATTGACCTGTGCGACTGCACGGTCGACATCCTGGTCGATACCGAAGAGTACGTCTTTCATACTACCCCTTTCAGGGAGAACTGTAAAATATGTATCGCTCAGCTGGAAACCCCCGTTCAGTCTGCTGTGCCGACACCGAGGTGTTTGTCCAGCACGTCCTGATTCTCGCGCACTTCTTTGGCGGGGCCTTCGTGGACGATGTGCCCTTTCTCGAGGATGTACGCGTAGTCGGAGACGCCCAGTGCCACCGGAATGTTCTGCTCGACGACGAGGACGGTAATTCCCTGGTCGTTCAGATCCTCGATTATCTCCTCGATCTGCCGAACGATGTAGGGAGCCAGTCCCTCAGTCGGCTCGTCGAGCAAGAGCAGGTCGGGGTCAGCGATGAGCGCGCGGCCGATGGCGAGCATCTGCTGTTCGCCGCCGGAGAGGACCGAGCCGTGGCTGTCCTCGCGCTCTCTGAGGTTCTCGAACATGTCGAGGACCTCGTCGATTGACGGGCCGGTACTCTTATTCGCCCCAATCTGTCCCATCTCGATGTTCTCTCGGACGGTCAGCTCCGGGAAGATGCGCCGCTCTTCGGGGACGAACGTGATTCCTTTCCGGATTGTCTCCTCGGTACTCATCGTCGTAACGTCGTCACCGTCGAACGTAATCGTGCCGGCAGACGGGGTGATGTTCCCGACAATCGAGCGCAGCGTCGTCGTCTTGCCGACGCCGTTGCGGCCGACCAGCGAGACGACGCCGCCACGCTCAACGTCCATCGTTACACCCTGCAGCACTTTCGTCAGACCGTAGCCGGCCTCGACGTCCTCCAGTGATAGTATTGGGTCACTCATCTCGAGTACCTCCAAGATACGCGTCGCGAACAGCTTCGTCGTTTGCAATCTCCTCGGGCGTCCCACTCGCGAGTACCTCTCCCCGCGTGAGGACGGTAATTCGGTCCGAGACTCGCATGACAAGGTCGATGTCGTGTTCGATGAGCATCAGCGACTGGTCGGAGAGCACGTCGCCGATGAGTTCCATCGTCGACCGGGTCTCTTCGCTACTCATCCCGGCAGTCGGCTCGTCAAGCATGACGAGTTCGGGGTCCGTCGCGAGAACGAGTCCGATTTCGAGTCGTCGCTGGTCGCCGTACGCGAGCGTCTCGGCGTTCTCGTCTGCGCGGTCGCGCAGTCCAATCTGTTCCAGTACTTCGTTCGTGTGGGCAGTGATATCGTCGAAGGAGTCCTTATCGCGGAACATCGCTGACGCAGGCCCGATGTCGTCGTTAAACACCGACTGTGCAGCGACGCGGACGTTCTCACGAACGGTGAGACCACCGAAGACGTTGGTGATCTGGAACGAGCGGCCGAGACCGCGTCTGACCCGATGGTGAGGCTCCATGGTCGTAATGTCCTCACCTTTGAACAGGACAGTCCCTTCGGTTGGGATGAGTGCCCCAGTGATGAGGTTGAACGTCGTCGTCTTCCCGGCCCCGTTCGGACCGATGACACTCCGGAACTCCCCACTCTCGACTTCGAGGTCGACGTGGTCGACAGCAGTCAGTTCGCCGAACCGCTTTGTCAGGCCGTCGGTCTTGAGCACCGGGTCAGTCATCGGTATTCACCTCCGAATCCTCGATGCCGAGGGGAGGTTCTTCCTCCTGTGACTCCTGGATTCGGCTGGCGAGCAGCGATGGCACCGACACCAGTCCGCGCGGGACGAACAACACGAACAGGATGAAGATAGCACCGATTATCATCCGCCACTGTTCGGTGTATCCAGAGAGGACCTCCTCGGCACCGATGAAGACACCGGCACCGAACATCGGGCCGAACAGCGTTCCCATGCCACCCAGCAACGTGATGACGATGATCTCACCGGAGTGGATCCAGGCGAGTGTCTGGTCGGGGGAGATGATAAACGTGGTCGGACTCACTGCGAGGAGTCCACCAGCGAGGCCAGCCATCCCGCCACTGATGACGAAGGCACGACGTTTGTACTTGACTACGTCGTAGCCGATGAACTCGACGCGTTCCTCGCTCTCGCGAATCGACTGGATGACACTCCCGAAGGGAGCGTTCATAATACGCCGGGCGAAGAGGAACGACAGAACGGCGAGTACGAGCGCAAAGTAGTAGAAGACGATCTGTTGCTCGATTTCGTATCCGAGGAACAGGAACTCGATATCGGAGAGGGGGGCACCGATACCGCCGATGCCCATGAGCGCCTCGAACCCGAGCAGGCCGTCGCTCCCGCCCGTGAATTCGTACTTGAACACGGCGCTGTAGATGAGCTCGGCAAACGCCAGCGTAATCATCGCGAAGTAGACGCCAGAGACGCGAATCGAGAGGCTCCCGACGACCCAGGCGAGTATGGCACAGATGACGATTGCACCGAGCAACACGATGAACACCGACGACGTGTAGTGCAACATGATGAGCGCCGCAGCGTACGCGCCCACGCCGTAGAACATCGTGTGTCCCAGCGGGACCAGCCCCGCATAGCCCATCACGATGTCGAGGCTGAGTGCGAATATTGCCCAGATGAGAATCTCGTTGAGCACGATGACGTAGTACCGCTCGCCCATGAACAGAACGGCAAACGGCGCAATCGCCAGCAGTCCAACGAGGAGAAGGCCGAGCTTCTTTTTCGTCGAGTCGTCTAACAACGCCCCTTTCGCACCGACAAGGAGTTCGCCTTCACCGCCTTCCGACTCTTCACCCCGCGTTCCGAACAGCCCCTGTGGTTTCACGAGCAATACGCCAATCATCAACAGGAAGACGGTCAGTCCCTCCAGGTCCGGAAGAGCAAGGGTGAAATCACCGAAGGTGGCGATGACAGCCTCGTTGTAGGTCCGCATCAGCGTCTGGACGACGCCAACCAGAAGCCCGCCGACAACCGCACCACGGAAACTTCCGAGTCCGCCGAGCACCACGACAACGAACGCCGGGATGATGACGCTGTTGCCCATTCCGGTGTTGACGTTCTGGTAGCCGCCGAGCACGACACCGGCAACCGCTGCCAGTGCGGCCCCGACACCGAACACCAGCGTGTAGTAGCGGTCGATGTCGATGCCGACGTTCCGGACCATCTCGCGGTCCATCGAGCCGGCCCGGATTATCATTCCGTACTTCGTCCGGTTGAGCAAGTACCAGACCCCAGCCGCGAGCAGGGCCGCGAAGAATATCATGAAGTAATTGTACAGCGACAACTGCACCGAGAGTATCTCGACAGATTGGCTGAGATACCCCGGTACGTCCAGTTGCCGCTGTTGCGTGCCCCAGACGAGCCGGATGAGGTCGTTTATCACGAGGACCAGACCAAACGTGAGAAGAATGTGATAGAGTGGGTTGCGTCCGTACAGCGGTCGAATCGTCGTCCGCTCGATTGCCGCCCCGATAACGCCGACGATGAGTGGCGCGGCAATGAGCGCGACCCAGAATCCGACGCCGGCCCCGAGTGGATTGACAATACTCAGTGCGAAGTACGCCCCGAGCGCGAACAGCTCCCCGTGCGAGAAGTTGATGACGTTCATCACGCCGAAGATGACGGAGAGACCGGCGGCTAAGAGGACGTACACCATCCCCACCGTGAGTCCGTTCAGCAGTTGTTCGATGAAATCAGCGACTACCATAGCCGGATTAGCTCATGTTGCAGCCGAGCTCGCTGGCCGGCGGCAGTGTGTCCTCTCCCTCGACTTTGCTGAGGAGTTCGACATCGGGCATATCGCCATCTCCTTCGACCAGTTCACCCATCCACGTCGGGTTGGTCGCCTGGTGGTCCCCTTCACGTAGTGTGATGTCTCCGAGCGCAGTCGTGAACGTCCCGCCTTTGAGCGCGTCGCGGACGTCTTCAGGGTCGGTACTCCCGGCTTCGTCCATGCCTTTGGCCATGAGCCGTATCGAGTCGTAGCCGACGCGTGCGAAGCTGTCTGGGACTGCGTCTTCGGAATCCTCGTAGGCGTCGACGAACTGCTGGTTGTCACCCAGGTCCAGCGACGGGACGTATCTGACGCCGCCGAAGGTCCCGACAGAGTTCTGTCCGGTCCCGGCACGGATACTCTGGAAGGTCATCGTCGGGCCGACGACAGCAACGTCGTCGGTAAGACCCTGGTTTGCGGCCTGGTTCGTGAAGTTGACGAGGTCTCCGCCAGTCATCCCCAGAATGACCGCGTCCGCATCGGAGTTACTAATCTGGCTGATGTAAGAGCCGAAATTCGAGGAGCCGAGTTCAGATGTCGACGTTCCAGCCTCGGTGAAGTTGTCGTTTGCAGCCTCCATCCGCTCTTTGACGCGATCGTACACCGATTCACCGTAGGCGTAGTCTGCGGAGTGGAACCAGACGTTCGAGCCGAGTTCGTTGACAGTGTACGCAGAGATTGCCTCGGCAATCTGTGCGGTGTTTGTCTCACACCGGAACACCCACTGGTTGCACGAATTGCCAGTGATTGGGACAGCCGCGCCGCCCGGGAAGTAGACGAACTCAGCCGAGTTTGCGAAGTCGTTGAGACCCAGCGCGACTGAACTGGAGATTGCGCCGAAAACGAACTCCGCACCCTCTTGTTGGACGACACGCTGTGCCTCGTCACTTGCGGTCCCTGCCTCAGTCTCGGTGTCACCGAGAACCAGGTCAATCTCGAAGTCGTAGTCGTCGTTGTCATTAATCTGTTCGACAGCGAGCTCTGCGCCCGAACGCTGGCTCGGCCCGAGCGAACTGTAGGCCCCACTGATCGGGTTCAGACTCGCAACCGTAACTGTGTCCGTCCCACCTGTCGACCCGCCACCACAGCCTGCGAGGCCGAGTGCGCCGACTGCACCGGTCGTTGCCAAAAATTTTCGGCGCGATGTCCCAGTCTGCACGGTTCCGTCCATAGTATCACCTGTGTCGTTCATCGTCACACGATTGATTCCCACCTAATTCCTATTAAAACCTTCTGTGTGATTGACTGCCAGTAGCTGCCACGATACGCCGAATTTGGGTTCGTTCGCCGGATTCCCGGCACCGGACGGCGATTACTCGACCCAGACCGTTTTGCGGTTAACGAACTCTTTGATGCCTGCCTCGGACAGTTCACGGCCGTAGCCGGCGTCTTTGATACCGCCGAAGGGCACGCGCGGGTCGGATTTCGTCATCTCGTTGATGTAGACACAGCCCGCTTCGACCGCACGCGCCAGGCGCTGTGCCCGCTCGCGGTCCTCGCTCCAGATGCTCGCACCCAGCCCGAATCGCGTGTCGTTTGCGACCGCGAGCGCTTCGTCTTCGTCGGCAACCTCGTAGACGGTCGCCACCGGGCCAAACGTCTCTTCGGTGTCTGCGGGACAGCCCGAGGGAACGTCCGTCAGTACCGTCGGCGGGTAGAACGCACCCTCGCGGTCGAGCGGCTCGCCGCCGGTCAGAACTGTCGCTCCTGCGTCGATACTCTGCTGGACCTGGTCGTGGAGTTCCTCCATGAGGTCAGGGTCGGCCTGTGGACCGACATCAGTCTCTTGGTCGGTCGGGTCCCCGACAGTGAGGTTCTCGAATGCGTCGACGAGTCGGTCGACGTACTCGTCGTAGACAGCTTCGTGAACGATGAATCGCTTGGCGGCGATACACGACTGCCCGCCGTTCAGGGTTCGCGCCTGTACGCCGGTCTCGACGGCCGCCTCCAGGTCCGCATCGTCGAGGACAATGAACGGATCCGAGCCGCCCAGTTCCAGCACGGTCTTTTTGAGGTTCTTCCCCGCTGTCTCGGCGACGGCACGGCCAGCGGGGCCACTCCCCGTCAGCGTCGCCGCGCGCACGCGGTCGTCTGCGAGAATCCCGTCGACCTTGCTGGAGCCGATCAGGAGCGTCTGGAAGACGCCCTCGGGATAGCCGGCTTCCTCGAACACTTCTTCGAGCGCGAGCGCACAGCCGGGCACGTTCGAGGCGTGTTTGAGCAGGCCGACGTTACCCGCAGTGACGTATGGCACAGCGAAGCGGATGACCTGCCAGAACGGGTAGTTCCAGGGCATAACCGCCAGCACAGGTCCGAGCGGGTCGTGGACAGTCTTGACCTCCGTCCCCGGCGGACTCGGGTGATGTTCCTCGGAGAGGTAGGTGTGTGCGTACTCCGCGTAGTGGTCACACGCCCACGCGCACTTCTCGACTTCCGCAATCGCCTGTGAGATGGGTTTGCCCATCTCCTCGGTCATCAACTCCGCGTACTTCTGTTTGTTCTCGCGCAGGACCTCGCCAGCGTTTACGAGTAGTTGCTCGCGCTCGCGAAGTGGGACCTCCTGCCACTCCTCGAAGGTCTCTTCTGCCTGTTCAAGCGTCGCCTCCACGTCGCTCTCGTCCAGTTCGGTGTAGGAATCTATCTGTTCCCCTGTGGCGGGGTTGATAACGTCCATAACAATCTACGTTCCCTCGCACAGGCTCTTAGTGATTTTGTTGGTTCTCCCTGCAGCACTGGAACGGGGAACCCGACCAGACCTTGGGATTTATTTTCGGGCGTGTGGAACACCCACTCGATGTACAAGCACGTGGCCCTGTTAGTCAGACAGGACGGTATGTCTCACGAGGAGTTCGTCGACTACTGGCAGAACAATCACACACCGATCGCGAAGGACATCGAAGGCGTCGTCCGCTACCAGCAGGTGCTCCCGACCGAACCCGAGCACGCCGAGTTCGACGGGCTAGCAGAGCTGTACTTCGAGTCTCTCGACGACCTGCACGAGGCACTGGGCAGTCCGGGCTCCCGGGACTACGACCCCACCAAAGAGATTGCCGCGAAAGCACGCGAGGACGTGAACAACTTCCTCGCCGTCGAGGAGCGCCCGCGCATCATCGGCGAGGAAATCGTCCAGAAAGACGAGGTCGACGGCGATACCGACGGTCTCTACAAACACTCGGCGTTTCTCGTCCGCCAGGACGACATGACTCACGAGGAGTTCATCGACTACTGGCAGAACAACCACACCCCAATCGCACGGGAAATCGAGGGCGTCGTCAAGTACAACACCGTCATCCCGACCGACCCCGAGCACGCCGAGTTCGACGGCGTCGCCGAACTCTACTTCGACGACCTCGAGAAGCTCTACGACGCACTCGGCAGCGAAGGGTCCCGGGACTACGCGCCGGACAAAGGCAAAGCAAAGGAAGCACGCGAGGACGTCGACAACTTCCTGGCTATCGACGAGCGGCCGCGGTTTATCGGACAGGAACAGCTCGTCAAAGACCAGACCTGACACATGCCAGAGTACGACACCCAGGTTCGGGAGGCGTTCCCGGAACTCGACTACATCTCCGACGACAGCCTCCGTGAGAAGGTTGTCGAGGCGTGGACGCTGGGGCTCGACCGCGGTGGCTGGCGCGACATCGAGGACATTCCCTACGCCTGGAACATCCACGAGGTCACCAACGTCGAGCACGTCCGCGGCGTCACCCGAATCGCCCGAGAGACAGCTCACGAGCAGCGAGAGTTCCACGGTGCCGACCCCGACATCGACGTCATCGTGGCCGCCTGCCTGTTGCACGACGTGGGGAAGTGCTACGAGTACGTCGACTTCGTCGACGAGGAGAAGCTTCTCGATCCGGATCCGGAGTACGCGACCGAGGAAGTGCCACACTCGCTGTCGGGGTACGCGCTCGCTCACGAAGTCGGCTGTCCGCTGGCCGTCCAGCGCGCGATTCCGCACTTCATCGGCGAGATACCGACGCGGACGCTCGAAGCCGAACTCGTCAAGAGCGCAAACTCCGCATCCTCGAACGCGATTACCCAGTCCGCGATGGGTATCACGCTTCAGGAGTGGGTGGACGAGTACTCTCAGACGCAGGACTGAGAGGGCGAATTCCCGCTTACAACCGCACACCTCGAACACACCCCAGAGTTAAGCCAAAGGAGACGTTGTATTGTCATATGGTAAGTGGCGGATACGATCCCAGCGACCTCGACACGGCGCTCGAAGCACTGCTCAGTGAGGACGAGATTCCCGAGTACTTGACCGACGAAGAGTGGGACTCCTACCAGCGCGGCGACGAGAGTCTCATCGACCTGCTCGATGGCCCCGAAATAAGCCGAATCCTCCAAAAGAAAGCGTCGGAAATCGAGAATACGGAGTGAGTGGGTCTGGCGAGACAACCCACGACGTCGTCGACCAATCGCCGTCGAGTCCCCCGGCCTGTGCGAACGCGCCCCAAAGTATATGTCCCACAGGTTAGTTCATCAACATATGCCAGTACCAGGCTACGACCCCGACGACGTCGACGACATGCTCGAGACGAGACTCCAAGAGGAAGACGTTCAGTCACACCTCTCGGACGACGAGTGGCAGTCCTACCGGAACGACGACGCCTCGCTCGTCGACCTGCTCGACGACGAGCAAATCGAACAGTTACTCGAAGAAAAGTAGACCGGAGACGGCGTGGTCGCCGTTTTTTCAGTCGTCGTTTCGCTTGCGCAGCCAGACGAGCGCCGAGCCGATAACGGCGGCAGCGCCGGTCAGTGCGGTAAAGCCAGGACCACTCTCACCAGTGGTGGTCGTCTCGCTGGGCGTCGGTGTCGAGTCTGGCGTGGGTTCGGCAGTCGGGGTCGGGTCTGGCGTGGTCCCGTCGTTTGGGTCATCGGAGCCGTCGCCCATCGTCAGTTCCGTCGTCGATTCGGTTGCCGCCTCGACGTCGTCGTCGCTGAACAGCAACTGCTTGTACTCGAAGTTCTCGAACAGTTCCAGTTGGTCGTTGTAGTGGTCGCCCGTCGAGCCGTCGGGTGCGACGTAGCCGTCGTTGCCCGGCGGGAGGATGTTCTCGGCTCTCGGGTCGTCGCTGAGCCGCACGATGTGGTTCTCCGTCCCGCGGTTCATCAGCGCCGTGTTACCCGCCGAGGTGACGCCGATGGGCATGCCGAAGAGCGCGAGGTTGTTGAACTCGTGGAGAGCCGCCTCGCTCTGCCAGCTCGAGGGGTCACCGTCGTACTGTTCAGCGAGGTCACCGACTGCCGACTTGAACGCGCTGACGAGTGCCTCCTCCGGGGTGCCGCCGGCGTAGTCAGCCTGGAGCTCCAGAGCAGTCTCCTCGGGATTGAGAACTCGCATCAACGTCCCGCGGCCATAGTCGTAATTGAGGAAGTACGACGCCGGCCCGTAGGCATCACCGAACGTGCCCGCAAACACTTCCTGTAGAATGGTCGGGAACGTGGCGTTCCAGATGGTGTAGCCGGCGGGATACTCTCCCTCGTTGTCCTCGCCATCGGCCTGCGCGAAGTGACCCCACGAGTCGAGTTCGGCACGCGCCTGCTGTTCTGTCTCGGTGAGGTCTGCCCCGTCGAGTGCGTCGAGCAGGTGGTTCTTGTACCGAATCGAGCGGAGGTCAGTGAAGGACACGTCGTAGATGATATCTTTCATGTCCTCGAAGTTGACGGCCCCGTTCTCGTCGAGTCGGTGTTCGACGAGGTTGATGATGCGCTGGACCCGGTGGTCAGTCGACCACGAGTAGCTGAGGTCGCCGTTGTTCCACCCCGGCGCTGGCTTGTTGTTCCACTGTGCCGAGTAGCCCGGGTCGGGGTTGATGGCCGAGGGGACCTCGCCGTCTGACGCGCTGAGATAATCGTCGTCGGTGAGTTCGTACTGCGTGCCGTCGGCGGGCAATCGGGTGTCCCACTCGACTGTCTCGGCGTCGGGATACCGGCCGAGATGGACGTAGGCGATGTCGCCGCTCTTGTCGGCCCACAGGAAGTTCAGCGCGTAGTCACACTGCTGTGCAGCGTCGCGGAACTCCTCGGCGTCCTCGGCGAACTGGGCCTCGTAGTACGCCCGCCAGCAGTTCATGTGTCGACCAGCGTACGATTTTGTCTGGGCAAGCGCCTGCCCGTTCTCGGGATCCCACTGCGTGACGACGCCGTGGCGCGTGAACCGCTCGGTGTAGGTAACGTCCTCGCCATCGGCGACTGTAATCGTCTTCTCTGTTGTCTCGATTTCGTGCTCTTCACCCTGGAACGTGTACGTGTCGGGACCGTCCTCGTTGACCGTAATCGACTCGGTGAACATCTGCAGACAGTTGTCGATGCCGGCTGTGGATGTCAGCGCACCGTTACGGTTGTGCCCGAACATGATGAACGGGTAGCCCGCGACGGTGCTGCCGGCCACGTCGAAATCCGGCCCGTGGAGTCCCGCTTCGTACATAATCGAGGGTGTGTTGAACCCCATCTGTGGGCCGCCAAACAGCAGAGCGTCGCCGGACTCGGTGATGTCGCCCTGAACAGCGAGAGCGTTGCTCCCGTATTTTATCGGCAAGCCGAGCGCATCCAGTCCCGACGCGAGTGTCCGCATCCGGTCCATCTCCCTCTCATGGACTGCCGCAGCGTCGGACGGAATGGCGTAGTCGCCACCAGTAATGCGGTTGGTCGGCTGGGAAGCCGCTGCACTCCCGCCGCCAGTCGCGGTCCCACTCGCCTCCGGACTGGTCGTTTCTCCGGTCTGGACGTCGGTGTACGGCGGAGTGTACCCGTCGTCGGATTGGACTGTCGAAGTCGGTGCACCGGGGTCGTCCCCCCAGTTCAGGTCCGCGAACAGTTCCATCGCCCGTTCTTCGCTGCCGGTCTGTGCAGTCAGTGCACCGACCACGGACGCGCCGAGGGTCTCCAACTGAAACCCGCTGAAGTAGGCCATACTACCGACGAACATCCCGGCCGCGTCCTCGGTCGTGAAGTCGTCGGGTTCGAAGCCGTGGTCCGCAAAGCCCTTGTGGAACTCCATCTCGTCGCTGTCCCGGACTTCCTGGATATACCGGTTGATACCGTCGGTGAAGGCCTGCAAGACCTCGCGCTGGTCGCCGGTCAGTTGTTCCTCGGCCTGTTCGTCGAGAGAGGGCTCACCAGCCGTGTTTCGCCGAGCGGCCTGGTCGAACTGAATCCAATTATTCTCATCGCCTTCACCGAGCACCTCGGCGACTGTCCCATGGTAGTACCGTCGGTACAGCTCTAGCTGATAGAGTCGGTCTTTAGCCGTTGCATATCCGTAGCCGTAGAACACCGGCGCACGACTGTCACCATCCCGTGCGTAGATGTGGGGAACGCCGTACTCGTCGCGGCGTATCGTGACTGTGACCGACTCACCGTTGTCCTGAGCGTACGTAAGCTCCGTCTGAAGGGCTCCGATACCGGCCATGCCGGCAGCCGCTGTTCCTGCCTTCAGGACATCTCGACGCGATGCGCGCTGCCATCCGTGATGGGGACTATCTGGCATACACCCTGAAGGCGAGTGGGTATTTATTAAGTGTTTGGGCGAAATTCACAAGTAGCTCGAACGGCAGAGCCAGGCAGGCTGTGGGACAGAAGGTGCCAAAACCGACGATTCAGCCCATCTACTGGACTTCGATATCGGATTCGAGCCGTTCGATCAGGTCGAATATTTCGCGGGTGAGCTGGGCCTGCTGCTCGCTGTGCTCCGAAACCTCGTCCATCTCTTCGCTAATTCGCCCCATCCGTTCGACGGCCTCGTCGATGAGCGCGCTAATCTCCTCGGCCGTGGTGGCCTGGTCCTCTGTCGCTTCGGTCGTTTCGTCCATCGAGTCTGCCACCTCGCGGACGGTATCGGCGATCTCGTTTTGATTCTCGATGAGATGGTCGACGGCGTCCATCGCGTCCTCGACTTCGCTGTTGGTTCGTTCCACACTCTGAAGGGTTTCGCCGATGTTGTCGCGAATACCCGCAGCAATTGATTCGATTTCTGCAACTTCCTCCTGGGACTCCTCGGCGAGGCTTTTGACTTCCTCGGCGACGACGGCAAAGCCCTCGCCTTTCTCGCCTGCGCGGGCAGCCTCGATGTTGGCGTTCAGCGCCAGCATATTCGTCTGTTCGGCAATATCCTGGACGACCTGGACGATCTGGTCGAGTTCCTCGGTTCGCTCCTGGAGTTCGTGGCCGTTCTCCGCGACGAGGTCACCGGCACCGGAAACGTTCCGCATGGCCGCTTCCGCCGTCTCGGCAGCTTCCCGGGACTCCTCCGCCAGGGTCGCAGCGGTCTCGACCTGCCTGTTAACCTCGTCGGCGCTCGATGCGATTTCTTCGACCGTCGCCGCGAACGTGTTGACCTCGTCGCGCAACGATTCGAGCTGTGCAACTTGTTCGTCGGACAACGCAGTAGCGTCTTTGACCGTCCCCTCGGTCTGTTCGGAGAGCGTCCGAAGATCCGAAACCCGCGTCTCGACGTTCTCCGAGACCTCCTCCTGAATCGTCTCCATCTGCCGCTGCGTCTCGATGAGCCCAGTCACCAGAGAGATTACCTCGAAGACCGCGATAGTGTCCCCGCTGTCGTCACGCAGCGGGACCGCCAGCGCACGCGAGTGGAACTCGTTGCCGTCAGCGTCAGTTGCGGTCCGGATGTCCGTCTCGCGAATCGCGTTTCCCTCTCGCAGCACCGTCTCGGCAAGCGTTTCGCTTTCGCCTTCGGTCCCGAAGACGTCGTAGGCGTTGCGACCGATGACGTCAGACTCGGTAAACCCCATCAGTTCGACCATCTGGTCGTTCCAGCCGGTAATTTTCCCATCGTCGTTGATGACGAACACCGGTTCAGGGAACCCCTCGACGAGGTCCTGGAACGCCTGCTGCCAGAAGTCGGCTCGTTCAGTTACGTCGCCACTCGAAGTCTCTGGTTCGATTGAGGCTGTCATGTGGAGTTCACCAGGTCGATTCGTAACCAAACAGCCGCCTGTCACCCACTTAATTGTGACGACGAACTCACTACCGGTGCCGATGTCGGTGGGTTGGGGGCCTGCATGGGGACCGCTACCCGGTCTTGTAGACGCCGCGTGCGTCCGCGACCCGCGTCCCGTCTTCGGCGTACACTTCCACGTCGACGACGCCGACATCGCCGCCCTCCCGGGTCACGTCGGCCTCCGCGCGCAGGTCACCGGTCCCGGCTTCGAGGTAATCGATGCGCATGTCGATTGTCGGGACGGGCTGGTCGACCATCGAGACGAGCGCGGCACCGCCGACGGTGTCCGCGAGCGTGAAGGTGACGCCACCGTGAGCCATCACCCGGTCGCTGTTCCAGGAGAGGTCCTCGTGCATCTCGATGTGTCCCTCGGCGTGTCCGTCCTCGGCGGTGGTCACTTCGATGCCGAGCAAGTCGGCAAACGGCATGTTCTCGAAGAATTCTTTGACGTCCATACTCGTCTCTCCCGTTTTGCAGCCGGAGGAATAAACGTTGATGTTCCGACCGTTGCCGGGCCGCTCCCGTCACCCGCGGTGGTCGTAGACGCGCTGGACTTTGCCGACTTCCGTCCGTTCGATACCGCCAGGCTGGACCAGCTCTAGCTCGTTGGGGGTGAACGAGAGCACGTTCTGCAAGCGCGTCAGAATCTCGTCTTGCAGCTCACTCTCGCCGCGTTCGATGCCTTCGTCGCGTTCGATAGTCAGTTCCATGACGTCGAGGTTGCCCTCCTTGTAGAGGTCGATGCGGTAGTGTGGTGCAACGCCGTCGATATCGAGGACGACGTGTTCGATCTCACTGGGATAGAGGTTGACACCCCGAACGACCAGCAGGTCGTCGGAACGGCCGGTGACGTTGTCCATGCGGACCATCGTCCGGCCACACTCGCATTTGTCGTAGTTGAGCGTAGTCAGGTCGCCGGTGCGGTAGCGCAGGACAGGCAGTGCCTCCTTGGTGAGGCTGGTGAGGACGAGTTCACCCTCTTCACCTTCCTCGACTGGTTCGCCGGTACGCGGGTCGATTACCTCCGGGTAGAAGTTGTCCTCCCAGATGTGCAGGCCGTCCTGTGCTTCGTGACACTCGGCAGCGACGCCGGGGCCGATGACCTCCGAGAGACCGTAGTTGTTGATGCCGGTCGCATCGAGCGTCTCTTCGATTTCCTCCCGCATGGGTTCGGTGCACGTCTCGGCGCCGTAGGCGATAACCGAGATAGGTAGTTCACGCGGGTCGTACCCCATCTCTTCGGCCGTCTCGGCGAAGTACAGCGCGTAGGACGGTGTACAGGCCAGCACGTCGCTGCCGAGGTCGTTGGCGAGTTCGACCTGTCGCTGTGTGTTGCCGCTGCTGGTCGGGATAACGGTCGTACCCAGTTCCTCCGCACCCTGGTGGAAGCCGAGGCCACCGGTAAAGAGCCCGTAGCCGTAGGCGTTCTGGACGGTATCACTCGGTTCGACGCCGGCGGCATCCAGCGACCGCGCCATCGATTTCCCCCACATGTCGAGGTCGTTCTGCGTGTAAGCGACGATTTTGGGTTTGCCGGTGGTGCCGGAGGAGGCGTGGAGTCGGGCGATTTCCTCGTTATCGACGGCAAACAGGCCGTCGGGATACTCGTCGCGGAAGTCCTCCTTTGTCGTCATCGGCAACTTCCCGATGTCGTCGATACTCTCGATGTCTTCGGGGGATGTCCCCAACTCGTCGAGTTTGTCGCGGTAAAACGGGACGTTCTCGTAGACGTGTTCGACCGTCTCACGGAGTCGTTCACCCTGGAGGTCGCGCAGTTCCGAGCGGTCGAGAGACTCGTTGCTGTGTCGCATATCTTCTGTGAGGTGCTTCGACGTGGTCTGCAAAAAAGATTCGTGGTCGTTACACCAGTTGTGGTCGCACCTCGTCGCCGAGTCGACGGATACACTCGGCCATCCGCTCAGTGCCGATGCCGGGATGGTAGGTGCGGAAGATGAAGTGGATATCGTCGCCCAGCGCCTCGCGGTACTCTTCCAATTCTTCGACGACCTGTTCGGGCGTCCCGAAGATAGCCTGGTTTTTCAGTTCCTGCTTGCGCTCCTCGGCGAGTTCCTCGACAGGTTCGCCGGAGAAGATTTCCTGGTAGCGGCGCTGGATGAAGAAGTACCCGTCGCGCATCTGCTCCCAGGCGTCTTCCCGGGAGTCCCCGACGAAGCCGTGCTGGAGGACGTACACCTGAAAGTCGCCGTCGATGTCTTCGTCCTCGCGGACGTTCCTGATGTCCTCGACGCGCTTGCGAACGCCCCCAACGGAGAGCGACGAGGGCGCACACCACGCGTCACCGGTGCGGGCGGCGCGGCGGACGGCGGGCCGCGCGGCCCCGCCGAGCATGAGTGGCACGTCGTGGGCCGGTTTCGGTGTCACGTTGACATCCGGCCCGACATCGTGAAAGTCCGGGTCGTACTCCAGCGGTCCCTCGGACCACGCCCCCCGTAGCACGTCGACAGTGTCGACCAGGCGCTCGACCCGTTCGTCCTCCGGGATTCCGAAGGCGTCGAACTCGGCGACGTTCGAGCCGATTGCCAGCCCGAGCGTCGTGCGGCCGCCGGAGATTTGGTCGACAGTGGCGATATCTTCAGCGAGGCGGACCGAGTCGTAGAGTGGGGCCAGCGCGATACAGGGACCGAGTTCGATATCGTCGGTGACAGCCGCCAGTGCGCCGAGTGCGGGCGTGACGCCCGAGAGGTAGTCGTCCTCGAGGAAGTGGTGTTCGGAGACCCAGGCGCTATCGAGGCCCGCGTCGTCGATGACGTCGCCGAGTTCCAGCATCTCGTCGTAGATCTCGCTGGTCGACCGGTCGTCGTCCGGGCGCTGCTGACAGGTGAAAAGCCCTGTTCCGAGTTGCATACAACGGGTTTGCGGAGCGACCGACTTAACGATAGTGACACACCCCCATGACGACCGCGATAGTATACTGTTGGACGTAACTTCGTAAAGATATTCGCCACCCCGAGGTGGCGAAATTCTTGAAAGGCTTACGTCCGACAGTATAACAACTGAAACGGTTTACACACCGACCCACCGCAATCGTGCGGTTGTGTGTACAATGGCTTTCAGTGGCTACTATAGCCCAACGTTCCTGCCACTTTCCAGGCATTTATATCGCCCCCCGTGATGACGTTACGTGTCAGCATGATTCGTAGTATCTGGACCGACCCGACCAAGCGACGGTGGGTCGGGTGGGCGGCACTCGCCAGTGCGTTCGTCGTCGTGAACTTTCATCGTGTCTCGACAGCGGTGCTCGCGGACACGCTCAGTCGGGCGTTCGACACCACCGGTGCAGAGCTGGGACTGCTTCACTCGGCGTTTTTCTACGTCTACGCTCCGATGCAACTGTTCGCCGGTATTCTCGCCGACCGGATGGGGACCCGGCGAGTCGCGACAGTCGGGTCGGCGGTGATGGGGATCGGTGTCGTCTGGTTTTCGTTCAGCGGGACGTACCTGTCCGGCTTTCTCGCCCGCCTGCTCATCGGTCTCGGTGGTGGCGTCATCTACATCGCCACGCTCCGATACTGTGCGAACTGGTACCGGGCCGACGAGTTCGCCACCGTGACGGGATTGACGCTCTCTGCGTCGGCCGTCGGCGGGCTGCTCGCCGCGACGCCGCTTGCCGTCCTCGTCGCAGCAGTTGGCTGGCGAGATGGACTGGTGGGTATCGGACTGGGGGGCTTCGTCATCACTGCAGGGGTGTTGGTCTTCGTCCGCGACACGCCGGCAGCGGCCGGTTTCTCGGCTCTCGAGGGCACACCCGAAGCTGCCACACAGACGTTTTCTGAAGTGCTGTCCGGTGTCAGGACGATATTCCGAAGGCAGGACACGTGGATTATGGGCGTGATGTTGTTTTTCGCGACGGGGATGAACTTCACCGTCATGGGGCTGTGGGGGGTCCCCTACATCGTGCAGGCCTACGACGTGTCGGTTCAAACCGCCTCGCTGTACACGCTCGTTGGCAACGCCGGCCTCGTCGTCGGATCGCCGGTACTGGGCTGGCTCTCGGATAGACTGGAGGAACGGACCGGTATCATCCTCGTTGCTGCCGTGGCCTACTTTCTCGCGTACACGAGCATCGTCGCCCTCGGGACACCGCCACTGTGGTACGTGGGGCTGATCTTTTTCCTCGTCATGTTCCTCCTCGGCGGGTTCACCCTCTCCTATACCGTGATCAAGGAACGCCACACCGCAGAGCGGTCGGGCACCGCGACCGGGACGATAAACGGGATGGGCTTTCTCGGGGCCGCAGTGCTCCCCGGCGTCCTGGGCTGGGTGCTCGACGTGTTCTGGACCGGTGACACCGTCAGCGGCAGTCGCGTGTACACGCTCTTTGGCTACCGGGTTGCCTTCGGCGTCGCTGCTGCGAGCGGCCTCATCGCGCTTGTCTGTGCGACGTGGCTCCACTGGCGGGCACAGTGAGAACCACCATCATTAAGCACACACTCTCTCATCCACAACCATGTCGACGACCGACGAGCGCTACGTCTACGAAGCCGATATTACCGTTCGATTTCGCGACATCGACAGCATGGGGCAGGTCCACAATGCCGTCTTTCTGACCTACGCCGAGGAAGGTGGGTACGGTACTTCCGGGACGTACTCAGTGTGGCGCTGCCGGAGACGAACGGCGCTATCGTCCACCAGGAGATCGACTACCACGCCCCTGTCACACTCGATTCGGCCGTTACCGTCCGGTATCGCGTCGCCCGCGTCGGCGATACGAGTCTCACAATGCGTTTTGAGGTTGTCGTCGACGACGAGACGGCAGCCACCGGTGAAGTCGTCCAGGTTCTGTTAGACGAGGACGATACTCCGCGGTCGATTCCGTCAGCGTGGCGCGACAAAATCAGTGCGTTCGAGAAGTTCGTCGACGTGGTCGAAACCGAATCGAGCCGCAATTAGTAGTCGATTCGGGTGATCTCTTCGACGGGCCACTCGCTGAGGATTTCGACGCCGTTCTCGCGGACGACGACCATCTCTTCGACGCGGACACCCTGTCGCTCGGCGGGTTGCATCGTCTCGACGGCCATCGTCATGCCCTCCTCGATTTCGATTGGGTGGTCCGGCGAGAGCCCACGCCAGATGAGCGGTACCTCGTAGAGCTGGAGGCCCAGGCCGTGCGCCCAGTGGTTGGTGGTCATCTGCCAGAACTCGTCGGCGTCGTACCAGTCCATGTGCTCGCCTTCCTCATCCGGGAACCCTTTGCAGATTTCGTCGGTCGTCGCACCAGGCTCAATGCGTTCGAGCACGTTGTAGAGGTCGTCACGCGCTTTCTCGTAGGCGTCTTTCTGAGCCTGCGTTGGCTCGCCCATGCTGAACGTGCGGTAGTAACAGGAGCGATAGCCCAGGTAGCCGATGTTGTAGAAGTCGGCGTACACCAGGTCGTTGGGCCGAATCATCCGGTCGGTCGTATTCGCTTGGTGTTTCGGCCAGGTGTTCGGGCCGGAGGTGACGTACCCGCCCTGGGCCATCGCGCCGTGGCGCCAGAGTTCGCCGACGGCATCGCCCCAGACTTCGGATTCGCGCTTGCCGGGTTTCGCGCTCTCGGTGATTTTCTGGAAGCCAGCCTCGCAGATGGCCGCAACCTGTCGCAAGCACTCGATTTCGTCCCGGGTCTTGGTCTTCCGGGCGTCGAGCATGATATCCGTCGCCGCGCCGGTGTCGACGTCGACGCCGCGGTCCTCGAACTTCTCGACGAGTGCGCCGTTGCCGATATCGATACCCATCGGTTCGCGGTCGACGCCGTACTCTTCCATCGCGGTGTACACCGTCTCGGCCATCTTGTCCTTGAGCCAGTCACGCGCTGACGGACGGCCCGACGCCCGCGGGACGTTGCCGAGGCCGGGACAGGCGTAGCGGATGTCGTCCAGCCACGGGCAGTTGAACTTCTGGTTCGAGGCGTGGTCTGCGGTGTCCCAGTGGACGATATCGCCGTCTTCGGTCAGCAGTGTGTAGTGGTCGGCACCGCTGCCGCCGGTCATCGCCAGCCCGGTCACGTACCGGACGTTCGGGTCGTTGATGAGCAGCATCGACCCCAACTCGGAGTCCTGCAGTCGTTCGAGTGCTCGCTCTTTGCGCTCGCGTCGCATCCGCTGGACGTCGATACGTTCCTCCCAGTCGACGGCCATGGTGCCACGCGTTCCTTCCATGAAGTCGCGCTCGTACATCACTCTCGTGTACAGGGAGGACCCTAATCAAACTCCGGATTCTCGTGGGAGTTACGCGAATCTTTATTCACAGTGCATGCGAATATCACACAGTATGGTCGACGACACAGACGTCCGCGACGTGGCTGACCGACTCGGAATCGAACTGGACGAAAGCGACCTGTCGGCGTATGCCGAAGCCGCGAACGGACTGGGTGCGCAGTTCGACGGGTTGGCGGCTTACACACCAGATTCCGAGGCTGCGACTGCCGTCGAGAGCGGCACAGACGACCACAACGCCGTTCGCTACCGGTTCGAACTACCGGAGACCACGGGAGAACTGGGAGATCTGGAGGTCGGTGTCAAGGACAACACTGCAGTTGCCGGGGTGCCGATGCATTGCGGGTCCGACGCAGTCTCGTTTACACCCACATACCACGCCACCGTCGTCGAACGGTTACACAGCGCCGGCGCTGTCGTCACCGCGACGACGAACATGGACGAGTTCGCCTACTTTACGACCGGTGAAACCTGCGCGTTCGGGCCTATCGAGAACCCGCGAGTCGAGGGCTGTGTCCCCGGTGGGTCATCAAGCGGGAGCGGTGCAGCGGTCGCCGCGGGGATACTCGACGCAGCACTCGGGAGCGACACCGGTGGGAGCGTTCGCATCCCCGCGTCGTTCTGTGGCACCGTCGGGCTCAAGCCGACACACCGAGCGGTCCCACGGTTTGGTTTCGCCGACCTCGCACCGTCGCTGGACTGCATCGGCCCCCTGGCACGCGACGTGGAGACGGCCGCTCGTGTCTACGACACGATTGCTGGCCCCGACCCCAGAGACCCCTCCTCGCTCGTCAGTTCCCCGTCGACTGACGCGGCTGCCGGCATCGACGATTCGGTCGCGACTCTGGAGGTGGGCGTCGTCACCCCGGCGATGGAAGACACCGACGACGAAGTCACTGACGCCGTCGAGACAGCAGTCGACTCACTCGACAGTCACGGTATCGAAGCCGAGACTGTGTCGCTCCCGCAGTACCGCACTGCGACGCTGGCCGGGCTCGTCTTCGCCGGGGCCGAGTTCGCGACGCTCGCGCTCGCGGAGGGGCAAGTGGTCGGAACCGGGACCGGATACAGCGAACCCTGGCGCGAGGCATTCAGCGACGCGGTCCGGTCGCCCGACCTCGGCGAGAACGTCCGCGAGCAGATACTCACGAACGGCGCACTGGCCGAAAATGGGCTCGGCCACTACGTTGCCGCCCGGAATATCGGCACTGAATTCACCACGACAGTCGACGACGCGCTCGGAACCTACGACGCGCTCGTGACACCGACGACACCGATGACTGCCCCGGCGTTCGGCGACATCGCGACCGACGAGGACTTTGCGCGGACTGTCGCCAACACGGTCCCGTTCAACGTCACCGGCCACCCGGCACTTACCGTGCCAGTCGAGACCGACGACGGCACACCGGTTGGAGTCCAGTTCGTCGGGCAGCGTGACGGCGAACGGACGCTGGTCGCACTGGGTGCAGCCCTTGAATCGACAGCAGGCCACTGAACGAGGTGCTACGTCAGACTGGTGTGTCTGACCACAGCCTATAATTGTGCTCCACGAGCACGTCCCGCTATGACACACGAGACGCCGATTCGCGTCGACCACACCGGTATCGCTGTCGAATCCATCGACGACGCCGAACCAGTCCTCTTTGCCCTCGGCTGTCGGAAGCTCATCGAAGAGTCCGTCGAAGGGCGGTTCCGGTGGGCGCAGTACGACTTCGGCCAGGAGGCCTCGCGGCTGGAACTCATCGCACCCGAGGCCGACGACACCTTCCTGACGCGGTATCTCGACGAGAACGGGCCGGGGCTGCACCACGTCACGCTAGAGGTTGCTGACATCGACGCCGTCATCGCTGCCATCGAGGATTCAGGGATCCAGACGGTCGAATACCGCGAGTACGACGACTGGACAGAGGCGTTCGTTCCACCGTCGAATCCGACCGGTGCGCTCTTTCAGTTGTTCGAGTACCACGACAGCTACGACGAGGGCCGTCCACCGGCCGATTCGCTGTACGTCGACGGCGAGCGACTGGCAGAACAGTAGCCGGTCAGACCGGGTCCAGTCCGTTCTCCTCGCGGAGCGTGTTGATATAGGAGCGGAACCCGTGTTCGAGGTCGTACTCGACTTCGTAACCGAAGTCTTCCTGGGCGGCGGTCATATCGAGGTTCTGGGTCCAGGGGAGTTCGCCCTCGTCCGACACGTCGAGGTCGGCGTCAGGGACGATATCCCGGACGGTATCAGCGGCTTCGCGAATCGTCGCGAGCACCCCGCGGACGTTGTAGACGCGCTGGCCGAGGTCAGACTCGTCGACGAACGTGGCCTTGCGGAACGCCTGGGCGATGTCGCGGGCGTGTTGCCAGTCGATGACCTGGTCACCGTACTCGACGCTGAAGGACTCGCCGAGCGCGGGCTTTTCGATGATGTTCGCGAGAAACGCCGACCCACCAGTCTCACGGTAGGGGCCGTAGGCGACCGTCGGGCGCAGCGCGACGTGGTCGAGGCCGTAGTCCTCGTGGTAGACCCGCGCCTGGTGTTCGTTGTACTCCTTGGTCGCACCGTAGAGCGTGTCCGGGTAGACGAGTTCCTCTTCGTCGACGTACTCGGCGTCGTAGTTGTGCGGCGGGGCGTACACCGCGGCACTGGAGGCCCAGGCGACCCGCTCGACCTGGTCGTCAAGCGTGCGCGCGGCCTCGAAGACGGCGTTTGTCCCCTGGATGTTCACGTCCAGCGCGGCACGCGGGTTGTCCCGCGCGGTGTTGGTCAACAGTGCCGCGAGGTGGACGATGTGGGTCGTTCCCGTCTCCTTGACGGCGCGAATGACATCAGTCGCCTCGGAAACGTCACCGCGGCGAATCGTCACGTCGTCGGCGACGCCCAGTTTCGAGAGGATGTGGTCGTCCGTCGAGAGGTCGTAGGCCACCACGTCGTGGCCGTCGTTCACGAGGTCCTCGACGACGTACGAGCCGAGGAAGCCGGTTCCGCCAGTAACGAGTACCGTATTGTCTGCCATCGTTATAGCAGAACCGACACGGAGCAAAATGAAAAAGTTTGTTATCGACTCGTTCGCGGCGGCCCCCACCACCGATAGCTATTTTTGCTGGTGTGCCGAGAGTCCGGCCATGTCACGGAAAGTCATCAACCCTGACGGCCTCGTCGACGCGCCAGCGATCGGCTACAATCACGGTATCGTCGAGGATGGAACGCTCTACACGTCCGGCCAGGTCGGCTGGGACGAGCACTTCGAGGTGGCCGGCGAGGATATCAAGTCACAGACTCGCAAAGCGTTCGACAACGTCGAGACGCTGCTCGCGGCAGTCGACGCGACGCTCGACGACGTGACGAAAGTGACGGCACACATCGTCGACCCGCCTGCCAATCGCGAAGGATTCTTCGAGATCTGGAACGAAGTCTACACAGACCAGCCCTATCCCTGCCTCACGATTCTTGGCCCGCACAAACTCGCACAGGAGGACTTTCTCGTCGAACTCGAAGTTGAAGCGCCAGTCGAAAAATAACCGTCAGACGGCCTACTCGTGGAGGCCGCCGACTTCTTTGTAGAACGAGGACTGGAGGGATTCGACCATCTCCTCCTCGCGGTCGATGCGGGCGTCGATGACGAAGGGCACGTCGGCGCTGGTCCCCTTCTCAAGCGCATCGGCGAGTTCATCGGGCGTGACCGCCTGCGTCGCCTCGGCCCCGAACGCTTCGGCGGCTTTCACGAAGTCGGTGTCGTGGAACTCGACGCCAGCGATGTCGCCATCTTCGTGTTGCATCTGGCGGACCATCCCCAGACTGGTGTCGTTGAGTACGACGAAGGTGGGGGCGACGCCGTGTTCGACAGCCGTTTCGACGCTGGTCATCGTCATGGTGAAGCCGCCGTCGCCGGCGACGCCGATGACATCCTTGTCGGTCGTGATGGCGGCCGACACCGCTGCGGGTGTCGCCCAGCCCATCGCACCGACGCCGCCGCTTCCGTAGTAGGTGCCCGTGTCGGGCGCCTGGAGGTAGTTGAGCAGCCAGAAACGGTTGTTGCCGGAGTCAGCAGTAACAATCGTGTCTTCGTCGACGACTGCTTCGATCTCCTTGACCGCGCGCTGGGGCTTGATCGGCGAGTCGTCGGAGTCGCATTTGGGGTCGTAAAACGACTCCTGTGCCTCGGCCGCACGGTCGCGTGCCCAGTCGTTGCCGGCGCTGTCGGGCAGTTCAGCAGCCAAATCGTCGAGGCTCTGTGCGGCATCGCCGATGAGCGCCACGTCGGCGGGGTAGACCCAGCCGGCGTTGCGCGTATCGATGTCGGCGTGGATGATGGTCTGTTCGTCCGGCCGGATGAACTCCGGCGACTGCCAGTTCGTGTCCATCGGATTCATCCGACAGCCAACGACGAGCAACACGTCGGCCTCGCTGACGACCTGGTTCGCCCCTTCGTGACCGAACGAACCGATGACACCCGCCGCAAGATCGTGGGTTTCGGGGAACGTCGACTTGCCCAGGTAGGACGTCGTGACGACGGCATCGGTCGCTTCAGCGACCGTCTGGAGTTCGTCGTAGGCGTTGGCCGCGTGGACGCCGTTACCGGAGACGATGACCGGCCGGTCGGCCTCGCTCAGGGCGTCGATTGCGGTTTGCACGTCGTCAGCGTCGGGCCGGGACTCCCAGTTCTGGACCTGGTCGTGGCCGTCCCAGACCGGCGGGACTGGGTCTTCGGGCATCTCTTCGGTGACGGCGTCGCCATCGAGGATGATTGCTGTGGGGCCAGGCCGGCCAGCAGTCGCGTGTTTGAACGCGAGCTGGAGACTGCGGACAGTCTCGGTCGGCGAGCGGGGGAACCAGTTCTCCTTCGTGTAGGCGTCCAGTGCGGACGGCAAATCGAGGCCGCCGTAGTCGCCGCGTGCTTGCTGATACGGTGCAAGCGTGGAGTACTCGCCGCGCTCGCTGGCTTCGGTGATAACGACCATCGGCGACGAGGCGAGTTTGCCCTCCATCTGGCCGATGGCACCGAGACTGCCAATCCAGGGCCCCTGTCCGGCGAGGACACCTGGATTACCGGTGAGACGGCCGTGCATCTCGGCCATGACGCTGGCTTCGCGCTCGTCGCGGGGGCGGACCATCTCCACGTCGTAGTCGGGCACGTGGTCGAGAATCTCGATGATACGACCACCGGGATACCCGAAGACGTAGTCGACATCTTGCTCGTCGAGTTCCGCGACGAGACGTTCTCCGACTTCAGTCATGCATCTCGTCGAGCTGGACGGTTTCTTCGACGATGAGGCGCGGCCCGGCCTCGAGGTCGATGAACTCTGCGGCGTCGGCCTGTACCTCTGCGGCGATATCGGAGTCGAACGCTTCGCCCAGCGAGGCCATATCCTCGAAGTAGAGTTCGAGCACACCGTCGAACTCGGCGTCTTCGGGTCGTGTCGGAACCGACGTGACGTAGCGCTTGAGTCCGGGCAGGTCCTTCGCGAGGTCCGCGTGGTCGCCTTGCCACCGCTCGGCGAACTCTTCGTGACTGTACCCGTCCGCGCGGACGAGCAGGTCGACTATCTTTGGCATACACGTACACCGTCTCATTGGTGGGTCTTTTGTTTAACGGTTATCCGATTTTCAACTGAAACCCGGGTTTGCTGACAGAACGTCCAGAAGAGTTGAGACAGGCGTTCGATTAGCTCGAACAAAAGTTTTGTAAAGAGACCCCCCCTGCGTAGGAGTATGACAGTACCAGCCGACTCCAACAGACCGGTCGAGACCGTCGAGCGGGCCATCGAAATAATCGAGTACCTCAAGGAGAACGGGTCGGCGACAGTCCCCGAGATCACCGACTACCTCGGCTGTGCGAAGAGTACGGCACATAGACACCTCAAGACGCTCGAATCGAACAGCTTTCTCATCGAGGAGGACGACGAATATCGTCTTGGCATCCGATTTCTGGACTACGGCTCTATCGCTCGCGACAAGTACACGCTGTATCAGGAGGCGAAGCCGAAAGTGGACGAACTCGCAGACGAGACCGAAGAGAAAATCTGGTGTACTGTCGAGGAGCACGGCCGGAGCGTCCACATTTACGGCGCACAGGGGAAACATTCCGTCCGAACGTACGCCCGGGTCGGTCACCGGAACTATCTCCACCAGCACGCGGCCGGGAAGGCGATACTGGCACATCTGCCCGACGAGCGGATCGAAGAAATCGTCGATGCGTACGGGCTCCCAGCGCGGACACCACACACCATAACCGACGTCGACGACCTCTGGGAGGAAGTCGAGACGATTCGTGACCGAGGGTACGCGTTCAACCTCGAAGAGTCGGTCGAGGGGTTACACGCTATCGGTGCTCCGATAACCGACAAAGACGATATCGCAATCGGTGCAATCAGTATCTCCGGGCCAGCTAACCGACTCGACGGATCCCTGCTTCGAGAGGAACTCCCCACGCTCCTGCTGGGCGCAGTTAACGAGATTACGATTAACCTGGCACACGCGTAGTGCTTTTGACCGGTCACCGAGCACGACGGTCGACTTGTGGAGGCTACCGATCAGACGACGTCCTCGTCCGAAAGATTCGAACGCCTGTTGAGAGAAGTACTTTTACAATTGTATGAGATCTGGTCAATTAGCGGCGCTGCGTGCGTTCTGAGCGGAACCTACGCTAGTCAGTCTGCACGCGATGTATGTTACCGCTGCACATAATTGTTCAACATCAGTGAACGAAATGTGATCCCCAGAGACTCGTAACCAACTGAGTCGAGGAAATATTCTCGCTCGAACGCTCAAGCCGCCATCAAACAGGAGTACACAGCAGACCAGCGCCAGACGTATCTGATACTAGCTCAGAGGTTGTTCGAATAATTCGAACAAGATGCGAAAGAGGGTTGTCTCGGCGGAGGTGCAGCCGAAGCGAGACAGATACGAGCAGAATCTCAGTACCCATTACAACTATATAGTCGTCAGTCAAGCCCATTCAAATGGGTATCTCGACTCGAAACGAGACACCCGCGAGGTGCTCGTAGAAGACACGACATAGCGGATAGCCGCAATCACAGTAGTATCGGGAGATAGGAGATAGAAATTCAGTTCGACTACTCTACAGAACGTCGATACAGAGCATATAACCCATGATTCATCATGAACGAACAAGAGTGACAGGAGTTGGCGGAGTGATTTACCCCACCACTCGGACTAAAGAATCAAACGAGGTGGTTTGCGAACAGTTACCAGGTCTTCTCTACGGACCCGTTTCCTGCAAAACTTGCTCGTTTGCACAACTTCGTTCTATTTATTCGAACGGCTTATAGTTAAATAAGAACTCCGAAAAACCCGTCGAGAATTGCTTGAACCGGTAGTACTGTACTTCAGCTTCGTTTGGTTATATCGAACTGCCGCCTCAGTTAGTGACAGTCGTAATAGGGGTTACTCACTGGGCCATTCAGGTTCTCTGTCCTCGAAGAACGCGTCGATGCCTTCGTTCTTGTCCTCGGTGGCGAACAGTTGGGCGAACAGTTCTGCCTCGTACTCGATACCGTTTTCGAGGTCCATCCGCGAGGCGGCTTTGACGGATTTCTTCGCAAACTCGAGGGCGACAGGGCTTTTCTCGGCCATCGACCGTGCCAGGTCGTAGACGCGGTCGTCGAGTCTGTCGTCGCCGTACACTTCGTCGACGAGACCGATCTCTTTGGCCTCGGCCGCGTCTATCAGTTCACCCGAGAGGATGAGACGCATCGCGTGGCCTTCACCGACCAGTCGGGGCAGTCGCTGTGTGCCGCCCCCACCCGGCATGATGCCGAGGTTAATTTCGGGTTGCCCGATTTTGGCGTCTTCGTGTGCGATACGAACGTCACAGGCCTGGATGAGTTCACAGCCACCGCCGAGGGCGTGGCCGTTGATTCGTGCGATGACCGGAATCGGGCAGTCGTCAACGTACTCGTAGACGCGGGGTCGCTTGCTGGCCTCGCGCTGCTCGAGTGCGTCTCGCTCCCGGAGCTCCGTCACGTCTGCGCCCGCGACGAATGCCCCGGTCTCTGCTGCGCCGGTCAGGACGAGTACCCGAAGGTCGCTGTCGGGGACTTCGTCCAGAACCGTTTTCAGTTCCGAACGGAGTTGGGCGTTGAGTGCATTACGTGCCTCCGGGCGGCTCAGTTCGACCGTCGCGACGTGGTCGGCCCGACCCTCGACCGACACGTTCACCGTCTCACAGTCCGCTGCAGCTGCTTCGAGCCCCATCAGTCATCACTCCAGTCGCCGCTCGTTCCGACGATTTCCCCGTCTTCCCAGACGTAGAATCCTTCGCCGGTCTTTTTCCCCAGCTTGCCGGCCCGGACTTTCCGCTTGAGAACCTGCGGCGGGCGGAACCGCTCGCCCAGTTCCTCGCGGAGGTATTCCAGAATGTCCAGGCGCACGTCGAGACCGACGACGTCGCCGAGTTCGATGGGACCCATCGGGTGGTTGTACCCGAGTTCCATCGCCGCGTCGATGTCTTCCGGCGAAGCGACACCCTCCTGGACCATCCGCATGGCCTCGACACCGAGCGTGACCCCGAGTCGGGAGGAAGCAAAACCCGGCGAGTCGGTCACCTGGACGGGCGTCTTGTCGATATCCTCGACGAACTCGTGTGCCCGGTCGACGGTCTCCTCGCTCGTCTGTTCGGCGACGACGATTTCGACGAGCCCCATGATGTGGACGGGGTTGAAAAAGTGGAGACCGACCGCGCGTTCGGGGTGTTCGAGCGCGCTGGCGATCTCTGTCAGCGACAGCGACGACGTATTCGAGGCGATGAGCGTGTCGCGTCCGACGTTTTCCTCGACTTCCGTCACCGTCTCGTGTTTGATATCCATGTCTTCTGGCACCGCCTCGACGACGAGGTCGGCACCCGTGACGGCGTCCGCCAGCGATGTCGTCCCCGTCAGTCGGTCGAGGGTCGCTGTCGCCGCTGCTTCGGTTACTTTGTCGCGTTCGATACCTTCGTTCAAATTCGATTCAATGGCTGCCAGTCCGTCGTCGACGATGCTCTCGTCGATGTCGCGAATCCATACGTCGTGGCCCGCCATGGCCGAAACCTGGGCGATACCGTGGCCCATAGTACCGGCTCCGAGTACGGCTACCTGCATCAGTTCGAGGCACAACGCCGAAGAATAAAAACGTTGCTTGCTCGCCGGGAGCTGCGCGAGCCAGTGAATTAATGTCAGTGCCCCAGTAACCTCTAACCGACAATGACCGATTCAGGACAACGAGCCGTCGTTGTCGATGCCGTGCGAACTCCCCAGGCACGGAAAGACGGCGCGCTAGCCGAACAGTACCCCGAAGACCTCGTGACGACAGTCCTCGACGCGCTCGTCAAGCGGACCGACGTTCCCGCCGCCGACTGGGACGACTTCCGACTGGGCTGTGCTAACCAGGAGAACGAGCAGGGCCGGAACCTGGCCCGGCAGTCGTTGCTCGCCGGTGGCTTTCCCGAGACCGTCCCCGGGTCGACGACGACACGCCTCTGTGGCTCGTCGCTGACGACGCTCAACGACGCCGCCCGCGCCATCGAAGCTGGTGACGGGGCGGTCTACCCCATCGCCGGCGTCGAGCAGATGAGTCGGATTCCCTTCTCCGACTGGCTCCACCCCGCCATCGAGGAGCGCTACGACCCCGATAGGCTCCCGATGGGACAGACGGCCGAGACCATCGCCCGCGAACACGGGATCAGCCGCGAAGCGCAGGACGAGTTCGCGCTGCGCTCGCACGAACGGGCCGTCGACGCGGCGGAGAGCGGCCGGTTCGACGACGAAATTATTCCGGTCGAAACAGACGACGGAGTCGTCGATGCAGACGAGACGCCCCGCCCGGACACCACGTTCGAGACGCTGAACGACCTGCCGACGGTGTTCCGCGACGACGACCAGGCGTCGGTCACGCCCGGCAACGCCTCGCCGCTGACTGACGGTGCCGCTGGCATGCTCGTCACCTCCGAGGCCTACGCCGAGGAACATGGCCTCGACCCGATGGCCCGCATCGAGACACGGGCAGTCGTGGGCGTCGACCCGCTGGTGATGGGTCGGGGACCGATTCCGGCCACCCGTGCCGCACTCGACGATGCGGGCATGTCCCTCGACGACATCGGCCTCGTCGAACTCAACGAAGCGTTCGCTGCACAGAGTCTCCACTGCGTCGAGGAACTCGGGATTCCCGACGAGAAGCTGAACGTCAACGGCGGCGCAATCGCACTCGGCCACCCGCTCGGCTGTTCGGGCGCGCGCATCTCGACGACGCTGCTCCACGAGATGGACAAACAGGACGTCGACTACGGACTCGCCACGATGTGTGTCGGGTTCGGACAGGGCGTGGCGACGATTTTCGAGCGGGTCTGACCTATCGTCGGACCTCGCGCAACTGCGCTTTGAACCCGTACCGGGTGACACCCTCCTGGGTGTAGATGCGCCGAATGGTCGACTCGACCCGGTCGCCGATGCCGACCGTCTGGTCGCCGACCAGCACCTGCGAGGGGATGCTGACGGTCTCCTCACCGTCTGGGCCGTCGAGTGCGACGACAGCGCTGACGAACGGCCCGCTCTTCGACTGTTGCTCGACGAACTCCGGCGGTGCACCACCCTGCGAGATGGTGGTCGCCGCCTCGACGGTCCCGGTGCCCGGGAGTTCGACTTCCTCGAAGGAGTCGGGCCGTTCGTTGCAGTCGTGACAGGCCCCGCTCGGCGGGAAGTTCAGCGCGCCACAGGACGGACACCGGCCGGCGACAAGCCGGTGGCGCTGGGGTATCGTCCGCTGCCAGGACGGGACGCTGACGTACGCGCCGCCGCCTTCGGGTTCGTCGCTGGTAATCTCGCCGCGCCGCCGGAGATACTTCTCGTAGGACAGCGTCGCCTCGCTTTCCAGCGCCGTCGCAGTCGGAACCGGCCCGTCGACCACGAAAAGGTTCGCGCCGGCACCGCTTCCGTAGGCCGCCAGCAGCACCCGCTCGGCACCCTCATCGAACGCCTTCGTCGTCCCGAGGAACGCACTCGCTGCGCCGGTATCCCCGAGGAAGCTCACTGTCTCGGCGGCCGAAATCGTCCCGGCATCGACACCGAGTGCGCCCGTCGCACGGTAGGGGAGTTTCCCGTCCGGCGACTGGACCGCCGCCGCGTCGATACCGTCGGCCTCGACGTGCTCGGCGGCCCCGGCCAGTGCCGTCGTGAACGACTCGCGATCGTACTCTGTGACGCCCAGCCCGGTCGTCTCGTCGCCGCCACCAGGGCGGAATCGCGTGCCTGGGTACGGCTCGACGTGAGAGCCACGGTCGACGACAGTTCCGGGCCCGTCACTGTCGAGCACCACCGCAGTCGCGCCGGCCCCGGCAGCGTGTTCCATTGCACTGTCGGGTGCGCCCTGTGGGCTGTCGCCGACGATGACGAGACCGATATTGTCACCCCACGGGCCAGCGTCGAGTGCGCCGTCGAGCGCCTGTGCGCCGGCGCGGGTGCTTCCCGTCACCGTCCGCGTCGTCACGTCGTCTGGCGCACCGAGCATACTCGCCAGTCGAGCGGTGAGGTCCTCCTCGGCCATCGGCGGCGTCGTGCTCGCAAAGGCCAGATGGGCGAGGTCCGACCCGTCCCGGTCGAGCTGGTCGAGCGCGCGGCGTGCTGCTTCGACGCCCATCGTGAGTGCGTCCTCGTCGGCTTCGGGGACGGCTTTCGTCTCGATACCCGAAGCGTTGAAAGTTCCCCATGCCTCTTCGAACTCCTCGGCAGCGATACGCAGTCGCGGTGCGTACGCACCGAGTGCCGCGACGTGAACGTCGCTCATTGTGCCACCTCCCGTTCGAGAACGTGGACAACGGCACCGCCGCCACTGCCTCCGACGTTGTGGGTCAGTCCGTACTGTGGGTCCTCGACCTGTCGGTCACCGGCCTTGCCGCTGAGCTGTTTGAACGCCTCGGCCACCTGTCCGGCACCCGTCGCGCCGATGGGGTGGCCCTTCGATTTGAGCCCGCCGGAGGCGTTGACGGGAAGTTCCCCGTCCAGATCAGTCGCGCCGTCTTCGAGCAACTGGTAGGCTTCGCCGCGGTCACAGAAGCCCAGGTCCTCGTAGGCGAGCAGTTCGGCGATGGCAAAGCAGTCGTGGACCTCCGCGAAGTCGAGGTCCTCTGGACCGATGTCGGCCATCTCGTAGGCTTTCTGTCCGGCAGTTTCCGACGACGAGATGGAGGTGTACGAATCGCGCTGGAAGAGACCGACCCGCTCGCTCGCTGCACCGACGCCGGCAACCCGAATCGGGTCGTCGGTGTACTCATCGACGACGTCTTCACTCGCGACGAGGACGGCGGCCGCCCCGTCGGAGGTCGGACAGCAGTGATAGAGGTTCAGCGGGTCCGCGACCAGCGGCGCGCTGACAGCATCCTCGAGGGAGCACTCGAAACCGAGGTGTGCGTTGGGATTTTTCGCGCCGTTCGCGTGGTTCTTGACCGCGACCATCGAGAGGTGTTCCTGTGTCGCCTCGTACTCGTCGAGATAGGCGCTTGCCATCTGGGCGTAGACGCCGGCGAAGGTCGTCCCCGTCAGTCGCTCCCACTCAGTCTCACCGGAGACGCCGAGCCAGTACTTCGTCACGTCGCTGCTCATGTCGGTCATAATCTCGACGCCGCCGCCGATCGCCACGTCGGCCATCCCGCTTTTGACCGCCTGCACCGCCTGCCGGACCGAGTAGCCGGAGGCGGCACAGGCGTTCTCGATGCGTGAACTCGGGATGCCGTGCAGACCGACGTGCTCGGTCGCCGCCGGGGCGGAGAGGCCGAGTTGCCGTCCCCCGACACCCAGCGAGCCGATGACCGCCTCGTCGATGTCGGTTTCGTCGATTCCGTGTGGTACACTGTCGGTCGCCCGCTCGAAGGCGGACTCGAACAGCGAGCGATAGCTTTCGTCGGGCATCGCGCCGAACGGCGTCTGCCCTGCGCCGATAACATAGGCGTCGCGCATACACTCATCTTCCGCAGGTGGCGAAAAATAGCTTTTCCTCCGAGCGCGCGACGGATTCTCGCGCGGGCGCTCGTCAGCGCGACACGTCATAGTAGTCACCTGAACAATGCGACATATACCCGAACCGTTTTTAATGTCGTCGTCCAATCGGACAGTGAAGCATGGTTTACAAGCCCGAAGAGGCCTACGACCGGGGAGAGCTGCGCGAGTTGCAAAACGAGCGCCTCTGCGAGACGGTCGAACACGCCTACGAGAACGTACCGTTCTACCGCGACAAACTCGACGAGAAAGGGATCACACCCGAAGACATCAACGGTGTCGAGGACCTGCAGGTCCTCCCGATGACGACAAAGGAGGACTTCCGCGACGAGTACCCCGACGGCCTGTTCGCCGTCGATAACGAGGATATCGCCCGACTCCACGCCTCCTCTGGCACGACCGGCAAGCCCAAAATCGTCTCCTACACCCAGGACGACCTCGACGTGTGGAGCGAAGTCGTCGCACAGTCACTGAAAGCCTCGGGTGCGAACCCCGGCGACACCGTCCAGAACGCCTACGGCTACGGCCTGTTCACCGGTGGTCTCGGCCTCCACTACGGCGTCGAGGAACTGGGTGCGACAGTCATCCCCATTGGGAGTGGCGGCACACAGCGACAGGTCGAACTCATGACCGACCTGGAGAGTGACGTGTTCACGTGCACGCCGTCCTACGCGCTGTATCTGGCCGAGACGGCCGAAGAGATGGGCTTCGAGCCGTCGGAGCTTCCCATCTCGACGATTATCTTCGGAGCGGAACCCTGCACGGACCCGATGCGGGAGGAAATCGAGGAGCGCCTCAATGTCAACGGAATCGATATCTACGGCCTCTCGGAAATCATCGGCCCCGGTGTCTCGTGTGAATGCCACGAGGCCCAGGACGGCCTGCACATCTGGGAGGACCACTTCTATCCGGAAGTAATCAACCCGCAGACCGGCGAACCCGTCGAGGAAGGCGAAGAGGGCGAGCTCGTCCTCACCACGCTGACCAAAGAGGCACTGCCCGTCCTTCGATACCGCACTGGCGACCTGACCACCCTCAACTACGACGAGTGTGAGTGTGGCCGGACAATGGTCCGCATGGACAACGTCACCGGTCGCGCCGACGACCTGCTCATCGTCCGCGGTGTCAACCTCTATCCCAGCGAAATCGAACACGTCGTTCTCGACATCGACGGCGTCGCGCCACACTACCGCATCGACCTCTACAAGGAGGGCAGCCTCGACGTCATGGAACTGACCGTTGAGAAAGACCTCGACTTCGAGGGCGACGAAGAAGAACTGCAGAGCATTATCATGAAGCGACTCTCGAACGTGCTCCAGTTCACGCCGGACGAACTCGACCTGGTCGAGCCCGGCGGGATCGAACGGACGGAAGTCGGCAAAGTCCAGCGCGTCTACGACCACCGCGAGTGACCACCGTCGTCAGGTCATCCGGTACACTCGACCGCGGAACGTCGCGATTCGGTTCTCGTTTTCGTCGGTGATTACGATCTCGTACTCGGCTGTTTTCCCGGCGATGTGTGTCTCTTCTGCTGTCGCGGTTAGTGTCTCCCCGACGTCGACGGCTTCGAGATAGGAGATGTTCGTCTCCAGGGCAACGGCCGTCTCGCCGTGCGAGTTCGACGCCGCGGCGAATGCGGCATCTGCCAGCGAGTAGATAGCACCACCGTGCGGCGTGTCGTGGAAGTTCAACAGGTCTTCCGTGATCGTTAGTTGCGTTCGGGCATACCCCGAGTCCAGTTCGACGACATCGATACCGAGAGTCTCACAGAACGCGTCGGATTCGATGCGCTCGCGGACCTCGTCTGGGACACCAGACATACGGCATCTGTTTCCACCAGCGGCAATATATACGTACTGGTCGTCGACAGGATCGGCGCACGCGCTCGTCCGAACGGGGAGAATAAAGCTATAAATACGTGCTAGCAGATGAACAGATATGGCGTACAGTTACGAGCCACATCACTACGAGGATTTCGAGGAAGGAGAAGAGTTCATCAGCGTCGGCCGGACCGTCACGGAGTCGGATTTCGTGATGCACTCGGCGCTGTCAGGCGACTGGACCGAACTCCACACCAACAAGGAGTACGCAGAAGAGCAGGACTTCGGCGAGCGCATCGCCCACGGACCGATGACGTTCGTCCAGGCGACTGGCTTCGTCTACCGAACCGGTATCGTCGAGCGGACGGCCTACGCCTTCCTGGGGATGAACTACATGGATCTCCCGAATCCGGTCAACATCGGCGACACGCTCCAGTTGGAGATGGTCGTTTCCAACAAGAAAGAAGTCGGTCGCGACGACGTCGGACTGGTTGTGCTCGACACAGAGATGGAAAATCAGGAGGGGACGACGGTCTTCGAGGGCGACATGAAGTTCCTCATCAAGAAGAAGGACTGAGACTGGCCGGCTGTTAGCGTTTCTCAGCCCGCACCAGCCAGCAGTTGCTCGAACACGGTCTGTTGGGCGCGCTTGATACGACCGAGAAACGACGATTTACTGATGCCGAGTTCGTCCGCGACATCGGTCGCAGTCGCACCGCGCGGGATATTGAAATAGCCCTGGTCGAGTGCCGCGACCAGCGCCTCGCGTTGCTGTTTCGTGAGGCTGCTCTCGATGGTCGTGTCGAGTTCCTTCTCGGCGCTGTTCCCGGCGGTGATTTCGGCGACCCGTTCCAGTGTGACGTTGCCGAGTTGCTGTGCGGTCTGGATGACCTCCCGAAGCACATCCCGACCGACGACCGATCCGCGGAACCGCTCGGTGCCGTCGACGATACGGATTTCGTGGGGCATGAACCCCGCTGTCGTTAGCGCCCGAAGCACGCACTCGTCGTGAAGCAGACAGCGACACTGCGCGACGCTGCCCCCCTCAGTAACCTGCAGGTAATCTATTTCCTCTTTCTCGTCGAGTCTGTCGACGAACCCCTCGATCTCCCCTTCGGCGTGAAAGTGCAACAGCGTGCGCTCGTCGTCCCGGTGGGCCGGTGGACTCTCGTCGACCACGACGTCGTGGTCAGCCGTCGCGTCGACGACCGGGCAGTCGTTCCCGGCGACGGTGAACTCCACGACGAGGGACTCGTTTATCATGTTAGTTGATTTTAAACAGGGAGCGACATTATTCTATCCCCGGCTATAGTGTGGTTTTATTTCTCAACCCGATTTTCAGCGGCCTTCAGGCTTCTACCGCCCGAATCCAGCCAGTTTCGATTGTAGAATAGTCGAGGGGACTTAAACCCCGCTCCATAGAGCGATGTATCTCTATGCACTCTCCCCAGCGTAGTTACGGGTGCAAATGACCGCGAACGAAACGCTCAAACAACGCGTGCAAAACGGCGAACAGGTCGAACCGTCCGAGGACCTGCCCGAGGAGTACAAGCGGGCAGCCCAGCGAATGATTCAGTTCCACGCCAACAGCGAAATAGTCGGAACGCTGCCCGAGAAACAGTGGATCAAGAAGGCCCCGTCACTGCAGCGAAAGCGCGCTATCAGCGCGAAGGTCCAGGACGAGGCGGGCCACGCGCAGGTACTGTATCGGACGGCCGAGACGCTCGGCCTGAAAGACCGCGAGGAGATGCTCGAGGATCTGATCAACGGCGACTCGAAGTACGTCACCGTGTTCAACTACCCCACGAAGACGTGGGCAGACGCCGCCTACATCGCGATGTTCATCGACGGCGCGGCGATGTTCCGGCAGGGGTCACTGACCGCTTCCTCGTATGCACCCTACGCCCGCGGGTTGCGGAAAATCTGCTACGAGGAGTCGTTCCACGTCAAACACGGCGAGGACATCGTCCGCTCGCTGGCGACCGGGTCGAAGAAAGAACAACAGCTGATGCAAGACGCCATCGACCGGTGGTACGAGCCAACGCTACAGTTCTTCGGCCCGCGTGACCACATGTCCGACCACACCGACGAACTCTTCGAGTGGGGGCTGAAGCTCAAGAGCAACGACGAACTCCGGCAGGAGTACCTCGAGAACTTCTACGTCCCCAAACTCGAAAAGTACGGGCTGGAGATTCCCGACGACAAACTGGCGTACGACGAGGAAGCCGAGCGCTGGAACTACAAAGAGTTGGACTGGGACCACTTCCTGGACGTCTCGCGGGGCAACGGACCGGTCAACGACGAGCGGCTGACCGACCGTCGTGAGGCAATCGAGAACAACGACTGGGTCCGTCGCGCATCGGGGGTGGCCTGATATGCCGGGCACGCCCGAGCAGAACGTCTACTACGTGTTCCGGCGGCAAGACTCCGGTGCGCCGCTGACAGAAGTCGGAAGCGTCGACGCGAAAAACGCCAAGCTCGCGCGGATGTACGCCCGCGAGAACTACGCCCGGCGCAAAAAGACGACGAATCTAGTCGTCGTGTGCGAAGAAGATATGAACGAAATCGGCGAGGGTGCAGCCTACGGCGGTAGCCTCGACAAGAGCTACCGCGAAGATGCCGGCTACGACGTGGAGGGATTCCCAGCATGACTGTCACAGCGATCACAGACATCGGTGCGGAACCGACCGACGAGTTCGAGCAGGGGCTCGCCCGCGCGCTCCTCGAGGCGGCCGACGACGACCACGTGATGGGGAATCGACTGAGTGACTGGACTGGCGTTGCACCGACCGTCGAAGAGGACGTCTCCATCAGCAACATCGCACAGGACGAACTCGGCCACGCGGAGATTCTCTACGAGGAAGTCGCGGACATCGTCGGATCGAGTCTCGACCACCTGGCCTACCAGCGTGCGCCTGACGAGTACCGGAACGTCCAGCTCGTCGAACGGGAGTTCTCGGACTGGGCCGACACAGTCGTCCGGCAGTACTTCTACGACGCAGCCGACGACATCCGGCTGGCAGCGATCCTCGGCGGCGACCTCCCCGAGCGCGACGAGTCGCTCGCTGGTTACCTGCAGAAAGTCGACGAGGAAGAGGATTTCCACGCCGAGCACGGCGACGTGTGGCTGGAGACGCTCGCTGACGAAGACGACGGCAGCGAGAAAATCCAGCGTGCAATCGACGAAAACTGGGTCGACGCGCTGGCGTTTTTCGAGACGACGCCCGGCGGTGTCGACCCGGTCGAAGCCGGCGTGTACGAACAGTCACTGGCCGAACAGCGCCAGGAGTTCGTCGAGACGGTGACCGACACTCTCACCGCGTACGGGTACGACGTCCCGGAGACCGATGTCGAGGACATCGGTGCCGGACGCGCTGGCAAACACACCGACGACCACGAGGCCCTGCTCGCGGAGACCCGCGAAGTCCGTGAGCAAGGGATCGACGTGCCAGCATGACCATGGACGTCGCAGACATCATCGAACGGAACGCGCCGGGGTTCGAGCTCGACGCGGTCGAGGACGCGTTCCCGGAGTACGACGTCGAGGGACCGCTGACGGAAGACGACATCTGGACCGCGCTCCAGGATGTCGAGGACCCTGAGCTCCCGGTGAGCCTGGTCGACCTCGGCCTCATCCGAGACGTGGACCTGGAAGACGGTCACGCAGCGGTGAAGATGACGCTGACCTACACCGGCTGTCCCGCCCGCGAAATCATGCTGAAGATGGTCGAGCGCCGGCTCGAATTGCTCGACGGGGTCGACAGTGCCGACGCGGAACTGGACTACACCGACCCGTGGACGCCAGAGGACATGACCGAGGAGGGGCGCGAACAACTCGGTGACGCCGGGTTCGCCTGTCCCCTCAGCGGGAGGTCAGAGTAATGCGAGACGACGTCGACCGGCGTGAGGAGTCGGGGACGGACTCCAATATCAACGCCAAGATGAACGAGAATGCCGGGCGGCCGGTCGACGACGAGCAGGTTGAGTGTCCGTACTGTGGGTCGGCAAATACCCACGTCGAGAACGCCCGGGGACCCTCGATGTGTCGCACCATCTATCACTGCGACGACTGTGAGAGTCCGTTCGAGCGGTTCGGGTGATTGTACCACCCAAAGAGAGAGTTACTAACATATGGAATACGAAACGTCAATCACAGACGCGACAGTTCGCACCGCCGAGCCCGACGACGCAGACGACATCATGTCGCTGTGGAACGGGTACGCCGACACCCTCGTCGATTTCGACGAGCGATTCGAGATCGAGGACGGTGGGCGCGAGAAGTGGCACAATTACTTCACCACGAGCCTGGTCAACTCCTCGCGCGGGGACATTCTCCTCGCAGAGCGAGACGGCACCGCCATCGGCGCGCTGGAGGCGCGGGTCATCGGTGGCCATCCCGTGTTCAACTTCGGGAAACACGGGATGGTGTACGGCCACTACGTCCATCCAGAGTTCCGTGGCGAAGGGGTCGGTCGCGCGCTCCTGGAGGCTGCAGAGGAGTGGTTTCGGGACAGGGAGATGCCGTTCTGGCGCATCGACGTCCTCCACGGCGTGGCCGAGGAGGAACTCTACCAGGAGTACGGCATGAAACCGATGGAAGTCACCTACGAGAAGGAACTGTGAGGGAACGAGGATGACAGACGCCGCCAACGATACGTCCGACGAGGTTGAAACGTATACCTGCGAGTTCGTCGATGAGGGCGTCGAAATCGAGGTGCCCGAAGACGAGTACATCCTCGAGGCGGCGCTCGACGAGGGAATCGAGCTACAGTACTCCTGTCTGCAGGGAGTCTGTGCCTCCTGCAGTGCGAAAGTGGAAGGCGACATCGACCAGAGCGAAGAGCGCGTGCTCACGCAGTGGGAGAAACAGCAAGGATACGGACTGCTGTGTGTCGCCTATCCCCGCTCTGACCTCACGATTCACTCGAACGAAGAGCCGTGAACCGCCTCGGGGACAAGCCACGAGGCACTCGCCTTGCTCGTGTAGAGACCGACGACCGATGTTCGCGTTGCTGGAAGCCAGCCAACATAAATCGTTAAGACGACGGGTGCACACGTTTGATTTGCAATGGAATACTCCGGCCCCACAGATCTGTATATCGGCGGAGAGTGGCGCGAAGCATCGAGCGGCGAAACAATCGACACCGAAGACCCCGCGACTGAAGACGTCTACGCGACGGTCCAGAAGGCAGACGAGACCGATGTCGACGACGCAGTCCAGGCGGCCGCGGCGGCCGTCGCAAACGGTGCGGAGTGGGAATCGATGAGCCCCGACCAGCGCCGCGAGAAGATGCACGCGATGGCCGACGCCATCGAGGAGATGAAAGACGAAATTTCGATGGTCGAATCCCACGACAACGGCAAGACGCCGTTCGAGGCGGGGATGGAAATCGACATGGTCATCGACACGTTCCGGTACTACGCCGGGTGGACCGAGAAGGTTGAGGGCGAGCAGATTCCGGTCGAAGACGGCCGTCTCAACTACACGAAGCGCGACCCGGTCGGTGTCACCGCACACATCTCCCCGTGGAACTACCCGTTCCAGCTCGCCGGTCGCAGCGTCGCACCGGCGCTCGCGACCGGGAACAGCGTCGTGCTCAAACCCTCCAGCGTGACACCCCTTTCGGCGCTGTACTACGCCAAAGCGGCCGAGCAGGCCGGCCTCCCCGACGGCGTCGTCAACGTCATCCCGGGTTCGGGTTCGGGTGCCGGTAGTGCACTCTCCAGTCACGAGAACGTCGACCACGTCACGTTCACCGGAAGCACTGGCGTCGGCAAGACGATTCAGCGCGACGCTGCCGACGCAGTCGCGGACGTGACGCTGGAACTGGGCGGGAAAGGCCCCGCAGTCGTCTTCCCGGACGCCGACCTTGACGCAGCTGCCCGCGGTGTCCAGTACGGTATCTTCATGAACGCTGGGCAGATGTGCTGGGCCAACTCCCGACTGGTCGTCCACGAGGATGTCTACGACGAGATGGTCGAGAAGATAGCCGACATCGCCGAGAACATCCCGCTCGGCGGCGGTATCGACGACGACGGACAGATGGGTCCTGTCGTCAACGAGAACCAGCAAGCGGAGATTCTCGACTACATCGAGACCGGCAAAGAGGAAGGCGCAACCGTCGCTGCCGGCGGTGGTGTGCCCGACGACAAGGACACCGGCCACTTCGTCGAACCGACCGTCTTCGCGGACGTGGACAACGATATGACCATCGCCCAGGAGGAAATCTTCGGACCGGTGCTGTCGGTTATCGAGGTCAGCGACGAGGAGGAGGCCATCGAGGTCGCCAACGACTCGCCCTTCGGCCTGACATCCTGTGTCTGGACCAACGACCTCTCCCGTGCGCACACGTTCGCAGACAAACTCGAATACGGGATGGTCATGGTCAACGAGACGCCGAACACCTGGCCACAGACCCCCTTCGGCGGAACCAAGCAGAGCGGCCACGGGCGCGCACAGGGTGAGGAAGCCATCCAGACGTACACCGAAGTCAAGAACGTTCACGTCAACCTGAACTGAGCAGACTCCCTGGCCGTCGTGGCGGATTGCCGGTGGGTGTTCGCTCCACCGTCATCTGCGTGAACTGCTATTTCAGGAGGGATCGGCCGCTGCTGTCGAATCGTTTAAGTGCTGCTACGAGTATGATTTCGACAACGTGACCGCTGAATGACATCGGACGAAGGGTGGGTATTCGACGGCGAGACCGTCGTGGCAGACTCGTCGGACGCCGCGTTCGTCGTCGGTACAGAGCGGACGATTGTATACGCCACGGACGCGTTTGTCGCAGCGACTGGTCACGCGCGACAGGAACTACTCGGGAGCGAGTACACGACCGGTAGCCAGTTCCTCGTCGACGGCATCGCAGAATTACACGCGGCAATCGAGGGAGTCTTACAGGGAACTATCAACTACGAACGCATCGAAGTGATAACGACTGCTGGCAGGACGGACGCGTCCCAGCAATCACTGCAGGAGGCACAGGTGACGCCCGTCGTTCAGGACGGCCAGTTCGGTGGGGCGCTCGTCGTGTTCCGTGGTGAGGAGACAATCGGGGAGCGCGTCGGGGAAACGTACCAGCGGTACCGGGCACTCGTCGAGCAGAACAGGGATGGCGTCACAATCACGCAGAACGGCAAGAACGTCTTCGTCAACAACCGGTTTGCGGCGATGGTCGGCTACCAGAAAACAGAACTCATCGGGGAGTCGTTTCTCAAGCCAATCGCACCCGAGGACCGAAACCTCGTCGAAGAACGCCACGAACGCCGGCTACGCGGCGAGTCGCCGCCAAAGCGGTACGAACTCTCGCTCCGGACGAAAACCGGTGACGCGCTCATCGTCGAGATTAACATCGCCCCAATCCAGTACGGTGGTGAACGGGCAGTGATGGCGTCCTACCGGGACATCACCGAGCGAAAGTGCCGCGAAGACGAACTGCGGCGGTTCCGTCGCGCAATCGAGACGGCCCCACACGCAATCGTTCTCACAGAGGCCGACGGGACGATTACCTACATCAACCCTGCCTTCGAGGAGATTACTGGCTACAGCCGTGACGAGGCACTCGGACGGACGCCGCAACTGTACTTTTCCGAGGAGATACCCGACTCGCTCCACGAGGAGATGTGGGAGACGATTACCGGCGGCGATGTCTGGGAAGGGTACCTACTCAACCAGCGTGCCACGGGTGACCTCTATCACGCCCACGAGACCGTTGCACCGATAGTAGCGACAGACGGCGCCGTCGAGGGGTTCGTCGGTATTCAGACGGATATCAGCGAGCGCGTCGAACGCGAACAACTGGTCGACACCCTCGATAGGGTGCTCCGGCACAACCTCCGAAACAAGCTCAACGTCGTCCAGGCCCACGGGAGCCTGATTCGCACACAGCAATCCGGCGACCCTGACAGCCACGTCGAGACAATTCTGGATAGCGTCGACGACCTTCTAGAGACGACACAGAAAGGCCGAGAGATAATCAAGTTCCTCTCATACCCGTCACAGACCCGGCCGACCGAGAGTGTCGAGGTCGTCCGCCGTGCGACCAGAGACGTTCGCGACTCGTTCTCCGGGGCACGAATCACGCTCGACCTGCCGGAGGAGGCGTACGTTTCAGCGGTCCCAGAGCTACACGCTGCCGTCGAAGAACTGTTGACAAACGCCATTGAACACAACGACCAGCCCACCCCGAACGTGTCGGTGTGTCTCACCGTTGAGGGGGAGTCAGTCGAACTGTACATCGCCGATAACGGACCCGGCATCTCGAAGATGGAGCGGGAGATACTCAGCGAAACCCGCGATATCGACCAGCTCTATCACGGGAGTGGCTTCGGACTCTGGCTCGTCTACTGGATTGTTCGACAGTCCGGTGGCGAGATCACCATCACGGACAGAACGCCACGGGGAACGGTCGTTAGGGTCACGTTCGATAGCCCCCCCAGCGTCAGTACCGAAGTCACGCCGGATTCGAACCCGGCGACGCAGCCCGCCCACGACGACGAGACCGACAGCTATGAATGACTACACAACGCGACTAACGTGTGAAGATATCACACACTATCAAATTTTTGAGTCGGTGGGGCTGGGACAGACAAAGGCCGAGGCCAGCCTATGAGAACCGCTCGAAGGGCTGCTCGCACTCGTTGCAGTAGTGCATCGAGCGACACAGCGACGGCCCTTTCGGGTGGTCCCGCTCTGTCTCAGTCGAGCCACAGTACGGGCACTCGACTGCTTCGAACTTGCCGGACGTATCGACGCTTGGATCTAGGTTTCGCATGGTTAGACACTCAGTCCGAATTCACGGAGTGATTTCTTGCCCTGTTCGGTGACCATCTCGACCGTCCAGCCGGGCGACCAGACGAGCGTGATTTCGGCCGACTCGACGCCGTCGACGGCGGACACGGACTGCTTGACCTCGTTGAGGAGCATCTCGCGGGCCGGACAGCCGGTGTACGTCAGCGTCATGTCGACGTTTGCGGTGCCGTCGTCGACATCGACGCCGTAGATGAGTCCCAGGTCCACGATGGAGACCGGCATCTCGGGGTCCTCGACCTTGTACAGCGCCTCCCAGACGCGTCGTTCGACGCCTTCGGCACCGGTGCCGGTGGCGGGGACCTCGTTGTCGACGGACTCCTTTTCGGCGTACTCGACATCGTCGTCGGTGTCGTAGCTGGTGTAGCCACACGCCACGGCGTCGTCGTCTCGCTCTGGTCGCTCGTATTCGCTACTCATCGTCGTCCATGATGCGGGTAGCGTAGTCGCGACCGAGTTCCTCGTAGGTATTCGTCATCTCATCGAGCAGTGCTTCCCAGTCGTCGGTGTGGTTGCCGTCGCGACCGACGTGCTCCGGGAGCTGATCGGGCGAGACGTGGATGTCGTACTGTTCGGGCAGGTCCAGTTCGGGAACCTCGAGCCCGATCGATTCCAGGTAGGAACTCACGCGGTCGTACCACTCGTCGCGCAGGCCGACGAGTTCCTCGTCGCGGAGGCCGAGTTCCATGATCGTCTCCTCGATGTCCTCGTCGCTGGGCTCGAACAGCGTCAGCGCGTAGGGGTATAGCCGGTCGAGGGCGTCCTGGAGTTTCTCGCGGGCCTCGTCGTCGGCTGCGAGGTGTTCCATCCAGCTCTCGGCGAACTCGAGGTGGTAATCCTCCTCGCCGAGGACCTTGCCGACACGGTCCCGGATAGGCGCGTACGTCGAGTCCTCCAGCGCGCGGAGCTGGATGTCCTCGGCCACGTCGTAGAGGTAGCTCCGAACGACGGCATCGGCCCAGTCGCCCTCCTCGAATGGGAGTTCGACCAGGGTGCTGTGACGGAAGTCCTCCGCGTCGCGCTCCCAGATGAGGTCGGTCTCGTCGTAGCCAAAGGTTTCGATGACGTTGTACCACAGGCGGGCGTGGCCCAGTTCGTCCTGTGCGATATTGGCCAGCGAGATGTCCGACTCCAGCGTCGGCGCGCGGACCTGCCACTCGGTGTAGCGCTCGGCGAGGACGAGTTCGTCGTCGGCCAGACGGAGGAGCAGGTCCTTCACCGCTTCGCGCTGCTCGTCGTCGAGGTCGTCGGGGCTGTCGAGACTGACGTCCTCCGTGGTCGCCATTATGCCTCACCTCGCTGTTCCTCGGCCTCTGTCAGTTCCTTCTCGGAGGCTTCGACTTCCTCGGCGGCCGGTTCGACGTTGTACGTGCGGGCGAACCGGTAGGATTTGTTGGTCGTGCCACCGAACTTCGCGTCCTCGGTGTCGACTTCGCCGATCTCGTCCTGCGGGGCGACCCAGAGGCTGTTGGTCGGCTTGCGCCGGCCGTGCTGAATCTCCGCGAACAGCAGCGCCATCTCGCGGTCGGGTGCGTGAACGTTGCCACAATGGGTGTGATAGCCACCCGCATTCTGCTGTCGGAATACTTCCCAGATCATGATTAGTCAGCCGCCTGTGGGGACTGCGAACTCGCAGCAAGTGCTTCCTGCTCGTCAAGTGAGTTGCGGACCCACTCGACGGCGTCCTGTGCGTGCTTGCGGCCTTCGATCTGACCGACACCGGGCTCGTAATCGTTCTTCGCGATGGTGAAGAACTCGTCCCAGTCGAGGTCATCTTCGACGACTTCGTAAGTGCCGTCGCCGTTCTCCCGAATGCGCGGCTCGTCAGGAATCTCAAGGCCGTACTTCTCGGCCTTGGGCATGTAGGTGTTGAGGAACGCGTTCCGGAGCTGGTCGTTGGTCATGACCTTCAGGCCGACGTCGGCGGCGAAGTCGTGGTGCGACGACTTGTCGTCGGTGGGGCCGAAGAACTGCAGGATGCGCGGCCACCACATCTCGAAGGCCTCCTGGGTCATCTGCTGTTCCTTCTTCGATCCGTTCATCAGCTCGCGGAGGATGTCCTCGCCGTGCTTGACGTGGAACCCTTCCTCGAAGCAGATTTTGTCCATCGCGTGGGCGTAGGGCTCCCAGCTGGACTTCTTCAGCGTCGCCTGGCGGCGCATCGCGGCGCCGTCGACGAAGAAGGCGATCATCGGTGTCTCGACCCAGCTTTCCATCGGGTAGTGGAAGCAGTTGAGGAACTTCCCTTTACCCGCTGCGAGGTCGTCGAGCATCTCGTCGCGCGTCTTGATGCCCAGCGATTCGGCCGCCCGGTAGAGCATCTGCCCATGGCCGATTTCGTCCTGAGTCTTCGCGCTGAAAGCCATCTTCCGCTCGAGGCTCGGTGCCTGTCGGATGAACGGCCGTTCGAGGTACGCGCCCATAATCTCGCTGTTGGCGTGGAACTCGAGCATTCGCGTCGCGGCCTTCCTGTACTCCTCCGGGAGGTCGTCCTTCGGAGCGAACTCGCGTGGACCTGCTCTGTTTTTCACTTCGTCGATGTTCATGGTTCATCACAACGTTAGGGGTGGTATCCCTTACTAATTGTGCCGCCCATAGACGGGTTTTATATATAGTTGGCCGTAATACTGCGGGTAATGATAGACGAGTGCCTGATGACGGAGTTTCGAATCGAGGGCGACGACTGCCCACTGGCGGATGCGAGTCGGGCGACCAGTGGCGTCATCGACGGGGCGCCACCGCTCTTGCGCGACGACGGAAACGTCCTCTTGCGGTTCAGTTCCGCGCCGAACGATGAACTCACAGCGTTCCTTGACGATGACGACCGCATCCGCTATCTCTACCAGTCGGCAAGCGACGGCCGCTACAGCTACCGCTGTCTGTCCTTACACCAGTGTGTCGTTCACGAACTCATCAGCGCCGGCTTCATGGTCGAGTCGCTGACCTACCAGGACGGGAACGCCATCCTGACGGGAGCCGTCGTCGGCCACGAGGTTCTCAGGTCGGTCATGGAGACCGCCGGCGAGACCGTCGGTGTCAAGCTGGAGCGCGTCTACGCGCTCCGGTCCGAAGAGGACGACTCCATCGCACAGCAGTGGGACCTCACACCCGCCCAGGAAGAGAGTCTGCGCCAGGCCGTCAACATGGGGTACTTTACCGTTCCGCGAGAGGTGACGGCCGACGAGGTTGCCGACGCGATGGGCATCAGCAAATCCGCGTTCATCGAGCGACTCCATCGTGCCCAGCACGCGCTGTTCTCGCAGTTGTTCCAGACCGGCGCCGACGAGTCCAGCGATCAGCGGGCCGACGACGATGACTAGAACAAAGTGTCCGCACACGCGAGTACGCACATGCGCATCGACGACGGCACTGTTCGAGAGATTACGTTCGACCGTCCAGACGTTCGAAACGCGATGACCGCCGCCGTCGCCCGCGAGTTGGCCGACGCTCTCGCCGACCTCGACCCCGCCAACCACGACGCAGTCCTCATCACCGGCGACGGCGAGTCGTTCAGCGCGGGCGGCGATATCGAGGCGATGGCCGAACGCGAGGAGACGACGCCCGAAGCGTACGAACGCGTCCGGACGACGCTCGGTCGCGTCGCCGAGAACGCGCTCTCAGCCCCTGTCCCTATCGTCGCGAAAGTCAACGGCGACGCCGTCGGTGCCGGGATGTCACTGGTCGCGGTGTCGGATTTCGCGTACGCCGCCGACTCTGCCCGGTTTGGCGCGTCGTTCATCAACGTCGGTCTCGTGCCAGACATGGGTGCAACGGCTATCCTGCCACGCCTCATCGGGTTGCGCAAGACGAAGGAACTGGCCTTTACCGGGAAACTCATCGACGCGAGCGAGGCCGCCGACCTCGACCTCGTCAACGAGACCGTTCCGGACGACCGGTTGGACGACCGCGTCGGAGAACTCCTCGAGACGCTCCGAGATCGCCCGACTGCGAACATCGGGCTGGCAAAGGAAGCCATCCACGACAATCTCGGCCACTCCTGGGGTGACGGTCTCAAGCAGGAAGCCCGCCTCCAGTCGATGGCCTACGACACCGACGCGCACGAGGAGGGAGTCGACGCGTTTCTGAACGGCCGCAAACCGGATTTCGATTCCTGATTAGAGGTCGAAAAACTCCTCGGCGTTCTCGTAGAGGATTTTCCGCTGTACCTCCTCGCTGAACTCCGTGTCCTGGGCAAAGGAGGTAAGCCAGGTCTCGGGGTCGATCATCGGGTAGTCGGTGCCGAACATCACCTTGTCTTTGAGCAGCGAGCCCGCGTACTGAAGCACCTGCTCGTCGATGTATTTCGGAATCCACCCCGAGAGGTCCATGTAGACGTTGCCCTTCTGCTGGCAGATGGCGAGCTGTTCTTTCTCCCACGGATAGGCGGGGTGTGCGATGAGGATCTGGAGGTCCGGGTGTTCTGCGGCCACGTCGTCGATGAGCATCGGATTACCGTACTTGACCTTGAGGCCGCGGCCACCGGCGCTACAGGCCCCGAGCGTGGAGTTCCCACCGTGGAAGACGACGGGGACACCGAGGTCCTCGATAGTGCTCCAGAGGTGGTCGTGCCGGTCGGCAGAGGGGTCAAAGCCCTGGGCGATTTGCTGGAACTTGAACCCCGAGAGACCGAGGTCCTCGACACATCGGATCGCCTCCTGCACACAATCGTCTTTCAGCGGGTCGACGCTGCCAAAGCCGACGAAGAAGTCGGGGTATTCGTCGCGCACTTCCGCGACGTAGTCGTTCGGAACGGGGGGGTTGCCGGTGTTCGTCTCGGCGTCCCACCCGAGCAGGACGGCACCGCCGATGCCCGCGTCGTGGTACTCGTCGAGCATCTCCTCGTAGTCCCAGGTGTCGAGGGTCGTCCCGAACCGATCGGCGGCGTCTTGCATCATCTCGCCGCCGGCGTCGTGGAGGAACTCGCTCGTCGGCTGGTGGGCGTGGGTGTCGAACAGTCGGTTCTCGTCGGTACCCGGCAGATCGATATCCATACCAGTCACGTGCACGCAGTCGCACAAAAACTTATTCGTCCGTTCAGGTGGTCGACGAGGCACCCGGACCTGTGTTCGGCTACTCGACGACAATTGCGCCTTTCATCCCGGTACCTTCGTGCGGATCACAGACGTACAGGACGGTCCCACTCTCGTCGAACGATTCCGTGACGGTGTGACCGCTCTCGTCCGTCTGTTCGCTCCGGAAATCGGCACCATATCTCGCTACGACGTTGTGGATTCCGCCATTTCCCGTCCAGACCCACGTGACCGACGTTCCCTGGTCGATGCGGATTGCGGGGGGTGAGAAACCGAAGTTCGCGCCGTTTGCTTCGGTGCCGACCTGCACCTCTACGGAATCCGTACCGGTCCTGTCCTCGATAGACTCGTAGTTGCTCGTCTCCGCGAGAAATTCGTCGACTGACGGCGGGCTCTGAGTGCCGTCGTCGGCCGTCGTGGTCGATGTCTCCGCCGGCTGTTCGGTTTCGTCGCTCTCGACGTCGGTTGTCTCGTCGTCAGTCGTTTCGTCGTCAGTGCTCTCGCCGCCGCTACAGCCCGCGATGGCACCGGTGAGTGCGATACCTGCAGTTCGAAGAATAGTGCGCCGCCGATGGTTGTCCATTGCTGACAGTACACTTATCTGAGACGACCATATTATAACTTTTGAAGGGCAGGTTATACTATGCGTGAATTGGGGAGTGTTGTGTTATATAATGAGATGTATTATCTCGAAATTGGTCAATTATATTGAATTTTGGGCGGGCGTGACGGTCAACGACACAGACGGAACCCCACAGCTTGGATCTGTGGGGGGACTTCGAATTCAACCATCTGTTCTGGTTGTCCGAGACAGGCCAGTGAGAGGTGTTTTTGCGAGGAGGACTCGCCATACTATAGAGAGATTGTCGATTTAACCATCACCCAAATATATAAGTGAGAGCTGATAGCATAATGTGGTAGGCCATGTCAGACGACGACATTCGTGAGCAACTCAAAAGTACAAGCAGGAGGCGGTTTATCGCAGCGATGAGTATGGCAGCGGGCGCGTCACTCGCCGGGTGCAGTACGTCGGACAACGGGACCGACGACACACCAGCAGACACGTCGACCCCGAATTCGACGCCAACGCCGGGACAGAACGATTCGGACAACTCGGACGACGAGCCCGAAGACCCACCAGAGCCCGGCGAACGAATTACGTCCGCGCGGCGGATCGGTCCCCGCGACGTGAGTGAGTTCGGGTTCGAGGATCTGTGGGCCTACCGGAAACGGCAGGCCGTTGAGGCGCTTGTCGCCGACCCCCGGGTAAACGAAGTCGCCAGCGACTGGGTCGCGTCCTTCGAGGCGTACGACCCGCTGACGAACCGGCTCGACGCCGTCAGCGTCCAGGGGACCACAGGGATGACCGTCGAGGGTGGCCCCGATTCAGGGACCTTCGAAGTCACCGCGACGGATCGACAGGTCGCCTACGGACTCGTCGACCGGGTGACCGACGAACTCGTCGGTCTCAAGATCAACGAGCCGACCGACGTGACCTGGACCAGAGGCGACTGGAACGACACCCAGCGGGCCCGCCACGAGAAGATGCTGGACAAAGAGGAGATCTGGCAGCACCTCGAAGGCAACGAGTGGTACCCGATGGTCAAGGCCGCGGAAATCATCACCAGCTACGGCGACTACGGCCACGGCGAGGCCTCAAACCTCGCGTACTTCGTGATGGACGGCGGCGAGCTCAAGGTCGTCAGCGGCTTCATGGACGTGACCGGCGAGGAGGCCGAGTTGCTCGACGTCCATATCGTCAACGACTTCGCCGAGCACCCGACACACAGGATGGCCCAGAACACCGCGACAATGGGCGAGACTGTCCTCGGCGAAGTTCCGGAGCCGCCGATGATGCAACGGCCACAGATTACGGCTCCGAACGGTTACCACCGCATAGAGGAACCGGCTCAGGAGTTCGAACAGGACGGCTGGTCGATCAACTGGAGCGGGCCCCGGACGGTCGGTGCGGAGGTGAGCGCGGACTTCAACGGCAAGCCGGTCTTCTCGCTGACCGCCCCCTACAGCACGTCCACCTGCTACGACATGCCCAGGCGGAACGGCCGGAACACCCGTGAGTGGATGTTCCCCGACAACGAGCCGGTCATCAGCGGCGAACTCATCTACTGGGACATCCACAGCCTCAGTCTCGGTGGTCCGGGTATCCTCGGTAAGACCGAGTACCCCTCGAATGAAAGTCGACCGGGCGGGTTCAACATCCGTACGCACTACCATACCGGTGCCGTCGAGAACGCCCGCGACTTCCACTCCGGGCACCGCTTTGCGCCGTACAACTACTACATCAACTACCAGTTCTACGAGGACGGCGTCTTCATGCCGGTGTTCCAGCGGCACGGACCCGGATACGTCAACGAATTCTACGAGTACCGCGAGCGCGAAAACGACGGGCCAGCGCAGTACTACCTCGAAAACTGGCTGACGAAGCCGACCCCGGGGACGACCGACGGCGTCGAGACGAGGATATTCGACGGCGACGAGTGGCAGACTCCCGAAGAGGAGTTCTACCTCGGCAGCAACGAGGTGAGCGAAGAGATGTTGGTCCGGTTCACGAACCCCGACGGGCCGGAGACCATCGACATCCCGCTGGATAACTTGAAGGAGGTCGTCGTCGTCAGGCCAAAAGACGACGAAATCGGCCAGGTAATCCGGGCCAACCCGGAGAACCCGGTTCCGGAACTCGAGTTCTATCACCCCGCACAGTACGTCGACGGCGAGCCGATTCAGGGCGAGGAGGTCTTCTTCTGGTTGCTGATGGAGGCTCCGACTGACGAGGTGCCACACGCCTCGGGTATCACGACGTACACGCAGATGGGCAAGTTCAACCTCAGCGGCTACTGACCCTCGCCCAGATCCATCGTTATCGATTTCGTCTGCGTGTACTCCCGGAGCGTCTCCATCGCACCCTCTCGGCCGATGCCGGACTGTTTGTAGCCGCCGAAGGGCTGGCCGGGTGGGAGCCGGTTGAACGTGTTCACCCAGATGTTCCCGGCTTTGAGGTCCCGTGAGATGTTGTGTGCAAAGGAGAGGTCGTCAGTGACGACGCCGGCGGCGAGCCCGTAGTCCACGTCGTTCGCGCGTGCAATCATCTCGTCGTAGTCGTCCCACTCGAGAATCACCTCGACAGGCCCGAAAATCTCCTGTGTGACGATTGGGCTGTCGGCGTCGACGCCGGTGACGACGGTCGGCTCGACGAAACAGCCCTCTGCGAACAGCCCTTCCTCGACGACGCCACCGCCCTGGAGAATCGTCGCGTCTGAATTCTGTGCGAGATTGATGTAGTGAAGCGTCTTCTCGACTTCAGCACGGCTGACCTGTGGTCCCAGGTCGGTCGCGTCGTCGAGCGGGTCGCCCATCTGGAGGTCACGAACCGCATCGAGAAAGGCGGGGACGAACTCGTCGGCGACCGACTCGTGGACGAACAGACGGGTCCCGGCACTGCAGCACTCCCCGCCGTTGAAGAACATCGCGTCGACGGCAACGTCGGCCGCAGTGGCGGGGTCGGCATCGGGCGCGATGACCAGCGGGCTCTTCCCGCCGAGTTCCAGCGTCACGTCGCTAATCGTATCGGCAGCGGCCTTCATTACGCCCCGCCCCACTTCCGTCGACCCGGTGAACGCGACCTTCGGAATCCGGTCGTGTGAGACCAGCGGCGACCCCGTCTCTGGCCCGAAACCGGTGACGACGTTGATAACGCCGTCCGGGAGGATATCCTCGATTTCGCGCATGTAGGTCAACAGCGACACTGGCGTCTGCTCGGCCGGCTTGAGGACGACGGCGTTCCCGGCCGCGAGCGCCGGCGCGAGTTTCCAGACGGCGAGCAACAGCGGGAAGTTCCAGGGGACAATCTGTCCGACGACACCGTACGGTTCCCGTCTCGTCTGAATGTGGAGGTCGCCGTGCGGGACCGTCTTTCCCTCGAGATTGCGGGCCGCCGCCGCGAAATAGCGGAGATGGTCGACGGCGAGATCGATGTCCTGCCGGGCCTCCGTTATCGGTTTCCCGTTGTCGAGAACCTCGATGTGTGCGAAATCGTCGGCCCGTGCCTCGAGTCGGGCGGCCATCTCCTGGAGGAGTTGCTGTCGTTCCGCTGGCGTGCTCTCCGACCACCGGTTCTCGTAGGCATCCCAGGCCGCATCGACGGCGCGGTCGACATCGTCTTTCGTGCCTTCGTAAACAGTGACGAGTGTCTCACCTGTGGTCGGATTTATCGAGGGGAACGTATCGGTTCCGCTCTCGGCATGCCACTCCCCACCGACGAAGTGTTCGAGCGGCCCGTCCGGCAGTAAGGCAGCGGCGAGATCGGCGTGGCGGGCTTTCGTCTGCTCGTGTTCTGCTTGTGATTTCGTGGTCATGCTGTATCACCCGTCACGACAGCGCCGTACGTGTGGCGTGGTGCCTCTACCCACAGTCCGAGAGCGAGGAAAATAAGCGTTTCACTGGTTCACGGAGACCCGGTCGGTGTCTTCTTGCTCACCAGTTTGCTGGTCGACTTCACCGAGATACTCCTCGCCACCCATGTCACGGAGCAGATCGTCGAATACGGCTGCAGCCGTCTCGAACTTGTGGACCGTCGGGAACGCCGTTTTGTCGACCTGGGCGATGAAATCGCCGTACTCTTTGACGAACTCGTGGCGCCACTCCTCGCTCTGTTCCGGCGAGGCAAACTGCGCGACGAACTGCCACTCGTGGTAGTCGTCGGCACTACAGAACAGCATAACGTGTGGGTCGTCGAGCAACTTTTTGTAACACCGTTCCCAGTTTTCATCAAAATTCGAGTAATGAAAGGCAACCTGAAAGAGATAGTACTCGAAGATGTTCCGATTCGGGATCGCCCGCATCGAGAACATGTCCTCCGCCCGCATCTCGTTGAGAATCTCGTTGACACGGTTGTGTGACAGTGAGATGTCGAACTCCTCTTCCAGGATATCTCGAAGTTTACTCACTGGTTTTTCGGGATATTTCACTCTCGCTTTGAGAATAGCGACATCTCGGGGCGAGAGGTCAAACTCGAAATCGTTCCCGTTGAGCATTGTAGTATGTTATTCACAAGTGCCGTTCGCAACGGATATAAGTGTTCTCCAAGGGTTCTGTGGCACTTTTTGTCTGAACAACTTCACCAAGGGATTCGACCATCGCGTTCCAGTCGACAGGCAACACACCATATCCACGTATACCCAGTCAGAATCAGAGGCAACGGTAGAAGGAGATTGGCGTATTAATTCATCATCCGAAGTTCGCTAACTTGGTTAAAATATAGCGTGTGAGAGAGAATAGTAGTGAAATATAATACAGTTTCAGTTAACTATTTAATGCGTCGTGGTAAATATTGTCACTGTCAGCACCATGAGTACAGCAAGTGATAGTTCCGCAGAGACGGAAAGTGAGATCAAACAGCGACACCGGGAGGCAGCATCTGACGCGCTTCCCGAGAACCTCTCTCATTACATCGGCGGAGAGTTCGTTCCGGGAGACAGCGACGAAACGATCGAGACCCGCGACCCGACGACGGGAGAGGCTCTCGGAGAGGTCCCGGCCGGGAACGCGGCAGATATCGACCGCGCCGTCGAGGCAGCGCAGTCGGCGTTCGACGAGGGATGGGGTACCGCCTCCCCGGGCGAACGACAGCGCGTTCTCTCGGAGATAGCGGCCGCCGTCGAGGAGAATCAGGAGGCGCTCGCAACGCTCGAAGTCCTCGATACGGGGAAGACGATTACCGAGGCGATGGGAGATATGGGGTTGGTCGTCGACCACCTCACATACTACGCTGCCGCTGCCCGCTCGGTAAACGGCGAGACGCGACAGACGAACGACCTCTTCGACCGGGAGAAACAGGTGTTCACGATCAAAGAGCCATACGGAGTCGTCGGAGCCATCGTCCCGTGGAACTTTCCGCTGTTGATCGCCATCTGGAAGATCGGTCCCGCTATTGCGGCCGGCAACACGGTCGTACTCAAACCTTCCGAAGAGACGCCGCTGTCTATCCTGAAGCTGATGGAACTCGTCGACGACGTCGTCCCCGACGGGGTTATCAACGTCGTGACAGGGTACGGTGAAGACGCCGGCGAACCCCTCTCGACGCACGAAGACGTGCCGAAGATTTCCTTCACCGGGTCGACCGACGTTGGGAGAGAAATCATCCGAAATTCGGCGGAAGACATCAAGAAGACCACGCTGGAACTCGGCGGGAAGAGTCCGGTCATCGTCTATCCCGACGCCGACCTCGGAGAGGCCGTCGAAGCGGCGATGATGGCCATCTTCTTCAACAAAGGCGAGTGCTGTGCGGCCGGGTCGCGCCTGTTCGTCCACGAGGACATCGAAGCGGAGTTCCTCGACGCGTTCACCGAGGCCGCCGCCGGCATGACCGTCGGTGACCCGTTGCTCGAATCGACAGATATGGGACCGAAGGTCTCCGACGAGCAGGTCGAACGAACCCACGAGTTCGTCGAGGCGGCTCGCGAGAGCGGCGCGACGATTCGAACCGGCGGGGGAATGCCCGACGACGACGCGCTGGACAGCGGTGCGTTCTACGAGCCGACAGTCATCGACGATATCGACCACGACCATCCCTCCGTCCAGGAAGAGATATTCGGTCCGGTCATGGAGACGTTCTCCTGGAGTGACGAAGACGAAGTGGTTGCGCGCGCGAACGACGTGGACTACGGGCTCGCCGCCGGTGTCATCGCCAACGACATTACCAAGGCGCTCCGAACCGCTCGGCGACTCGAAGCCGGCGTCGTCTGGGTGAACCACTACAACGACGTTTCAGCGGGCCAGCCGTTCGGCGGCTACAAGCAGTCCGGTACCGGCCGGGAGAACGCGGCCGAAGCCATCGAGGAATTCACTCAGACGAAAGCAATCAACGTCAATCTCGGGTGAGCTCAAGACACCGATGAGTCTGCCCCTCGATATATAATACAATATTAGAAAACAGTATATATTTTTTATACTTTTAACAGCTACTTTTGAATAGACGATATTTATATACAGAGACAGACATATATTCAAATACTGTTATTCTACAGCTCTAATGTTGTAACGTTACGCCTCAGTAGCTTCGAAAAACCTACAAAACAGAGAATTTTGATCAATTATCTGATACTACTACAGCCACACGACAGGACGAGTTTTTTGGTAGTAAATATAGTATATAAATGTAGTTATATTCGCATTCAGATACTATTTTCCGGCAGGCAGAAAACGATAGCCACTCCCTGAGAGCGCCCTCAAAAAGCGCCATCACAAGGAGTCACCAGAGAGGAGCATACATGTGACGATACGATATTGAATACGACACAGGGGCAGCATAGAAACATATTTATGCTAATACTTTACCCATACTGGCGATATTATTATGAATATTCGGACTCGTTTCTGGAGATTTCGTCGACGGCCGAGACGTGCGACTCAGTTTCGAGGATGGAACCGCCGAACTGCGCCCGAGACGGCGCTCCGCTGACCGAGAAACGTGACCGTATCGCCGTACTGCAACGACTCGTCGGCCGACGGAACGTGCGTTTCACCGTCCCGGCCGATGACAGCGACGATACAGCCGTCGGGAATCTCGGCGTTTACCTCTCGGATCGTCTGGCCAACCAGATCGTCGGCCGTGAGTTCGATCTGTTGAACGTCGTGGTCGTTGCCGAGCGCATTCATCCAGTGGGCGAGTTCTGGACGCTCGATTTCGTTGTCGATAGACCACGCTGTCGCCCGGGTCGCGTCGATAGCGGTCACGTCGAGCGCCTCGAACGTCTCGACGTTTTCCGGGTCGTTGACGCGGGCGTAGACATCGTCGACGTCGAATTTCGTCCGGGCCAGCTGGGCGACGAGCAAATTGGTGTTGTCGTCTCTCGTCACAGCGATAACCCGCGTTGCACGCTCGGCGTTGACCGACCGGAGAACTTCCGCTTCTGTCCCGTCACCCTGTTGGGCGGTAAAGCCATCGCGCTGGAGTTGGTCGACGACCGTCTGATCGGCGTCGATGAGCAGGACGTTTTCGCCGCGATTCTGGAGTCGTTCGGCGAGCATACGGCCGACTCGGCCGCCGCCGATGAGGATGGTTGGCATTGGTATCACACCGAGAATGGTCGCAATCTGCCGGGCGAGACCAGCCTGAAGGACGATCGTTACGAAAATGACGAGAAAGACAGTACCGGCGAGAATCTGGGCCGCACCGGACTGCCCGGCACCCTGGAGTTCGATTGCAAACAGTGTCGCGATGCTCGCGGGGATGATGCCGCGGGGACCGACGAGACTGAGAAACAGGGTTTCGTTCCGCGTGAACTGCGGGTCCTGTGTGGAAAGGAACACCACAATCGGCCGGATGACGAGGGTGACGACCGCGACGACCGCAAGCCCACCCACGCCGAGGCCGAGCAGGGCGCCGAAGTCGATGAGCGCCGCAAGCGAAATGAAGACGATAGCGAGGACGACGAGCGTCAGGTCCCGGTTGAACTGGTGAATCGACTCCCGATGGGCCAGTTCCGCGTTGCCGAGTACGAGTCCGGCAGCGGCGACGGCCGCAACGCCAGTTTCTGCGAGTACCGCCTCCGAGAGGCCGTAGGCGAGAATAACAGCCGACAGGACCGTCAGCCTGGCGACTCGCGGAGCGTCGCTGGCCGAAATTTTCACCCGAGTGAGAAAGAGCCACATTGCGACAGCGATGCCGACGCCGACCAGCACACCGACGCCGAGTCGCTGGAGGAAGCCAAAGGGAATCTCTGTCGGCGCCGATTCGACGACGACCGTCTCGAAGATGACGATAGAGAGAATCGCAGCAGTCACGTCGTTGAAAATGCCCTCGGCTTCGAACGTCGTCTCCAGATGTTCTCGAACGGTAATCACCTCGAAGATGGGGGTGATGACGGTCGGTCCCGTCGCGATAAGCAGCGAACCGACGAGCAGCGACAACCCCCAGCTCGTGTCGAGGAAAACCCGGACTGCGAGAGCGGTTCCGAGAAGCATCGCCAGTGCTCCGACAGTCGTCAGTCCGATAACGGCTTTTTGTGTCCGGCGGAGCTGCTCGCGATGGAGTTGAAACGCACCGTCGAAGACGATAATCGCCACACTCAACCCGACGACAGTCGAGAGCCCCGCACCGAAGGTGTCTGGGGTGACGAACCCTATCCCCGACGGACCGAGACTCACGCCGATGAGAATGAGAAACAGTACGCTCGGAACTTTGAGACGCTTTGCGAGCACCTGCGCGGCGATTCCGAGCGCCAGAATGATTGCCGTGACGGTGAGGACGGCAGTCGACACAGCGGTAGTAAGGATGTGTGGGACATAATACCTCTGTTGGCCGGGGCAGCAGTTACGATTCGAACCCGTTTCGCTCGATTTGCTCTGCCAGCGGCTGGGGCAGGAACTCGTCTTCGCCGGTCGTGACCGTACTCTGGAGCCAGCCGTCAGCACAGTAGTGTGCCGGGTCGTCGGTGCAGGCCTGGGGCGCTTCGAGCGTCCCCATCACGTTGTGGAGCAGTTCGTGGACGACCATGTTGCGCTGGAAGCTGTCCCGGGCAGTGGTGTCGACGATCGTGTACTCGCCGGGCACCTCGCCGTACCCGTCGTAGCCGACCCTCGACTCGAACGGGAGGAAGATAGTCTGGTGGTAGACGCCGACCCGGTCGCCGAGCTGGGAGCGGTGGTAGTCACGTTTGATATCGTGGAAGTTGTTGCCGCTGAACGTTGGTGAACCGTCGACGTAGCCACCCTCGCGGATGTGGAGGTCGATACCCGTCGAGCCGTCGGGGTTCTCGACCGGCATCGCGTCCCAGTTCTGTCTGGTGTCGTCGAGAAACGCCTCGGATTTGAGTGCGTCCCCCTGTGCGTAGTCGAACTGGACGTAGAGGTCTATCGACAGCGGGTCGGCATCGGGGAGAGCGACACCACCGGTGGTCTGCCCGGCGACTTCAGCACCATCAGAGAGCCCATCACCGTCCGTGTCCGGGTCGGTCGGGTCCGTGCCGTACTGGTTGATTTCCTCGCCGTCGGTGAGTCCGTCGCCGTCCGTATCTGCGACGGACGGATCGGTCCCGTACTCCTCTCGCTCGGCGTCGTCCGGCAGGCCGTCGCCGTCCCGGTCGGTGGTCACGACGAGCGGGTCCGTCCCGAATTCGTTGACCTCCTTGCCGTCGCTAATTCCGTCTCCGTCGGTGTCAGAATCGGTCGGATCCGTGCCGTACTGGTCGACTTCCTCGCCGTCCAGCAGGCCGTCGCCGTCGGTGTCTGCAACCGCTGGATCCGTGGCGTAGTCGGTGACCTCTTCGCCGTCATCGAGCCCGTCGTCGTCCGTGTCGACAGCGGCCGGGTCTGTTCCGTACTGGTTGACCTCCGCACCGTCGGTCAACCCGTCACCGTCCGTATCTTCGACGGTCGGGTCCGAAGCGTACTCTGTCACTTCGGCACCGTCGTCGAGGCCGTCGCCGTCCGTGTCCGTGTCGGTCGGGTCGGTCCCGTACTCGTCGAGTTCCTCGTCGTCGTCAAGTCCGTCCTCGTCCGTGTCTGCGGCGGTGGGGTCAGTCCCGTACTCGCCGACTTCTTCCCCGTCAACCAGCCCGTCCGCGTCGGTATCCACGGCAGTGGGGTCCGTGGCGTACTCGCTGATCTCCGCACCATCAGCGAGTCTGTCACCGTCGGTATCGGTATCCGTCGGGTCCGTCTCGTATTTCTCCAGTTCGTCCCAGTCGCTCAGCCCGTCGCCGTCCGTGTCCGCAGCAGTGGGATCGGTGCCGTACTCGGCGACCTCCGCCCCGTCCGGGAGTCCATCGCCGTCCGTATCGGCGTCAGTCGGATCGGTGTCGTGCTCGTCGAGTTCCTCGCCATCGGAGAGACCGTCACCGTCGGTATCGGTATCCGTCGGGTCCGTGCTGTGGTCAGCCAATTCCTGTCCGTCGTCGAGTCCGTCACCGTCGCTGTCGATATCTGTCGGGTCCGTCTCGTGCTCGTTGACTTCTTCGCCGTCGTCGAGCCCGTCCCCGTCCGTATCGGCGTCAGTCGGATCGGTCTCGTACTCGTCGAGTTCCTCGTCGTCGTCAAGTCCGTCCCCGTCGGTGTCTGCATCCAGTGGGTTCGTTCCGGAGAGCAGTTCGGTCGCGACCGGTCGGCCGTCCCCGTCCGCAGAAACGGTAAACGTCGCCACGCCGAGACCGGCGACCAGAAGGAGAGCGACGACGAGCACCCGCCGAGTTACCATAGCCTTACTTCGCGCTAGGCTATACCTAAACCCTCGGACCCGCTTTCGAACTCAGTCGAACAGCCCCTCGACGTCAGACTCGCGGTGCGTGCGGCGCTGGACGTGCTCACCGAGGCGCTGCGTAATGATACCACGCCGGTCCGGTTCGCGAACGAAGTCGAAAAGCAGCGTCACGAACGGACTCGCAGTCTTCCCGCTATCGAGGTCCGCACGGGCGTACTCGACGGCTCGCTCGATGCGCCCCTCGTCGTGGCCGTGTTCTTCCGCCAGAACCTCGGCGGCGACGGCCGTCGACTCGAAGTCGAGGTCGGTCGGTAAGATGGTCTTACCGCCGTGTGTGAGCGGGAGCGGACGGGCGCGCTCGATTCGTTCGGGGTCGCGCGCGAGCGCGCCGAGAGCAGTCCGAACGCCGGCGACATCGACGCCACGGTACTCGTCGCCGAGGCCAGCGAGATACGCGCGACCACTCTCAGCGAGTCCGGTCGCACCCGACCAGTTGCGGTTGCGGGCGTGAAACACCGCGGCTGTGAACTGGATGAGCCCGTGGAGAAATCGCTCGTCGTCGGTCCCCGTTTCGAGGTCGAGCCAGTGGTCCTCCCAGGCGTCGTGTGCGGCGTGGTAGCCCCCGGCGTTGTAGATAGCGATACCGGCCCGGAGGTGTGCGTCCATGTCGTCCCGTTGTGGATAGGAGACCCTAACTCTGGCGTGCGCCCGCCGCCCGGCACACAGAATTTATATCCGTTTGCGAGAATACCCCCGACCTACCGTGGGTGGGGATAAAGCCGACACACAGGGATACTAACCATTAACTGAATATATCGCTAATCAAGAGACTGCGATGGAGTACAGTCGCCGCTACCGAGCCTACCCGACACGAGAGGTAGCAGACGGACTGGAACACCATCTCGACGTTCATCGCCAACTCTACAACCACGTCCGCTGGGACTACACGAATAGTCCCGAAGAACACAAGCCCAGCGAGTACGACCAAAACAACAAACTCCCCGAGTGGAAACGGAAGTGGTCTCTGTTCGCGGACACATACTCAAAAGCCGCACAAGCCACCGTTGCCCGGTTCCACCGTAATCTTTCGAACCTTCGCAAAAAAAGGAAGGGTACAATGTTGGTCGGCTCAAGCGGCAATCACCCACTGACTACCGGAGCGTGACGTACAACCAGTCTGGTTTTGACCTCGATGAAAAGAGGGGCCACGACAAGTATGCGTCCGTTCGCTTCAGCAAAGTCGGGTGGGTGAAAATACGGTACTCGCGCCCAATCCCTGACCACGCCACCATCAAAGAAGCTACGTTCAAAAAAGAGACCACAGGCGAGTGGTTCGTCTCCTTCGGATTAGAAATCGACGACGCTGAGATGCCAGAGAAACCCGCCGTGGACTCACTCAATACGAACAACAACGTGGGTATTGACCTTGGTATCCTGAACTACATTCACACCAGCGACGGCAAGACTGTCGACTGGCTCGACCTCGAAGACGAATACGAACAACTCCGCCGCGAACAGCGCAAACTCTCACGGAAGGAGAAAGGGTCAAACAACTACGAGAAACAACAGGAGAACGTCGCCACAGCCAAACGAAAGATTCGTCGGAAGGTGTTGGACTACCAGCACAAACTCTCAACGTGGCTCGTCAAAGAGTACGACGCCGTGTTTGTTGAAGACCTGAACGTTCAGAGTCTGCTTCAGGGCGACGGGAACGCTCGCAACAAACAAAACGCGGCGTGGCGACAGTTCATCACACTCCTCGAAGACAAGGCAGAGTTGTACGGCACGCATGTTGTACAGGTCGAAGCGGCGGGGACGACCAAAGAGTGTGCGTCGTGTGATGTGGAGACAGACAAGCCAATTTGGGTACGAGAACATTCGTGCCCGAGTTGTGGGTTCGAGACGGACAGAGACGCGAACGCGGCGATGAACGTTCTACAACGCGGCTTTTCTGAGTTAGGGCTGGGATGGCCCGAAGAGACGCCTGTGACTCCATGAGAATTCTGCTAAAGTCCCTGGAGCGTGAAGTATGCCAGGGAGTGAAAGGTCGATCAGTCTCCTACGCCATAGAGCGGGGGCCTGTGACGGACCAACCATGCGAAGGAACAGGAGAATTGGGATCGCAGCCCGGCTGACCCACGGTCAGCCGTGGCTGCAAGCCCGAAGAGATGACGTTCCGCTTCACGCGTGCCACTCCAGAGGTGAACCATGACCGATCACTACGTGGGCATTGATGTCCACAAACGGCAAGCACAAGTCGCTGTAATCGACGCCGAAGGCGATATCGTCGAAGAGGTCCGCGTCGCAAACGCGGACCTCGACGAGATTGCACAGAAGTATGCTGGTGGTGAAGCCGCGATTGAGGCCACCAGCAACTACTTCACAATCTACGATACGCTCGACGAGTATCTCGATGTGACGCTCGCCAATCCGGTGAAAGCGGATTGGCTTGCTGGGCAAAAACAGAAGAATGATCGCGTGGATGCAAAGCAACTCGCACGGTTTCTTCGGCTCGATGAAGTCCCGGAAAGCTACGTTCCATCAAAAGAGTTCAGGAAGTACCGCGCGCTTGCGCGCGGTCGGAAGAAGCTGGTCAACAAACGCACCGATTTCAAAAACGAAGTGACTGCGCTACTTGACCAGAATGGAATCACGTTCGATGGAAAGCTCTGGACGGACGAGGGACGTGAGTTCCTGGAGGAACTCACTCTTGAGGAGCCGTATCAGATGCTGTTGAATCAGTGGGTCGAAGCTGTTGACGAGTTTACGCGGAAGATCAAGGTACTCCAGCGGAAGATAGAGAGTGTTGCGACGGAGGTAGAAGAAACGTCGCTTTTGATGTCGGTGCCAGGGATTGCGGCCTACTCCAGCGTGATGATTCTCTCGGAACTTGGTGAGATCGATCGGTTCGATCGGTCGAGCGAGGTTGTGAGTTACGCTGGTCTGGACCCGGTCGTCCGCGAGTCAGGCGACTCGCGGACTGAGCACGGCATCAGTAAGCAAGGAAACGGATACTTGCGGTGGATTCTGGTCCAGTGTGCAAATACTGCGGTTCACAACGCGAAGGATCCGTATCTGAGTGATTTCTACTGGCGGTTGCGTGAGACACGGAATAAACCGCACAAGGTAGCAATTGTCGCAACAGCTCGCAAGATGCTTGTCTCAATCTTCCACATGCTCAGAAAGAACGAACCATACGATCCGCCGGGGGTGAGCGCCTGAGAGACGCCAAGGCGTCTCTCTTTGGGCGGGCTAGCGTTTATTGAGCGACTGGTGTGTCGAATGAAGATATCCCCGCACGGTGGGAGGGAAAGTAGCTGATTCCAACGCTGTAGTGAAGTTCTTGTTGGTGGATGCGAAGCAGCAGCGACAATAACCCGAACAACTATTTCGCTCCATATGGATTGTTCAGGTAGCAGAATTCTCAGAGATGGAGACTGCGCTCCCTACGGACACAACTTCGGTGTCTGCAAAGCGCGTCATCGAAACAGGAAGCCTGTCTTCGTGAGAACAGGATTCCCCGCGCCACCGTGTGCAGGGTAACATTCAACAGCCATGCCCGACTACGAGGTGACGATACGCGTCGCCCTGACGCAGCACACAAATGGCATCTGAGGATTCTGGCCGGACGCGAGCACAGACTCGGGATAAAACGCGGGTCCTGCTGGTCGCCTGTTGTCTGCTCGCCGTTGGCCTCGCCGGCGTACTGGTCCCGACCCTGACCGGCGGTGTAGTCGATAGTCCAGCGGAGTCGCTGGTGCCCGGTGACGCCATCCAGTCGGAAGCCGCAGAGAACTTCGGCGAACTCAACAGTTCCGGACTGGGCGAGATCGACCCTGACGACCTCGGCACCGGCCAGGGGGCAGGCGGTTTCGGCGCGCTCAATCCCGGCCAGTCGACCGATGTCGGCGGGTCGACCGGCGCGAGCGCGGCGCTAAACTCGCAGTCGACGAGCACGCACTTTACCGTCCGGAGTTCCCGTTCAGCGTACTGGCGGACCGGTGCTTACGACCGCTACACCGGGAGAAGCTGGGAACAGACCGGCGACACCGAACCACTGGACGATCCCATCGACACCGACGGTATTCAGGGCCAACAGGTCGATTACGAGGTCGAGTTGAATCGGAGTGCAACGGCGCTCCCGACCGTCTGGCGACCGGAGCGCATCGACGGCGTCGCCGACCTCGAACTGACCAACCAGCGCGCAGTTCGAGCCGGCGGTCGTCTCGGACCCGGCACCACCTTCTCGGGACGGAGTTACAAACCGCCACAGGAATCCGAACTGCTCCGGACCAGCGGTGAGTCGTATCCCGCCGAAATCGAGGAGCGGTACACACAGGTCCCCGACGATACGCCCTCGCGGGTCGAGTTGTTCACCGACGACATCACGTCTGATGCCGACTCGTCCTACGAGACGGCTGTCGCAATCGAGCAGTGGCTCGAGGCGAACAAGGAGTACTCGCTGAACGCCTCGACGACCAGCGACCACATCACCGATACGTTCCTCTTCGAGATGGATACGGGCTACTGTGAGTACTACGCGACGGCGATGACGACGATGCTCAGAACGCAGGACATCCCCGCGCGCTACACCGTTGGCTACTCGACGGGCGAGCAGGTCGGCGAGAACACGTACCAGGTCCGCGGGATGAACGCCCACGCCTGGGTCGAAGTCTACTTCGAGGACGTCGGCTGGGTGAAGTTCGACCCGACACCGGGCAGCGAACGCCTCCAGCAAGAACGGCAGTCCATCCAGGACGAGAACCCCGACGCCGACTACTCGCCGACCGAAGAAGGGAGTCCCGGCGAGGAGTTCTCACCCGACGGGCAGAACAGCACTGAGAACGACACCGACGGCAGTTCCGGTGAGCAGAATCAGACTGACCAGGGACCGACCGGCGAGACCGACAGCGGCTATCAGTTGTCGCTCAACCGGACAGCAGTCTCCGGCGCGTCGGTCGAAGTAACCGTCACGGAGAACGGCGAACGCCAGTCGGGTGTGACGGTGCTGTTCAACGGCGAATCAATCGGCCAGACCGGCCGGGACGGCACCGTCGTCGGAACGGTCCCCTACACCGACGAACTGCAGATCACGGTCGCCGACGGGTCGAGTACGACGCTCGCAGCAGTCGGGAGTCTCCCCGACGGAACCGACGACCGACACTACAGCGTCGACAGCGCGATTACCGCACTGCCGCCCCCCGAAACCGCAAACCTCACGGTTCCCGTCGACACGAACACGACGGTCACCGTCAGCGGCGAGACGATTCCGAACGCGAACGTGACGATTACTGCGACGATCGGTGACGTACCGCTCCGGAGCGGCACAGTACTGGTCGACGATACCGAAGTCGGGACGACCGACGCCAGCGGGCGGTCCGAACTCACGCTTCCCGGGCGCGGTGGCAACGTCACGATTGCAGTCGAGCGCGGCTCGGCCCGCGGTGAGACGACCGTCACACTCCCCGAACTCTCGGTGACCGTTCGGCCGACGGCGCCGATCGCACTGCCGTACACCGACGCGGTGGTGAACGCGACTGCGGGCGGGGAGCCGGTCGGCAACGCCCCCGTCCACATCAACGGCGAGCAGGTGGCGACGACGGACATCAACGGCACGGCAACCGTCACGCTCCCGATGGCCGAGCAAGCGACGGTCAGCGTGACCGGTGCCGGACTCACCAAAGAGTCGACCGTCACCGGGCTGTTCGTGAACCTCGCACTCACTGCACTCGCAGTCGTCCTTGTCGTCGGCGGCGCGTTCGGACTCGCCTACCGTCGCGGCTACGCACCACGCGATATACTCCGCGCCCTCCTGAATCTCCCCACACACCTCGTCCAGTACAGTCAGTGGCTCCTCGTGACAGTCGCAACCCGCTGGGACGACGCCGTGGCCGCAGTCGTCGCCCGCCTTCGACGGACTGTTGCCCACCTCCGGGACCTGCTGCGCGGCCGGACGAGCCTCGAGGAACTCCGCGAGGCGTTGCTCGCCTGGCTCGGGGCGAAACGCGAGATACTCTTCGGGAGCGGCGACGACGAGTCATCGGCGGGAGAGGGAACCAGCGAGGACCGCCGCACCATCCGCCGAGCGTGGCAGCAGTTCCTCAGCTACCTCAGTCTCCGCCGGCCGCGGACGAAGACGCCGGGTGAAATCGCCCGACACGCCGTCGACCGCGACGGCCTGCCCACACAGCCAGTCCGGGATCTACGCGACACGTTCCGCGAAGTCGAGTACGGTGCCAGAGCTGCCGAAGACCGACTGGACCGCGTCGAAGCCGCGGTTTCAGCCATCGAAGACGACGTTGTCGACGACGAGGAGACGGAATCGGACACGTCGGGAACGGGGACAGACGACACCAGAGACACCGCCGATGGAGGGGCGGCCTGATGCGCTGGCGTATCGCTATCTTCGGTACGCTGGGAGCCGTCGCGACGGTCGTCGGTGCGATGCTGGTCTTCACGCCGGACCTGCTGTTAGGTATCCGGCCGGTCGGACAGACGATAGCGTCGCTGTCGACCGACCCGAAGTCGGTGATGACCGCGGCGGCGGCCGTGGTCGGCCTCTACGTCCTCATCGCAACGCGTTCGCCGAGCGCCGGCTGGTCACTCCCGATGGACTCGGATGCCGAACAGCGGTTCGACGCCGCGACGACGGACCCCCCGGAAGCGGTCACGGCCGACCGGCGCTCGATGACCGGTGCCGGACTCGACGCCGACGTTCGAGTCGCGGTGACCTCGGGCGGGAAGCCGCTCCACGCAGTCCAGGACCTGCTCCGTGACCTTGCCGGCGACGCCTACGCCGACGACTTCGCTGCTGGGCCACAAGAGACGGGTGCCGACGCACAGCAGGCAATCGAGACGGGGACGTGGACCGACGATTCCGTCGCCGCGGCCTTTCTCGCTGGCGACGCAGGACCGACACCGTCGCTGCTCTCGCGGGTCCGACTGTGGCTCTCCCCGGAGCGCGAGCGCGAACGACGCATCGAGGCGACGATGAGAGCAATCGAGCGACTCCAGGAGGAACGATGACGTACCGCCGCATCAAACGCTGGGGCATCGGCCTCGTGGCCACGCTCGCCCTCACTGGCTTTGGCCTTCTCTTTGCCCGCGAGACGCTCATCGTCGCCGCTGCAATTCCACTCGCCTACGTCCTCTACGGGACGCTCTCTCAGGTCCCCGACGGGGATTTCACGGTGACCAGAGCGTTCGAGACGCCGGACCCGACCCCCGGTGAGACGGTCGGGGTGACACTCACCGTCGAGAACACCGGTGAGTCAGTCCTGACGGACTGTCGCATCATCGACGGCGTCCCCGAGGAGCTGGCGGTCACCGACGGCGCCCCCCGCGCCTGCGTCGCCATCCCGCCCGGCGAGGCGACCGAACTCACCTACAGCGTCGTCGCAAAGCGCGGCGAGTACGACTTCGGGGACCCGACAGTCCGCCTGCGCTCGCTGGCGGCGACCGAACGACTGACAGAGACGGTCCCGGTCGAGGGCGACGAAACGCTCTCGTGTGCTAACGCCGTCCGGGACGCCCCGGTACAGGACGCCACCCTCCCGCGTGCGGGAACGCTCCCGACCGACACCGGTGGGAGCGGACTGGAGTTCTACGCCACCAGACAGTACCAGTCGGGCGACCCGATGAACCGCGTCGACTGGCGACACTACGCCAAGACCGGTGAGTTCGTCACCGTCCAGTACCGCCAGGAACAGGCCATCCGCACGGTCCTGGTCGTCGACGCGCGACCGGTCGGCCGAATCACGCCACAACCCGGCTACCCGACCGGTGCGGAACTGTGTGCCTACGCGGGTGAACGGCTCTTCGACGCGCTCTCCAGTGCCGGGGTCGCAACCAGCGTCACCGCCGTCGGCGTCGAACGGGGAGCGCTCGACGGACTGGTCGGTCCCGACGGACTGCCGTGGGTCGACCCCGAGTCGAGCGGCCACCGCGACAGTCACGCCCGCACCCTCTTCAGTGGTCTCCAGTCCGTTGCCGAACGCGGTGCAGAGACCAGTTCGCTCGCGGACGTGCTGGCCCAGCGACAGGGCGGCGACGGTCTGGCGACAGCGCCGTCCCCGGAGCGAACAGACGGGAACGAGAGCGACCAGCAATCGACAGAGACGACCGCAGTCGCCCCCGATGGCGGACTCGACGAGCAGACGCGACACCTGCTCGCACGGCTCCCGCCGAACGCGCAAGTCGTGCTCTGTACGCCGCTGGTCGACGACTGGCCGGCCGACCTGGCGCGGTCGCTCGCAGTCCGCGGGTATCCGCTCGTGGTCGTCAGCCCGGACGTGACCGGGACGGACACCATCGGCCAGCGCATCGTCGAGACGACCCGGCAGTTCACGCTTCAGACAATCGAGCGCACCGGTGCGACGACGGTTAGCTGGGACATCGACCAGCCGATCGACTACGCCTTGCGGCGCTCGCTTCCACACCTCCTCACCGACCAATGAGCACCGATATCGACACCGCGAACCACCGGACCGGCACGCCGACACGGACGAGTACCGTTCTCTCGCTGGTCATCGGGCTGGCTGTCGTCGGCCTGCTGCTCTGGCGAGTCGACCTGGTGCTCGCGCCGGTGCTGGTCGGGAGCGCCGGCGCACTCTGTTTCGCAGCCGGGCTCTGGCTCGTCGGACTCGACCGGTGGGTTCCGGTCGCACGCGGTCTCGCGGGTCTGCTCGCGCTCCCGGTGACGCTCGGACTGCTCGTCGCTATCCTCGGGACCGTCCTCCTGATTGCCTCGACGGTTCTGCCGGTTGACAGTCAGGCCGGGCTGTCACTGCTCTCGCTGACGGTCATTACGAAGGTGGGAGTCGTCGCGGGGTGTGTCTTCGCCGTGCTCGGTATCCTGCTGGGCGTCCGGAACATCGTCGACGAGGAGTCGGTCACGGCGTACTTCTGGGTGAGCGTCCAGACGGCCGTCGTCCCCGGAATTGTCGGGCTGTTCCTCGCAACCGGTGCCATCCTGACTCAGCAGGAGTTGGGAATCGGCGGAGCCGGTTTCATCGACGACTTCGTCCGCTGGGTGTTCGTGCCCGGCCGCCTGCAGACGCACCTGGGGACGGTGTTCCTGCTCGTGGCGCTCGCCGCCGCAGCGCTCCGGGCAGCACTCGACGCACTCCCGGTTGCGGAACTGATCGGCGACAGCGGGACCGGCGAAACGGACCACTGGCGTATCTCGCAGCTCCGTACGGCGCTCCAGATACTGGCGTTCGGGACGGCCGCTCTCTGCGGGGTGGCGTTTCTCGTCGAGACGATACGCCGACCAATCGAACTCCAGCAGCTGCTCGGCCTGGGGCTGTACGGCACACTCACCGACCTCTCGACGGCACCGGGGCTGCGCTCGCTGCTGGTGGTGATAATCGTCGCCGCGACAGGAATCTGGCTGGGCAGCGTCGGACTCCAGCGGATGGCAACGAGTTCGACCCGTGCCGCCCTGCGCCGCACAGGACCGTTCGTAGCGGGCGGGCTAATCACCGTTGGCGGCATCGCATTCGGACGACCAATCGTCGAGACGTTCATCAGCGAAGTCGGCTGGCGGCTCCCGGCCCCATTCGACGAGGTCTTCTTCAGCTACGCAACCGATGTAGTCGACTTCTTCGGCCCGCCACCGCTCGTTCTCACCGCTGCGTTCCTCCTGCTCGGCATGACCGTCAGCTTCCTGCTCTGTTTCCGCTTGGCTGTCTTCGCAGGCTACCTCTCGGACGAGTCAGCCGGCTACTCGCTGGCGAGCGGTGGCCTGTTCGTCGCTGCCGCCTTCGCCGGGACGCTCGCCACCGAGGCCTGGGTCCTCTTTGCTGCGCTCGTGGGCGTCTTTTTCGTCTGGGATATGGGCCGGTACGGGACGACAATGGGGAGCGAAATCGGTCGCCACGCCTCGACCCGGGACGCCGAACTAGTCCATGCCGGCGGGACACTCGGTGTCGGCCTGCTCGGCGTCGGCGCGGCCTACGGTCTCCAGCGACTGCTCGCGATGGGTGCTGTCGAACAGACACCGGTCGCCGTCATCGCGCTGGTCGGTGCCCTGGCCGGTATCATCTTCCTCGTGACGGCACTGCGGTGATCGGTCACCGTGGCTGGTCTGGGTTGTCGGCTCTCCCACTGCCACCCTCTGCGCCGGGTACCGCGACGCTATCGAGAACGTCCGCGACGATTTCCGACCGCTCGACGCCGCGGACGCCGGCGTCTGCAGTGAGGACGAGGCGATGCGAAAAGACCGGTTCGACGACCCACTTGATATCGTCGGGAACGACGAAGTCCCGGCCCTGGAGGATGGCGACGGCGCGGGACGCCTCGAAGAGACGCTGAACCCCGCGGGGAGAGACCCCCACGTCGACGCGATGGTCTTCGCGGGTCGCCCGACCCAGGTCGACGATGTAATCGCGGAGTCGCTCGTCGACGGAGACGCTCTCTGCGGCGCGCTGGAGGTCGGGCACCTGCTCGCCGTCGATAATCGGCTGGATGCTCGGTGCCTGTTCGACGCGGCCGGCCCGCCGGTCGAGCAGTTCCCGTTCGCCCGCACGGTCGGGGTACCCCATCTCGGTCTTGATGATGAATCGGTCGCGCTGGGCCTCGGGGAGGCCGAACGTCCCCTCCTGTTCGACGGGGTTCTGCGTGGCGAGCACGAAAAACGGCGTCGGTAGCTCGTAGGTCGTCCCGTCGACGGTGACCTGTTTCTCGCCCATCGCCTCCAGCAGTGCGGCCTGGGTCTTCGGCGGGGCACGGTTGATTTCGTCCGCGAGGACGATGTTGGCGAAGATCGGCCCGCGGGAGAACTCGAAGGCACCTTCGGCCTCGTTGTAGATGTTCGACCCGGTAATATCAGACGGAAGCAGATCGGGGGTAAACTGGATGCGCTGGAATCGCAAATCGAGCGCGCTGGCCAGCGACCGGGCAGTCAGCGTCTTGCCCGTGCCGGGAACGTCTTCGAGGAGGACGTGCCCGCGCGCGAGCACGCCCGTCAGCACTGTCTCGAGGAAGTCGCGGTCGGCGATGACGGCCTCACCGATGGCGTCGACGATTTGCGCACTGACCGCACCAGCCGTCTCGTGGTCCATAGCCGAACAGTTGTACCGACGGACAAAAACTCCCGGGGACCGTCGAGAGCGGAGGACCGGCCAGTCGGCCGAACACGTTGTGACCGGCGCTCGGCCGTCCCGCCGTACCGTTAGTAGCTTCTGGGTGTATCCCGTACCGTCACGCGTGACAGACCGGGACCGGGTACTGCTGGCCGGGGTCGTCTTCGCCGTTCTCTTCGCTCAGGTGTTGCTCTACCCGGGCATCCCGGCGCTCGTCCACGCGCTGGGTGGCACACCCGCAGCGTGGGGCGGTGACGCCGGTGCCATCCTCAACGCCGGCAAGTGGTTTCTCACCGCCGAGTTCCTCGGCTTCGTCCTCTTTGCCGGCGTCTGGGGCGCACTCAGTGACAGTATCGGCCGTCGCACGCCGCTGATTGCCGTCGGCGCTGTCGCCGGTGCAGCCAGTTACCTGCTGCTCGTCGTCGTCGCGCGGAGCATCGGAATGCCCTACGGTGGCGTCCTCCTCGTCCGCTTTCTGGGCGGTGCGGCCACTATCGGCGCGTTCTCGCTCGCCATCACGACGCTGATGGACCTCGACGGCGGCAACGGCCGCAACATGGGTGCGGCGGGCATCGCTATCGGCCTCGGGACAGCGCTCGGTGCCCCGATCGGCGGCCAACTGTACGCTATCGGCCCGCTGGTACCGCTGACCGGCGCGGCGCTCCTGATGATGGTCGCCGGTGGCCTCGCGCTCACAGTCACCGACCGCGTTCCCGACCGCAATCGGCGCAGCCCGGTCGCCGCACTCGGCCGCCTCCGCAGCCAGCCGATTCTCGGCCTCCCCTACGCACTGGGCTTCATCGACCGCCTGACAGCTGGTTTTTTCGCCCTCGTGGGTACTGTCTACTTCCAGACCGAACTCGGGCTCGACGCCGCGGGAACGGGGGTGATGCTCGGACTCTTCTTCGTTCCTTTCGCACTGCTCCAGTATCCGTTCGGGCGGCTCTCAGACCGCATCGGCCGCGTCGGACCGGTCGCCGTCGGGTCGCTGGTCTACGGTGTCGCGGTCATCGCTGTCTTTTTCGCGCCGACAGTGGAGATGACGGGCGTGACGATGGTCGCCGTCGGCATCCTCGGCGCACTGATGGCACCGGCGACGATGGCACTGGTCTCGGACATCGCACGCCACGACGAGCGCGGCGTCGCAATGGGCGGGTTCAACGTCTTCGGCAGTCTGGGCTTTCTCACCGGCATCGTCGCCGGTGCGACCGTCGCCGCGACCTACGGGTTCGGCGCGGCCTTCGTCAGCGTCGGCCTGGCCGAGGTCGGCATCGCGCTTCTCGCATTGCCGGTGTTGCTCGGCATCGACGAACCAGCAGAGCGGGGCGAACAGGCACCGCGTGCCTGACTGCTACAGCAGTATCGGCCCCACCGGACCAAAGGAGCGGCACCGTTCCGACAGGGCAGTCACCGACGACGCTTGGCGAGATCAATGAGTCGCGACGCGCCTTCGTCGACGAACCCACCGTGGTGACAGAGCGTCCGGTCGAAGTCGAGATCCGCCAATCGGTCCAGCGAATCGAGCGCCGTCGCCATATCGGGAGTGAACTCCTCGTTCGGCCCGGCGAGGCCGTTCTCGTCCGCGACTGTCGCGTCACCGGCGAGGAGCAGTCCAGCGTCGGGCAGGTGCAGTGAGATGTGCCCCGGCGCGTGCCCGGGCGTAAAGACCACGTCCATCGGCCCAGCGTCTGTTCGGAAGGAGACGCCGTCGACCAGTTCCACGTCGACCGGGGCGGGCGGATACCGGTCCTCGCCGGCGGATTTGATCGGGTGTTTGCGGCCGTCGACGTACGGCGCACACCGCTCGTGGGCGTAGACGGTCGCGTCAGCATGGTCGAGCACGTCTGCGAGTCCACCAGCGTGATCGCCGTCCTGATGGGTTAGAACGACCGCGCACACGTCGTTCCACTCGAACCCGGCCTCGGTGAGGTTGCCCTCTATCTGATCGGCCAGGCCCGGAAAGCCAACGTCGACGAGAATCACTCCCTTCGGCGTCTCGACGGCCGAGGGGTGGAAGGTCTGTTCGGTACCGCCACGTTCGATCGTCTGTGGAAACGCGTAGACGCCGTCTGTTAGTTCCATACCAGCGGTTGAACCGCGAGCAACATAGGCAATCCGCCAGTAACCGCTCCGAGAATCCGCGGCTCAGAGCGTGTGGCCACAGGCACAGTTGCCGATGCAGTAGGTGGTGCCACTCCCGGAGAGTTCGTTGTACAGCCCGCCGTTCGTGCCGGCCTGTGTCGCGGCTCCGTCGCTGGGACGAACCGTTGCGGCCGTCGCGCCGTACGGTTTCGAACCGACTGCGAGCGTCGCCGTCACCGAACGCTGTTCGTGGTCGATGACTTTCACCTCGTCGCTGGTCTGGACCGGGACGTACAGTTTCTCGTGGTTCGGTCCCCAGGTGCCGACGAAGGCAGAGCCACCGAGTTCGATACGTTCTGTTACGGTACCTGCAGCGAGGTCGACAACACTCACGTCGTCGGTTCCCGGTGTGAACACGTAGCCAACCTCCGATTCCGGGCCGATTTCGCTGGTGAGCGGTCGACTGCCCAGTCCGTCGTCGCTCGTCAACCGGACCCGCTCTGTCGGGGCCGCCGGGTCGCTCGTGTCCCAGATGCTCTCGGTCCCGCGCTGGCCTTCACTGTGTTCGACAAGCAGCGTCTCGCCGTCCGGGGCGACCGTCCCCATCCAGGGTTTCCCGCTCGAACCGACGACCGGCGGCACCTCGACCTGCGTGACGACCTCGAACGCTTCGATGTCGAGAACGGTCAGCGTATCGCCGAAGAGGTCCGGAACGTACGCGTACTCACCATCTGGGTGAATCGTCACGTCACACGGCCCGGGACCGTCGTTGTCCCCACGGCCACCCTCCGACGTTCGGTCGAGTTCTGCCGTCACGCTCCCGAACGAATCTGAGTCCGGATCGGCATCGATTCTGAACTGTCGGTGGGCCGGTTCGCGGGCACTGACAACGAGGTGCGAGCCGTCCGGCGTGACCTCCTGCCAGTTCGCCCCCGAGCCGGTGTCGACGGATACACCCTCCGCCAGCGAGCCCACTTCGAGCCCTCGGACGCCGTCGTCGACGTTGAGCCACAGCGGGTCGGCTGCCGAATCGGTCAGCCGTGGCGCGAACTGATTGGAGGGAAACGATGCTGTTACCCCGATATCAATCGTTTCGACGACTTCGTCGGTGCCCACATCGACGAGACTCATCGTCTGGTCGCCGGTGTTGAACACGAACACGGTGTCTGCCGTCGTCACGGGGGCGGGTTCCTGACCGCCGCCACCAGCCGTTCCATCGTCTGACGAACAACCGGCGGTCGCAACCGTCCCCGCGGCGAGTGAGCCAGCCAGAAAGAGCCGACGAGAGACCTCCGATTGTCCACGCTCACTGTCGCGGTTCGGATAGAGAAACTCGGCGTCGTCTGTCATACAGTACCTTACTCGTCCGCGTCGAAATAGATGGCGGGCACGGGCGTTGGCCGAGAGATACCGACGTGTCCGACACCCGGCGACTGGCGAGAGCGGTATCAAAACTACCATGCCATCCCACCGCAACGGTACATCCACGAGGTGGTTTCCGTGACCAAAAAACAGGAATACAAAGACGACTACCCCGACAAGACGCTGTACCTACCCGGTCCGACAGAAGTGCGCGACGACGTTATCGAGGCGATGGCCGAGCCGATGTTCGGCCACCGGATGGACCGGATGACTGACCTCTACACGACCATCGTCGAGGACACCAAGGAGTTCCTCGGCACGGACAACGACGTCATCGTTCTCACGGCGTCGGGGACGGAGTTCTGGGAGGCAACGACGCTCAACCTCGTCGACGAGCAGATGCTCGTGCCGACCTCCGGCGCGTTCAGCGAGCGCCAGGCCAACGTCGCCGACCGACTCGGGAAGACGGTCGACCGCATCGAGTACGACTGGGGCGACGCGGTCAAGCCCGAGGATATCCGCGACGCGCTCGAATCGAGCGACGAGGGGTACGACGCCGTCGGCGTCGTGATGAACGAAACCTCGACCGGCGTCCGCAATCCCGTCGAGGAAATCGGCGACCTGCTGGCCGACTATCCGGACACATACTTCGTCGTCGACGCGATCTCCTGTCTCGGCGGGGACTTCATCGACATCGAGGCCCACAACATCGACGCCATCTTCACCTCGACCCAGAAGGCCTTCGCCATGCCGCCCGGTCTCGCCGTCTGTGCGGTCAGCGACGCCGCCTACGAGCGAGAACTGGAGAAAGACTCCGCCTCCTGGTACGGCGGCTTCCAGCGGACACTCGACTACTACGACCGGAAGGGCCAGACCCACTCGACGCCCGCCATCCCCATCATGTTGGCCTACCGCAAGCAGATGAAGCACATGCTCGACGAAGGGCACGACGCCCGCGACCAGCGCCACCAGGAGATGGCCGAGTACACCCGCGAGTGGGCCCGCAAGCACTTCGGCCTGTTCCCCGAGGAGGGGTACGAGTCTCAAACTGTGACCTGCATCGAGAACACACAGGGCATCGATGTGGCTGAAACCGTCGACGCCGTCTCCAAGGAGTACGACATGGTCTTCTCCAGTGGCTACGGCGACCTGAGCGAGGAGTCGTTCCGCATCGGCCACATGGGAGAACACGACATCGAGAGTATCAAGGAACTCACCGACGCCATCGAAGACGTCGCCGGACTGTAACGCCGCCTCCTCTTTTTTCTGATTTTCAATTCAAGGGCGTCGGCCATCTAGACCGAGGGTCACTCCTCGTCTGAGTTCCAGAGCGACTCGAGTTCATCCAGCAGTCCTCTGACTGACCCGTATTCTTCGGTGGACCTGCGTTCTCAGGCGGTCCGCCATTCCCCGACTGCCCACTGTTCCCTGACCGTCTACCGTTCCCCGACCGTCCAGTGTTTTCGTCATCGTCATCCTCCCCGTCTAACAGCCCATCTTCGACATCTTCTCTGATGTCCTCCTCGATATCTTCGGGATCTTCGCCGTCCTCGATTTTCTCCTGGACATCTTCTCGGACGTCTTCCTCGATGTCCTCAATCTTATCCTCAATGTCGTCCTCGTCGTCATCGTCGTCCTCGTCGTCATCGTCGTCATCGTCGTCCTCGTCGTCATCGTCGTCATCGTCGTCCTCGTCGTCATCGTCGTCCTCGTCGTCCTCGTCGTCCTCGTCGTCCTCGTCGTCCTCGTCGTCATCGTCGTCATCGTCGTCCTCGTCGTCATCGTCGTCCTCGTCGTCCTCGTCGTCATCGTCGTCCTCGTCGTCATCGTCGTCCTCGTCGTCATCGTCGTCATCGTCGTCCTCGTCGACCTCGTCGTCATCGTCGTCCTTCTCATCATCGTCACTCTGCCTGTCCTTCTCATCATCGTCGTCATCCTCATCCCGCCGGTCCTTGTCCTTCTTCTCATCATCGTCGTCATCCTCATCCCGCCGGTCCTTGTCCTTCTTCTCATCATCACGACGGTCTCTGTCGTCATCATCGTCGGCACAGCGGTTGGGATTAGCGAGGACACCGGCCGACGTTTTCACAGCCAGTATGTTCGCGTTTCCGGACCACTTGAACAGCGGAAGGCGGCCGAACTTGGCAGAGTCGAATTCGAGGTCACGGCCGGTAATCTCGACTTTCTCCCAGCCCGCAGTGGTTTCGATATCTATTGAATACGAGCCGTCGAACGCTTCCTCGAAGACGAACCACACCTTACTGCACCCCTCGAACACCACTGTCCTGAGCGACGGCGTCGACCCGGAAGTCGTCGATCCCGAAGTAAGCGACTGCTCAGGGCACGATCCCGTTTCGATGGTGAGTGGCGTCGACATGTCGAGTTCTGCCCGGGAGATTTCATCACCGTCACCAGCAGGAACGGCGAGTTCCCACGACTCCACAGTTCCATCGTACACTTCCTCGAAGAGTTTCGCTTCCTCGTTGAACGCCGGGTCAATGGTAACCGAGAACTCGCCGTCCAGGTTTCGAAAGGCACCACCGTCCGTGCGTCCCGGCGCCCACGTCCAGTCGATAGTGTCAGGCGTGTCATCGACGTTCCAGATGTCGTCGTTGCTCGAAGCGAGGTCTCCGTCCGAATCCCTGTAAAGGTCGTCCTTGACAATCCAGGAGCCGTCTTCCGGTAAGCCAGCGACTTCGAACGTGACAGAGCCGCCGTCGGATTCGGGGTCCTCGCCGTTGGATTCGGTTTCCTCGTACTGTCCGTGGATGACGACGAGACTCAATCCTCGTGGACCGTCGTAGAGGAACAGTACACTCCCACTGGGTTGCTGGATATCTGTCGTCCCCAGCGACGAGTAACTAAATCCCTCCGCAGTCGCGCCGTTTTCCTCGCTGGCGAACTGGGGCGGCACCTCGTACTCGTAGAACTGCTCAACCGGCACTTCGCCTGAAAACGCCGTAACCGGGAGACAACTGTCGCCCTGCCGGAGAATAATCCCCTGGTCGTCAGGTGGATAGTTGATTTTCTTGCCGAGCAGTTCGTCGCGGAAGCCGAGTCCGCTGACGGCTGCGCCCATACTCCCGAGAACGGTTCGTCTGCTCGTTTCGAATGACTCCGACGACTCTCGTGACATGCTCGGACACACTCCAGAGTCGCCAATTGTTATGATTAAATTATTGACAATGTCAGTGTGTAAAGCCGACGTGATAACTCGTCATCCCGGGTTGGCGATCGACAACCACCGGCTTCTATACGGACGACACCGCGGTAACGACCATGACCAGTGGGCCACCGTCTCCCGAAGACAACCCTTACATCGAGGATCCCCCGACAGCGTTCGAACCAGTCGAAACGCTCGACGAGCAGCAGGCGACCGAGCAGGCCGAGCAACTCCGAGCGGCTATCCGCTACCACGACCACCGCTACTACGTCGCGAACGACCCCGTCATCGGAGACCGTGCCTACGATGCGCTCTTCGGTCGACTCGAAACGCTCGAAGAGGAGTTCGATCTCGACCGCGAGGAGAGTCCAACCCAGCGAGTCGGTGGCGACCCCGTCGACAAACTCGACACCGTATCCCACGTCGCACCGATGCTCTCCATCGACCAGAGCGGCGAGGCCGACGACGTGCGCGCGTTCGACGAGCGCGTCCGTGACGAACTCCGCGTGGACGAACTCACCTACGTGTGCGAACCGAAGTTCGACGGGCTATCGGTCGAAGTCGTCTACGAGGACGGCGTCTACCAGCGCGCCGCGACGAGAGGCGACGGTCGGCAGGGCGACGACGTGACCGAACAGGTCCGGACCATCCCCGCAGTCCCCCAGCGACTCCGCGGTGACTTTCCCGACTTTCTGGCCGTCCGCGGCGAGGTGTACATGCCCCGCGACGCCTTTAACGAGTTCAACCGCGAACGCGTCGAGCGCGGCGAAGACCCCTTTGCTAATCCCCGCAACGCCGCTGCTGGGACCCTCCGACAACTCGACCCATCGGTCGTCGCCGAGCGCCCACTCTCGGTATTTTTCTTTTCTGTTCTCGACGCAAGCGTCGACTTCGAAACCCACGCCGAACGCAACGAACGACTTCCCGAGTGGGGACTGCGCGTCAGCGACCAGATAGACCTCGTCGATGACATCGAGGCGGCCATCGACTACCGTGACCGGATGCTCGAGACACGCGACGACCTCGACTACGAAATCGACGGCGTCGTCATCAAGGTCGACGACATGCCCGCCTGCGAGCAGTTAGGGACCACCTCGCGTGCCCCGCGGTGGGCCTTCGCCTACAAGTTTCCCGCGCGCAGCGAGCGCACGACAGTGCGGGACATCGTTGTCCAGGTCGGTCGAACGGGGCGACTCACTCCCGTGGCACTGCTCGACCCCGTCGAGGTGGGCGGCGTCACCGTCTCGCGGGCCAGTCTGCACAATCCCGAGGAAATCGCCCGGTTGGGCGTGGCCGTCGGCGACGAAGTGCGGGTGAAACGCGCCGGTGACGTGATTCCGGACGTGGCCGAGGTCGTCACAGACCACGGCGAGGCCCACTTCGACTTTCCGGACACCTGCCCGGTCTGTGAGAGCCCCGTCGAACGGGACGGACCACTCGCGTTCTGCACCGGTGGCCTCGCTTGCCCCGCACAGTTGGAACAGGCCATCCAGCACTACGCCAGTCGCGACGCACTCGATATCGAGGGACTCGGCGAGAAGAGCGTCGAACAGCTGGTCGATGCCGGCCTGATCGAATCGCTGTCTGACCTCTACGAACTCACCGTCGAGGAACTCACAGCACTAGACGGGTGGGGACAGACCAGCGCCGAGAATCTCGTCGCCGAAATCGACGCGACGACAGCACCGCCGCTCGCGGACTTCCTGACCGCACTCGGCATCCCCGAAGTCGGCGAGACGACCGCGCGCTCGCTCGCTCAGGCGTTTGGCACCTTCGAAGCCGTCGAGAACGCAAGCGAGGAAGAACTTCGCGAGGTTGACGACATCGGGCCGAAAGTGGCAGCGGAGATTCGCGGCTTCTTCGAGAGCGAGCAGAACCGCAAGGCAATCGAGGCACTGCTGGAATACGTTTCTCCCCAGGAAGCCGAGACCAGCGGTGGCGAGGAACTCGACGGTCTCACGTTCGTGTTCACTGGCGCGCTCGACCAGTTCACCCGTAGCGAGGCACAGGATATCGTCGAGCGCCACGGCGGGTCGGCAACGAGTAGCGTGTCGGGGAACACTGACTATCTGGTTGTTGGCGACGATCCGGGACAGACCAAGCAGGACGACGCAGCCGACAACGACGTTCCGATTCTCGCTGAAGCGGAATTTCTGGACCTGCTGGCAGAACAGGGAGTCGAAATCTGAGGCAGCTCAGAGGTCCGCCGACTGAAATTGCCAGTACCCCAGTACGATGGGAACGACGGTCCAGAGTGCGAGCATAACGACCCCCACCCACGGCGTCCCGAAGAACGCGTCGATCTGTGTGGCACTGGGTCCTTGCCCGGCGGCGGCGGCCGGTGAGTCGGGGATGACCGCCGAGAGAGTTGTGACGAACGCGTTCGACGGCGCGACCTGACTGACGGGGAAGACCCACTCGGGGAAGCCCCCGGTCGGGAGTGCGAAACCGTTCGTGACAAAGACGAGCCCCAGCACGACCACGTCCCAGAGGAACTCGAAGACCAGCAGGAAGCCGATGGCCAGTGCCGCCGCCCGCGAGGTCGACCCGGTGGTCGCGGAGAGACCGACCATGATACCCGCGTAGGTCAGCGCAAAGAAGATGCCGACGATTCCGAGCAGGACGGTGGCAACTGGAGCAATATCGCCTAACAATCCCATCCCGAGGACGATACCGACAACAAGTGCGATGACGATCGGTACCGCGAGGACAGTCGTCCGACCGACGAGTTTCCCGAGGACCACGTCCCGCCGGGTGTGTGGAAGCGAGAGCATGAGTTTCATACTCCCGGACTCGCGCTCGCCGGCGAGCGATTTGTAGCAGGTGACGATAGCGGCCACCGAAACGAACGTCCCGATAGCGCCGGCCACGAAGAAGATGAGCCCGAGCGCCGAGGGGTCACCGCCCGACACCTCGTCGACGGTGGCGTACACCACCGCAAAGAGTCCAACCAGTACCAGGAACAGCGCGGAGAGTCCCCACAGCGCACGCGAGCGGATGGCGTCCTGAAAGTCCTTCTTCGCGACGACAGCCCAGCTCATCGCTCACCCTCCGTGTAGGAGATGAAGAGCTCTTCCAGCGAGGACTCTACCGTCTCGAAGTCTCGGACCGTCACACCCGTCGCTTCGAGTGCGTTCAGGACAGCCGTCTTCGAACCGTCGCCAACACCGACGGTCAACGTCTCGCCGTCCAGTGAGACAGTCGAAACGCCATCGAGACCCCGGACCGCGTCGAGCGCGTCGTCGTCGATACCGTCGGCGGTAATTCGGAGTCGGGCTTCGGTCCCGGCGGCGTCGCGGAGTCCCTCGACGGTGTCGACGGCGATGAGTTCGCCAGCCCGGAGGATACCGACGCGGTCACAGACGGCCTCGACCTGGCTGAGAACGTGCGAGGAGAAGAATATCGTCGTTCCTCGACTGCTCTCCTCGCGGACGATATCGCGGATTTCCCGCGCACCGGCGGGGTCCAGCCCGGTCGACGGTTCGTCTAGAATGAGCAAGTCGGGGTCACCGACCAGTGCCATTCCGAGCGCGAGACGCTGGGTCATCCCCTTCGAGTATCCGCCTGCCGAGCGGTCGGCGGCGTCCGCAATGCCGACCCGTTCGAGCACCGACACCGGGTCGTCGTCAGCGCCCTTGGACTCGACGACGAAGTCGATATGCTGGCGGCCGGTCAGCCGGTCGTAGATGTGAAAGCCGTCGGGTAACACGCCGGTTCGGCGACGCACGCCCAGTGTCTCCTCCTGTGCGTCCATCCCGAGAACCGACGCCTCGCCACTCGTCGGTCGAACGAAATCCAGCAAGATGTCTATCGTCGTCGACTTTCCGGCCCCGTTTGGACCGAGAAAGCCAAATATCTCTCCCTCCTCGACGCTGAGGTCGACCTCCTCCAGGGCCGTCACGTCACCGTAGTGTTTGGTCAGCCCGCGGAGTTCAATCGCTGTCATACCGATTCAATCGACTGCACGACGCTAATAAGTAACAGCCCACTTACCGCACCTGTAACTCTGAGAAAGAGTTATGTACTATACTTCGTCTTCGAGCGCGTGGTCTTCGGACATCCGGGTCGCTTCGGCTCCGTACCGCTCGACGTTTTCATCGTCAGTCGGTTCCAGGCGGTCCTCGTCGGCGTCCAGTCCCGCAGTAACGGTTTTGGTCATCAGCATCTGCTCGGAGAGTTGCTTGTGCAAGTATCGCTCGCCGTCGGGCGTCGCGTACACCAGCTCGATCATTCCTTTGTCGTTGTACGTGCGGTCGACCAGCCAGACGCGTTCCTCGGTCATACCCTCACTTCACCGGCAGGTGTGTTGTATCCACCGAGTACGGACCATGGCGAGAGTCCGCCACACACCGGGATTTGAAATAGGATGACGGCATACCAGCGAGTATGTCGGGGTGGCGTAACCGGGTCGACGACCTGCTGTACAGCGGCGAGTCGGTCGTCGAATCGGTCGACTTCGACTCGGTCGGCATCGTCATCACCAGCCACCGCGTGCTCACGTTCGACCCGGAGAGCGACGGCGCAACCTTCCAGCAGGTCGACCGGCCGAACGTCGAAGGCGTCTCGATGGGGGCCCAGTCTGACAGTGGCCTGCTCGAACGAGGAGTGAGAACGCTCCTCGTCGGCGTCGTCCTCGTCGGTGCCGGACTGGTCGTCGATTTCGGGAGTCTCGTCGGTGGTGTCGACCTGGGGGGGCAGTCCACGCAGGAACTCGGGATGGGCGGTATCATGGGCACGCTCCAGCGACTCCTGGGCCTCATTTCGCAACTCGACTACCTGATGCGTGTCTTCGGCGCACTCGCGCTCTTTCTCGGAGTCGTCTTCCTCGGAGTCTACTGGTTTACCCGCGACCGAACGCTCGTCGTCGAAGTCGCCGGCGGCGACAACATTCACGTCCCGCGACCGAGCGAGAACGCGGGTGACTACGCCGAGCGACTGGAACAACTCGTCGCACCCGGAAGTCCCGTCGAAAAATCAGGCACTGAAACGGCACAGAACCCACTCGGCGAGTCGTGAATCTCATACGCACAGAGCCCCGAGGCGACGCCGATGGACGCCGCTGTCCTCCGTGAGACTGTCAATGACCTCCCCCGCGAGCCGGGCGTCTACCAGTTTCTCTCCCGCGAAGGCAACGACGAGCGCGTCCTCTACGTCGGAAAGGCGGTCGACCTGCGCGACCGCGTGCGCTCGTACAGCGATCCACGGAGCGAGCGCATCCGACAGATGGTCGCCCGTGCCGACGACATCGACGTTGCGGTCACTGACACCGAGACGCAGGCACTCTTACTGGAAGCGAACCTCATCAAGCGCCACCGTCCCCGATACAACGTTCGTCTGAAAGACGACAAGTCCTACCCGCTCGTCCAGCTCACCGCACACCCGTTCCCGCGTATCGAGATTACCAGAGACCCCGGGGAGGGAGCGACGGTCTTCGGCCCCTTCACCGACAAAGGAGTCGTCGAGACGGTCGTAAAAGCACTCCGGGAAACCTACGGGCTGCGGGGGTGCTCGGACCACAAGTACGCCAACCGTGACCGGCCCTGCATCGACTACGACATCGGCCTCTGTACGGCACCCTGTACGAACGAAATCGACCAGGAATCCTACGACGAGGACGTAACTGCTGTCGAGCGGTTTTTCGGCGGCGAGACTGGCATTCTGGCAGACCCGCTTCGGCGGGAGATGGAAGACGCTGCCCAGACACAGAACTTCGAGCGGGCGGCGAATCTCCGCGACCGTCTCGACGCCGTCGAATCGTTCCACGGCAGCGGCGACGAGGCAGTCACAGACCACGACAGCAGCGGACACGCGGTCGACGTACTCGGTGTTTCCCTCGAGGGGAAGGCTGCGACAGTCGCGCGACTCCACGCCGACAGCGGGAAACTCGTCGAGCGCGAGCGCCACGAACTCGACGCACCAGATGGCACCGACGACCCGGCAACGGTACTCGGTGCCTTCATCACGCAGTACTACGCCGAACGCGAGTTGCCAGACGCGGTGCTGTGCCCCGAACGGCCCGCCGGCGAGGGCGTCGACGACTGGCTAGCGAGTGCTGGCGTCGACCTTCGGGTACCGGGTGCGGGCCGCGAAGCGACACTGGTCGATCTGGCGATGAAAAACGCCCGCCGCGACGAGCGACAGCCCGACGGCACGCGAGCGCTGGCCGACGCACTCGGCATCGACAGCGCCCGCCGCATCGAGGGGTTCGACGTGAGCCACGCCCAGGGCAAGGCCGTCGTCGGCAGCAACGTCACGTTCGTCGACGGCGACCCGGAGAAGGCCGACTACCGCCGGAAAAAACTCGACGACCAGAACGACGATTACGCGAGCATGCACGCGCTCGTGGGCTGGCGGGCACGCCGTGCACTCGACGGTGAAGACGACCGGCCGGACCCCGACTTGTTGTTGATAGACGGCGGCGAGGGCCAGCGACAGGCGGCACAGGACGCACTCGACACGGAAGGGTGGGACGTGCCAGCGATTGCGCTGGCCAAGGCAGAAGAGCGGGTCGTCACCACCGAGGGCCAATTCAACTGGCCCGACGACGCCGCCCACCTGCATCTCCTTCAGCGCGTACGCGACGAGGCCCACCGCTTTGCAGTCCAGTACCACGAGACGGTCCGCGACGAGGTGTCGACACCGCTGGACGGCATCGACGGTGTGGGCCCAGCGACGCGTCGCCGACTGTTCCGCCGGTTTGGCTCCGTCGACGGCGTCCGCAACGCCTCTCGTGAGGAACTCGAAGCCATCGAGGGAATCGGGCCGACGACTGCTGGGACGATAGATAACCGGCTCTAGGTGGTACTGCCTGCAAAGACACGGTCTTTGCCGGGTAGAGGCGACGGGGGGCGGTCTATCAACTATCCGAGCGAGGTTGTCCTCGAGTAAGAGGGGTCAAAATATATCAGCTCCAGGCTGCTGCTCCCGGCGACGAGATTCAAACTCCCCGATGCAGTTTCGAAGAGGTGAGGTGTAGCTGACAGAGTCGGCTCCGATTGATTCCAAGATGTGTAGTGACCAGCAAGGAAGAGCAAGAACAACAGACAGCATTGTCACTCGTCAATCGGCAGCGTCGTAATAAATACAGCGCCGTCAGGTTCGTTGTCGGCGACACGGATATCACCGCTGTATCGCTCGATTAGCGTTTCGACGAGATACAGTCCGAGGCCTGTCCCGTGGCTGTCCAGTCCCTGTTCGTTCTCTTCGAAGATTTTTGCCTTTCGATGGTCTGGAACACCAGGACCATTGTCAGCGACTTCTATTACCACCATGTCGTCCTCTACTGTCGCTGACACCGTCACCTCCGGAATCTCTTTGTCGTTGTGCTGGATAGCATTACCCAACAGATTCCGGAATACTGACTCCAGCATGTCGTCGGCACGGACTTTGATATCAGGGATCGATCCCTCGACCGTAACGACTCCCTGTTCGTAGTTCGACCGAACGTCGTCAACTTCTCTGTCGAGGACGTATCGAAGGTTGACGAGATCGAGGTCAGTACTAGATTGGAGCATCGTCTCTGTGATATCCCGTGCAGTCTCCGTTATATTGACGGCGTCCCGAGACGCCTCGAGTACCTTTGTGAGGTACTCTTCGCCGCTTTCATCGACGTACGTCTGACACTTTTCTGCATACGCTGATACGACCTGAAGATCGTTTCGGATATCGTGGCGGACGACCTGGTTGAGGATTTTGAGATTGTCACGCTGGGACTCCAGTTCCTGCTCGTACTCTTTTCGCTCTGTAACTTCTCTACTATTGACGATTATTCCACTGATACGCTCGTGATCGAGAAAGTTCTGCATTCGTGATTCAATCCAGCGCCATGATCCGTCGGCCCGTCGAAACCGCACTTGGACAGTCTGCGGCGAGTCTGGGCTGGACTGGAGCTTTTCAATCGCATTGGCGACATCCTCACGGTCGTCCGGGTGCTGGAATTCGAACCCGCGTTTCCCGAGTAGTTCGTCTGGCTCGTATCCCAGAACTCGTCGGACAGAGGGACTTACGTAGGTTATCGTCCCAGTAGAATCAATCACTGTCGGGACATCTATCGATTCTTCGATGAGTCTCTCGTGCCATTCGAGCTCTTGTTCCCGCTCCTTGCGTTCGGTGATATCGACAAGATAGCCGAGACGATGGGTGATGTCGCCGTCGTCCCAGACATTTTTTGTATGGTCTAGCACCCACCGAATCTCCCCCTCGGCAGTGACAATGCGGTATGGGTCATGACTAAACCGCTCGATTCCCTCATCGCTGTTGGTCGCTACTTTTTTGCTAACCCGTTCGAGGTCCTCTTCGTGGATGATGTCTATATAAGAGATTTCACCTGATTCGAGTTCCTCCGGCGTGTAGCCAAACACATCGGTGACATTGTCGGAGACGTACTCAACGGGCCATTCGTCGGCATCTCTCCAGTTGAACACGACAGCTGGCCCTTGCGTGAACATATCACGCTCCTCCTTGAGAGTCTGCTCGTAGCTCTTTCGGTCGTCAATGTCGAGATGGATTCCCACAGCCCGAACCGGTTCACCATCCTCGTCACGTTCGGCAATCTTGCCGATGTCCCGAATCCACTTCCAGTCGCCATCAGCTGTCTTCATCCGGTGTTCACTCTCATAATACGTAGTCTCACCCTCGATGTGTGCGTCGAGGGCAGCCTCGACTTCGTCGAGGTCGCTGGGGTGGACGCGGTTCTCCCACGCATCGAGGTGTGGCTCGATGTCTGCCAACGAGTGGCCAAGCATGTTTGCCCACTGGTCGTTGAACTCCACTTCGTCGGTAGTCATGTCCCAGTCCCAGACACCAAGATTCGCCCCCTCGACCGCGAGTTCGAGGCGCTCTGTGAGAGTTTGAATCTGTTGTTCTCGCTCTTTGCGTTCGGTGATGTCACGGCTGCTAACCAGAAATTCGTCACCGTCAGAGAGCGCAAGACGCCGGATTTGGAGCTCTACAGGAATAGTTGAGCCGTCTTTGCATTGATACCGGCCTTCGACTCGGAAGCGCTCTCCAGTCTCTAGATCGGCCAGCGCTTCTCTCGTCTGGGTTGGATCCGCGAGTTGGTCGATCTCCCAGATGTATTTGCCGACGAGTTCGTCAGTCGTGTAGCCGAGTTTCTCACTGAGTTGTGGATTTGAATCGACAATCACTCCGTTTGAGTCGTGAACGTTGATCATGTCCGGCGATTCATCGAACAGTCCCTGTATTCGTTTTCTGCTCTGTTCGAGTTCCCGTTCGCGTTTCTGTCGGTCGAGAGTGGCTGTGAGTATCTGCGTCAGAAGTTCGACGAGATTTCGATCTGTCTGATCAAAGGCTTCGGGTTCGGTAGCCGAAATAATAAACACACCGTGGTCGCCGAGTGGCTCGACGATTGCGGACCTAGCCGGCGTTTCCTCTGCCAGTGTCGCATACTCTCGCGTGTCGTCGAGGTACACTGGTTCGGTGCTCTCAAACGCCTCCCAAACGACCTCTGACGGCGCATCTTCTGTAGTCTTCTTATATGTCGGTGGGACACCAAACTCCTCTCGCACCTCGTCGATGGCCGCGACCATTTCGAGACACTGACTATCGTCGGACAACAAGTGCATTCCAGCCAGTGGGGCGCCGAGCACGTCGTGGGCAATATCGACGGCAACCTGCCCAATCTCCGCTTTCGATGTCGCTTCGACTATATTGTTAGCTTTACTGACAATTCCTTCCAGCGTCCGCTCTCGCTCTTTTTGTTCCGAGAGATCACGACAAAACGACACCGAGGCCGGTTTTCCCTCGTCCGTTATTCGGCTGACCGATAGTTCGACCGGAACACGTTCTCCAGCGCTGGTTTGAAGATCAATTTCGAACTGATTTGGGACAGAGTCCCCCTCCATCCGCGCCCGATGGTGACTTTTGACGAGTACACTGTGAGCAGGTGCAACGATTCGCGTTTTGGGACTCCCCACAAGCTCTGTATTCGAATATCCTGTTAGTTCCTGTAGCTTCTCATTGGCATAGATGATGTCACCACCCTGAGCGACGAATATACCATCGTTGCTCTCCTCAACGATTGATTTATACAAGGCTTCAGTCACTGTCACTCAAAAATTAGTAAAATAGCTTGATAAAACAACTGATTGGTTAGTAGTACATTCTGAACTTCTGATCAAAGAGTACTAGACAGCTACCGAACCTGTCGAATTCACTATAGTGGCATACAGTTTATTACGTACGCTAGCGGAAACTGAATGACTGCAGTCGACGACACCACGAGCAACGGGAAGCACTGGAAGCAGTGACTACGTTCGGAAGCACCGCTGTCACCTACTACGACAGTTCTCGTAGAGTCACTGACTGAACGTCGCGCGTGGACGAAAGTGTCTGACTGCGACAGGAGAAATTGAAACGGGTTAGCACCGACCGATTGACTGTACTCGATCGAGTGGAGATTGACTTTCCGCTACGAGAGCGCAAACTGTGGACTGTCAGCATAGATCGGTTTCGACAGTCGGAGGTGCCACAAATGGCGGGCTGACAGCCACCGGTCTCGGCTCCCGATAGACAGTCCCGGTCGGGTACCCCAATCAGTGCCACTATCTGATGACTAGTCTCGCCGCGACGGAGCCCATCCAAACAGAACGAGCCTCGCTAATGCAACTGCCACCGCTGAAGCCGTTGCTTCCCTGTGAGAACGCCCGATTGGCAGCGCTACGAGCCCCGGAACATCTCTCGAGACGTTTCGCACTATCAACCGGGAACGCACCGTGTCACGGCTCTCAGTGAGAGACTGCCAGCAGAGACGGACCCATTGACGAGAGTATATTATATCCCGCTATATCAAATCCAGCGGGAGCAAAACGGAAATAGAGCAGTTTCGAGAGTACTGTCAGAGAACGTCGCAGATGAGGTCAGCGACCCGGCCGGTCTGTTCGAGTGGGGCGAGGTGTCCACACTCTTCCAGCAGACAGAGATCACTCTCTGGCGTGCGTTCGGCCGCTCGTTCGGACCAGCGGGGCGGTAACAGGTCGTCTTCGGTACCGTGAATGTATCGAACAGGAACAGTCAACTCCGAAACCTGCCTGGAGTAGTCGGTTCGGTAGCCGTGCCGGGTAACTTCGCTAGCGCGGAACTTTCGGAATGCTGCGCCCGCACCCGGGCGCTTGACTTCCGCGACCACTCGGTCGACCGTCGCTTCGGAGAGCGTATTGGTGTCGGCGGTGAGACTGTCGAGCGAGCGTTCGACGAAGCCGCGACTCCGGCGCATCAGCGCGACCGAGATATAATTCGTGACCTGAATCTTCGCCAGGAGCCAGGTCAGCAATCCGTTGGGGAGTTCACTGCCGAGTGCGAACGCTTCCAGCGCGACGACCTGGGAGACGCGGTCGGGATAAGAGAGTGCGAGACCGATCGCGATTCCGCCGCCCATCGAGGTACCAGCGACCACTGGCTCCTCGATACCGAGTTCGTCGATGAACGACGAGACTGCGTCGACGTGTGTTTCCATCGAAAGGGGACCGTCGGGCATCTCGCTCGTCCCGTAGCCCGGCAGGTCCAGCGCGTAGATGCGCGCCTGTTCGGCCAGCGGGCCGAGCAGTTCTCCCCAGGAGATGTGTGCGGCATCGATGATTCCGCCGTGAAGCAAGACAAGCGGTGGCCCACCGGTTCCACCTGTCACGTAGTGAATTCGGTTGCCGTCGACAGTCACCGTCTCGTCGGAGATGTCTCTGTCGGCATCGATCATCGCCGCTGTGTCTGCTCCTGAGCCCATACTGGGTCGCTGGGACTCGCCCGATAAGAGTTCACAGGGTACGATATGAAGACTGCGACGACCACGGACTGGAACCCCCAGTAAGAGACGGAACACGCGCCGGAGTGACGCGCTTCACCCCCGCCCACGGTGGGGCGGGGAACTCGCGCTACTTTTCGTTTAGAACTCGTCCGGGCCCGGTGCGGGAACGCCGTCGTTGTCGTCAGCCGTCTGCAGGTCGTACTCCTCGCGAACCTCTCGGATTCGGTCCCGGATATCAGCAGCGAGCTCGAACTCCAGATTGTCCGCGGCCTCCTGCATCCGCGTCTCCAGTTCCTCGACGACGCGTGCGGCGTCTTCCTCGTCGTCGGGTGCGAAATCCGACGCACCGCTGGTGTCGGTCTTGCTCCCCGGCAGATTCGTCTCGCCGACTGCCTTCTCGATTGTCGTGGGTTCGTGACCGTGTTCCTCGTTGTACGTCTGCTGGATTCGACGGCGGCGCTGTGTCTCCTCGATGGCCGCCTGCATCGCCGAGCTCTGCTCGTCGGCGTAGAGGACGACGGTCCCGTTGACGTTGCGGGCGGCCCGACCCATCGTCTGGACGAGCGTCGTCTCCGACCGTAGGAATCCCTCCTGGTCGGCATCGAGAATCGCCACCAGCGACACCTCCGGAATGTCCAGCCCCTCCCGGAGCAGGTTGATACCCACGAGGGTATCAATCTCACCGAGACGGAGCGACCGGATGAGTTCGTGGCGTTCGAGGGTGTCGGTCTCGTCGTGCATGTAGGCCACGTCCAGGCCGGCCTCTTCGAGATACTCGGTGAGGTCCTCGGCCATCCGTTTCGTGAGCGTCGTCACGAGTGCGCGCTCTTCGTCGGGTAGCGACTGTAGGCGTTCGATGAGGTTCTCGACCTGGCTCTCGGCGTCAGCGACTTCGATTGCGGGGTCGACGAGGTAGGTTGGGCGCACAATCTGTTCGACGACCTGCTCGCTCGTCTCGCGTTCGTAGTCGCTGGGCGTCGCGGAAACGTACAGCGTCTGGTCGGTTTTCTTCTCGAACTCCTCGAAGGTCAGTGGTCGGTTGTCGAAGGCGGTCGGCAGTCGGAAGCCGTTCTCGACGAGGCTCTCTTTCCTGCTCTTGTCGCCGGCGAACTGCCCGCGAATCTGAGGGATGGTCTGGTGAGATTCGTCGACCACAGTAAGAAAATCGTCGGGAAAGTAGTCGAGTAGCGTGTATGGAGCCTCGCCGGATTCGCGGTCCGAGAGGTGGACCGAGTAGTTCTCGATGCCCGAACAGTACCCGGTTTCCTCCATCATCTCCAGGTCGAAGGTCGTGCGCTCCTCGATGCGCTGGGCGGCGACCATATCGCCCTGCCGTTCGAAGTAGCGGATGCGGTCGTCGAGCAACTCACGAATCTCGTCCATCGCTCGTTCGAGGCGCTGTTCGGGAATCGAGTAGTGCTCTGCGGGGTGGACGAGCGCCGCGGGTTCCTCGCTTTTGACGTCGCCATCCAGCGGGTCCAGCTTCCGGATGCGGTCGATTTCGTCACCCCAGAACTCCACACGAAGGGCGTATCGGCCGTACATCGGGTAAATTTCGACCGTGTCCCCGCGCACGCGAAAGGTACCCTGTGTGAAGTCTACGTCGTTGCGCTCGTAATTGAGGTCGACCAGCCGACCCAGCAGTTCGTCCCGGTCGATGGTTTGGCCCTGTTCGATACGCAGAGACATGTCGACGTAGTTGCGCGGGTCACCCAGTCCGTAAATCGCCGACACCGAGGCGACGACGATAACGTCGTCCCGGGTCAGCAGCGACCGGGTCGCGGAGTGGCGCAGCCGGTCGATTTCGTCGTTGATAGAGGCGTCCTTGTCGATGTAGGTGTCGGTCTGTTCGACGTAGGCTTCGGGCTGATAGTAATCGTAGTAGGAGACGAAGTACTCGACGGCATTGTCCGGAAAGAGTTCGCGAAACTCTTCGTAGAGTTGGGCGGCGAGTGTTTTGTTGTGTGCGATGACCAGCGTCGGTTTCTGGATCTCCTCGACGACCCAGGAGACGGTGTTGGTCTTCCCGGAACCGGTGACGCCGAGCAGCGTCTGTTTGTCCATCCCCTGCTGGTAGCCCGCAGCCAGCTTCTCGATGGCCTCGGGCTGGTCGCCCGCCGGCTCGAAGGGGGCATCCACACGGAAGTCGCGGTCCACGTCCGGTCGGTCGGGCGAGAGAGGGGCGCCGCTGTCGCTCATTAGCTGTGGGTAGGGCTGGAGAGACTTGAGGCGTGCGCTTGCCCGTCTCGTTATCGCTTGGCCGGCGCTAGTGCTTCGACCGTCTGGTCGACGACGGGTGCCGGCGTCCCGTCGGGAATCACGAGCAGCGGCTGGTCGATGATATCGTATGCGGCTACACGCTCGAACTGTTCGCGTGCGTCCGCGGGCGCGCCCGCGACTGCCAGCTGTTCGACCATCCCGTCGGTGACAGACTCACGGGCCGTCTCACGGTCGCCCGCCCGCCACGCCTCTGCCACAGCATCGGCAGCATCCGGAAAGGACCCCGCGACCGCTTTCCGGTAGCCTTCGCCGCTCCCGACGTAGTAGGCGAGGTGGCCCCGAACTGCCCGCATCGCTTCCTCGGGGTCGTCGCTGACCGCTGCCGGAACGTACGGTGCCACGTCGATAGCGTCGGGGTCACGGCCCACCTCTCGAGCCGTCTCGGCGATCGTCTCGAAGGCCTCGTCGAGTCGTCCGAACGGGATGTTGTGTGGGAGCCACCCGTCGGCCGTGCGGCCGGTCGCGCGCCGATTCGACGGACCCAGTGCCGCCGCGTAGACCGGCACGTCGGCGTCCAGTGACGGGAAATCAGCCACATCAAATGTTCTGCCTTCGTAGGAAACTCTGCCATCGGCAGCAAGGAACCGTTTGGTCAGTTCGACCGTCTCGTGGAGTCGGCGCGGTGGGTTGTCGAAGGACATCCCGTGGAGGTCCTCGATGACTTTCTGTGTGCTCGTTCCGATGCCGAGACGGACCGGGGCATCTGCGGCGTCGGCCAGCGTCGCGGCGGCCTGAGCGAGCGTGGCCGGTGACCGGCCGTAGGCGTTGACGATAGCAGTGCCGAGCGTCAGGTCGCTGGTGACGGACGCGGCCCGGGTGAGCGAGACGAAGGCATCCCGTCCCCAGAGTTCGGGCATCCAGAGGGAGTCGTAGCCGAGTCGCTCCGCACGCTCGGCGAAAGCCGTCACGTCGTCGTGGTGTTCCGGAACGAGTACGCCAGTGGGCATATGCGCCCAGAGACAGGCGAGCGTAAAAAAGGCGAGCGTCCCAGTATGAACCCACCAGGCTGGACGGGATTATCGGTCCTCGTGTGCCTCGATTCGCTCGCGCCACGACTCCGGCATTGGCGTCGGTTCCCCTGCTTCCTGATCGAACGTCACCATCAGCGTCTCGCCCGTTGCGGCCACCTCGCCGTCGACGCGAATCTCGTACTCCAGCGGAATCGAAGAGGTCCCGAGTTCGCCAGCCCGGACGGCGACAGTCACGCTGTCCCCGTAGTCGATTGGTTGCTTGAAGTCCAAATTGAGATTCGCGACGACACCTCCCGTCTCCATCAGCGGCTCCTGAACCACGTCCTCGATGTACTCGACGCGGGCTTGCTCCAGATACGTGGCGTACACGGCGTTGTTGACGTGGCCCATCATATCGCAGTCCCTGAACCGGACGTCTATCTCCGTCTCGTAGTTGAACTCGGCCATACCCGGCGTGGGGAGTGCCAGACAGTTGCGTCTATCGAATACCCCCGAACGAACCAGCACAATCGCTTTCCCACCGGCGGGTCTACCAGCGTACATGACAGACCTGGCAGACAGGGAGTGGCGGCTGATTCGTGAGACGGCTCGGCCTGGCCCACTCAATATGGCGCTGGACGAGATCGCTGCCGAAACGGCAGCCACAGACGGTGTCCGGACCGTACGCGTGTACAGCTGGGAACCGAGCACGCTCTCGCTTGGCTACCACCAGGACCCGGAAACTATCGACTGGGACTTCTGCGAGCGGGAAGGCATCACGGTCACGCGTCGCCCGACCGGTGGCGGTGCAATCTATCACGACGCTGTCGGCGACATCTCCTACTCCATTGTCGCGCCCGCAGACGAGCTCCCGGGAAATCTGATGGACTCCTACGAATTGCTCTGTCAGCCGCTCATCGAGGCGTTCGACCGGATGGGCGTCGACGCGTACTTCGCCGAGGCCGAACGGCCGGCCATCCACGAACCCGCCTGCTATCTCCGGAAGCTCCACCCCGCACACGACGTACTCGCCGGGAACGGCCGCAAGATTAGCGGGAACGCTCAGTATCGCCAGCGCGACGCGGTCATCCAGCACGGCTCGATTACGTTCTCGCGGACGCCGGAACGACACCTCAGCACGTTCACCGACCCACCGGACGTCGATACCTTCGGTGAGCGAGTCACGTCGGTTCGTGAACAGGTGGGGATCAACCGAAAGGCTGCGGTGGAAACGCTCGAATCGACCCTCGGAGAGTGGTTCGATACCCACGAAGGTACTTTCTCAGACGACGAACTCGACCGGGCGGGCACGCGTGCGGAGACAAAGTACGCGAACGACAACTGGACCGTCGAACGCGAGGAGCCGCCGACGGCGTGAGCGGTTGACAACGACATTTCTAAGCGGGCGTGGACCGACCACCGAACAATGACACTCCGAGTCGGCGCACACACTTCGATTGCCGGCGGCGTTCACAACGCTGTCGAGGAGCAACGCGAGTACAGCGGGAACTGCGGTCAGATTTTCTCACACTCTCCACAGGTCTGGCAGGACCCCAACATCGACGACGAGAACGCAACACAGTTCCGCGAAAAAAGCACCGACAACGGCATCCATCCGTGGGTCATCCACTCCTCGTATCTCGTCAACCTCTGTACGCCCAAAGACGACCTCCGCGAGAAGTCCATCGACTCGATGCAGACGGAAGTCGACGCCGCGGACCTCCTCGATATCGAGTACGTCAACGTCCACCTCGGCGCACACACGGGCGCGGGCGTCGAACAGGGACTGGACAACGCCGCCAGCGCACTCGATGCACTCGACATCCCGGATGGCGTGACGGTCCTCGTCGAATCGGATGCCGGGAGCGGCACCAAACTCGGCGGCGACTTCGAACACCTGGCGGCAGTGCTCGACCGGAGCGAGCAGGACCTCGACGTCTGTCTCGACACCGCTCACGCCTTCGCTGCAGGGTACGACCTCTCGACGGCCACCGGCGTCGAGGAGACCATCACAGAATTCGACGACGTGGTCGGTCTGGAGCATCTCGCTTGCGTCCACCTCAACGACTCCAAACACGAGTGTGGCACCAACAAGGACGAACACGCCCACATCGGCGAGGGGCGCATCGGCGAGGCGGGCATGCGAGCGTTCGTCAACCACGAGGCAATTCGAGACGTGCCACTCGTGCTGGAGACGCCGACAGAGAACGGGAAGAGCTTCGCCTGGAACATCGAGCGCGTGGCAGAACTGCGAGCGTAGCGAAACCAGCCTTTTTGTCGTCGTCCGAACTACCGACTCGCGTGCGAGAGTTCAGCGCCGAATATCTGCAGACGACACGCGAGGGGATGTGGGAGGAGTCTCGCGAGGCACTCTCTCCACTCGACCTCGAGAGCTGTGCACGCGTCCTCGACGTGGGCGCGGGGACGGGCGCGCTCACTCGCGTGCTGCGCGAGGAGACGCCGGGCGAGGTGGTCGCTCTCGACGCGGACCAGAGATTGCTGGCAACCGTTACCGGGTTGCGAGTTCAGGGTGACGCGACCCGCTTGCCGTTCGACGACGACAGCTTCGACGCCGTCGTCTGTCAGGCGCTGCTCGTGAATCTCCCGGACCCAGTGGCGACAGTCCGGGAGTTCGCCCGCGTCTCACGCGGCCGGGTGGCGGCCATCGAACCTGACAACAGCGCCGTGCGTATCGACTCGACGGTCGAGGCCGAAGCTCCGCTCGCCCGGCGAGCCCGAGCCCTCTATCTGCAGGGAGTGGAAACGGACGCGAGCCTCGGTGCTGCCCGGACCGTGTTTGCCGATGCCGGACTCAGCGATGTCGAGGTCCGTCGCTACGACCACGAGCGCACTATCGAACCGCCCTACGACGAGTACGCGTTGCGTGCGGCCCAGCGCAAAGCCAGCGGCGAGGGGTTGACAGAGGATCGGGAGACAGTGCTGTCGGGCGAGACGACGGCCGAGGAGTTCGACGCGCTCAGACAGGAGTGGCGCGCCATGGGTCGAACGGTCATCGAGCAGATGCAGGAAACGGCGTACCGCCAGCGCGAAGTCGTCCCGTTTTTCGTGACTGTCGGGAGCGTCTGAGTCAGTCGGGGGTGAGCGTATCGAGACCGGACCGTTTTCTGCTGTGCGGTGTACACTCCAGGTATGACCACTCCTGCCTTCGACAGTTTCGACCACGACTCACACATGAGTCGGGCAATCGAACTCGCACGGGAAGCCGTCGACCGGGGCGACCGCCCCTTCGGCTCGGTCCTGGTCCGTGACGACGAAATCATCATGGAAGACTCGAACCGCGTTGTCACGGAAAACGACATCCGCCGACATCCGGAGTTACACCTGGCCCACCGCGCCGTCCGCGAACTCAACCCGGCCGCACGCGCCGAGACGGTGATGTACACGAGCACCGAACCGTGTCCGATGTGCGCCGGCGGGATGCGCCAGGCCGGGTTCGGACGGGTCGTCTGCAGCGTGAGCGGCGACGAACTCAGAGAAATTACCGGCGGAGAACAGACCGTCGACGCGGCGACGATTCTGGACGGTAGCACTGACGTTGTGGGCGGCGTCGAAGCCGACGCCGGTCGGCAGTTACACGTGGAGTTTTTCGGCAGCGAGTAAGGAATTCGGCGGCGACAGTAGCAAAAACAGGGACTCAGACCACGTCGCCGCGGACAGAGGCACCGTCTTGCTGTTCACGAAAGTGCTTGACGGCGTCCGCGGCCGTTTCGGCGTCGTCTTCCGCGACGCCGAGCATCTCCAGTGCGCCAGCCAGCGGCGGGAACGCGTACTCGCCGGCGCGGAGTTTCTCGAAGGCTTCCTCGGAACGTCGTCCCTCTAGCCAGAGACAGGTTCCGCGGGGGTCGAGAATCTCGCGGTAGTTCTCGCGTGCCATCGCCCCTTTCAGCCGCTGGGTAACGTTGTCTTCGAAGGAGGCGTTACAGACCTCCAGGTGAATCGGCTCGTCCTCGTCGACGAGATGGGCGGCGAGACACTTCTCGGGTGCAGCGTGACCGTTCGCATTGGCCCGCAGGTACTCGGAATACTCGTCGGCCCACTCGGCGCGGACCGTCTTGCCAACGCCCTCGATTCCGTGAGAGTCGATGAAGTCGGTTTCGCGCTCTTCCTCGCCGTGAAAGAGCAGGTCCTTCGTGAGGTAGACGTCGATACGGTCGACGGGGTCGAGGCCGAGCGCCACGTCGCCGAACACCCACACCTCGCGAACCGGGACCGGCATCGTCTCGGATTCGATCGTGTCGACGAGTTCCTCGACGCGGTCGAGCGCGCGGTCGCGAGCCCAGTCAGTCATCACCCGTCGTTGGGTGCCAGCGCGCAAAACGGTTTCACTTCTCGGAGCGGTGCCACGTGGCCGCCGCGTCGAGGTCGGCACGCACACGCTCGGCATCTGACAGCGTCGTCCCGACGTAATGCTCGCGACCGACCGGAGACCGGTACCGGAGAATAGCCGTCTCGGCGGTTGCCTCGAAGATGCTAATTGACTGTCTGGCGTCGTTGGATTGCCACTCGCCGAGCAGCGTCGACTGGTCGTCAGTCGTCACTCGCTCGCCAAGCATCCAGCTGAGTTCGTTGGCCGCCTCCAGCGTGACGGACGGAACGCAACCAAGACCACCGTCTGTGTGTGAGCGGGCACCGTGACTCGACATATCGTACAACTTGAGACAGACGCCCATAACTCGGTCGGTTGCGGGCAGAGCCGAAACGGTCAACCCCACACACCGGTAACGGGCCGGTAATGCAGTGTGACAAGTGCAGTGAGGATGCGGTCATGCACGCCGCCTACTCAGGGCTGCACATGTGCGAGGACCACTTTTGCCGGTCCGTCGAGAAACGTCTTCGCAAGCGGATTCGCGACGACAACCTCCTCCCTGACAGCGCCACACCCGAAAATCCCGAGACGTGGGTCATCGGGCTCTCCGGAGGGAAAGACAGCGTCGTCCTCACCAAAATTCTCGACGACACGTTCGGCAAGGACCCACGCGTCGAACTGGTCGCGCTCTCCATTCACGAAGGTATCGAGGGGTACCGCGACGAGAGTCTGGCAGCCTGCGAAGCGTTGACTGCGGACCTCGACTTACGCCACGAAACTGTCGCATACGAAGAAGAGTTCGACATCCGGATGGACGAGGTCGTCGAGGACGACCCACACGATATGTCAGCCTGTGCGTACTGTGGGGTCTTTCGACGGGACGTACTCTCCCGGTACGCGACCGAGTTGGGTGCTGACAAGCTTCTGACTGGTCATAATCTCGATGATGAAGCCGAGACGGCGTTGATGAATTTTCTATCGGGTGATATCACGCAAATGGCAAATCATTTCGACGCCAGTCTCGGTCCGTTCGAGGGCAGCGAGGTGGGGCCGACGCGGGGCGACAGCGAGGCGTTCGTGCCACGAGCGAAGCCGCTCCGAGACGTTCCCGAAAAGGAGGTTGCACTCTACGCACACCTGAAAGAGTTGCCGGCACATATCACTGAATGTCCGCATTCAGAGGAAGCTTACCGGGGAGAGATTCAGGAATTACTCTACGAACTCGAAGAGAACCATCCGGGGACGCGTCACTCGATAGTGGCTGGCTACGAGGAGTTGGCTGGCCTGGCGGCTGACGAACACCGTGGCGAGAACGGGGACGAGTATCAGGAATGTGAGCGATGTGGTGGGCCGACACGGCGGGACCTGTGCCGGAAGTGTAGTCTCTTAGAAGCCCTGGCGTAGGTAGAGACCGAGTGCAACGGCCACGCCAGCGAGTCCGAGACCGATGCCCGTGACGACGTACAGCCGACCGACATCGTCACGCGTGGCAAGGTAGAGTCCGGTCCCGAACACGAGCAAACCGGAAAAGAGCAACGCGAGGGGGAGCGGGTCGCTCTGGTTGCTGTGTGTCGTATGTCCCTGGTGGGCGCTGGCCGTGCCGGCAGCGAGAACAGCGACCAGAACTGCGAACAGTCGGTGCGCGATCTGGCGCATACGGGTCAGTCGGGTCGGTAGAGACTAAACGGTTCGGAAAGAACGGAGAAAGTTAGTCGTCCCAGAGCGACAAGTTGTGGCCGTTAGTCCGTTCGGACGACGTCGAGTCCGTTGTTCTTCTCGACTTCCTCGCGGCCGCCGTCGGTTTCACCGAACTCGCGACCGTCTTGCTGGAAGTTACTCGCTGCGTCGAAGGAGGTGTCGTCGTCGACACCTTCGATGGCCTGTCGGGACTTGTTGGCCTGCTTTTGCGTCGTCGGACCGAGTACCTGGGCGCTCTGGACGCCGGTCATGATGGCCATGACACGGACCTTCCCCTTGTACTCTTCCTGGATACGCGCGCCCCAGATGACGTTGGCGTCGGCCTCCAGTCGGTCGGTGATGTTCTGGGCGATACCCTCGGCCTCCGACAGTGTCAGGTCGGGGCCGCCGGTGATGTGGACCAGGCCACCGCTGGCACCGCGGTAGTCCACGTCCAGCAGCGGGTGGTTCATCGCGTCTTTGACCACCTCTTCGGTCTTGTTCTTGTCCTGTGTCTCACCGACGAGCATCACCGCGACGCCGCCTTTGTTCATGATGGACGTCATGTCGGCGTAGTCGAGGTTGATGAGCGACGGCTGAGTGATGGTCTCGGAGATACCCTTGACCGTCTCGGCGATGATCTGGTCCATCACCGAGAACGCCTTACCGATCGGCAGGTTCGGGACGTAATCGAGCAGACGGTTGTTGTCCAGCACGATGATGGAGTCGGCCTCCTCGCGGAGGCGCTCCAGTCCTTCTTCGGCTTTCACCGTCCGCGCGCGCTCGACGTTGAACGGCGTCGACACCATGCCGACAACGATAGCGCCCTGTTCTTTGGCAATCTTCGAAACGACCGGCGCTGCACCAGTCCCAGTGCCACCGCCCATGCCAGCAGTCACGAAGACGAGGTCGGCATCACCGAGCACCTCTTTGATAGTACCCTGTGCCATCTCGGTCGCGCGCTCGCCCATCGAGGGGTCGCCGCCCGCGCCGAGCCCGTTGGTCAGGGACTTGCCGACGAGTATCTTCGTGTCGGCCTCGATCATCTTGAGGTGCTGTTTGTCGGTGTTGATTGCGATGGTCTCGGCACCGTCGACGCCGATGTTGTACAGACGGTTGACGGTGTTGTTGCCGGCACCACCAGCGCCGACGATGACGATTCGGGGGTCCCCGAAGCCGTCGACGTCGTCCATCTGCTGTTGTTCCTGCTCGTCGCGTTCGAGGGCTTCTTTGACGATATCCTGCATCGTTAGACCCTCGCCCACGATTTGTTCTTCCGGCGCTTGCGCTTCTCAGATGGGCGCTCCTTACCGGTGTCCTGTTCGGCGAGCATCTCGCGGACCGCCGACCGGATTGCCTCGCTCCGGTTGGGGTACTCGCCCGTATCGACCATTTGTTCGACCTCTTCGATCTGCTGTTTCGGAATCCGTAGTGTCACACGCTCCATATTTGATGTTCCCCTATGTTGGGTAAGACGGGGGCAGTTTACACGCCGCCCACTCGTCTTACACAGGAAAACCGCATGACAGCACAGGATTGTGTGTCACGCGCCGCCCTCTGTAAGACGACCGTCTTACGCACACATTACCACATACCATGGGATAATAAAGGTTACGGCGAGCGTAAGACACAGGACTGTTTACACGAGTAGAGAGACCTTACCGTACGTTTTCGGGCATTACCCCTGTTCCAGTACGTCTGCTGCGGGAGTCCGACGGCCGCAGCCGGGGCAGAATGCCCAGTCAGACCGGAGCTCATCACCGCAATCGCAGAACACGCGGCGGGACGATTTCTCACCGCAGTTCGGGCAGTAAACGTGCCCAGAAGCGATGTTTTCGCCACATTGCGCGCACGTCTTACTCCCGTTTGCAGCGGTGTTTTCGTCGCGGCCTTCGTCTGTCATACGCTCTCCGGACGCGTGTGACACGTCTTCCGACTCGGCGTCAGACGCCCCGGAGTCGACGTTTACAGCGTCTGATTCGGTGTCTGCCGTCGCAGCGGAATCGCCATCAAGCGCGATGTTTACGTTGATATCCTGGGGCTGACGCGGCGTAAACGTCCGTTCGAGTCGGTCGGCGATGAGCGCGTCGACGCGTTCGGCGACGAGGTCGTCAAGCGTCTCCGGGTCGGCTGCCTCCCGCATCTGCGAGTCCGAAGACTCGGACGCTCCGTCGAGATACTCGCGGAGAGCGTCGCGCATAACCTCGCTCTTGGAGGCGTCAAACTCCTCGAGACGGCGGATGAGGTCGTCGTCAGCGCGGAAGGTTATCTTGCTCATCGGGCTGTCATACACGTTGTCACCCAGGTATTTCAATCTTCCCAGAAGTCAGACGAGCGTCAGTCAGTCGGCGGACGTCCCGCTGACGTACGCGAATGATAATCGTTAAGTCCGACAATCGTCCTACTCAGAGTTGCATCCGCCCTTAGCTCAGACTGGTAGAGCAGTCGACTGTAGATCGACTTGTCCCCCGTTCAAATCGGGGAGGGCGGACTTTTACTGCGAACAACGTGAGCAGTCAAAAGTCCACGCCGACACGATTTGAGCACGACAGACGCAGCATCGAGCGAAGCGAGATGATCGTCTGTCATCTGTTCAACTCAGGGAGGGCGGACTGCTTTTCCGCGCGATTCGAGCCGGTGGTAAGCACAACCAACCACGCACAGAGACCGGAGCACTCCACCACGGGGCCTCGCGCGTGCGCACTGGGACAATCACAAGACACATATCCATTACTCCGAACAGGTTGGCAATGACACGGGAACGTCACCCGTCACTCAGTCGGCGACATTTTCTCGCGCTCGCGGGCGCGGGCGTACTCGCGGGCTGTCAGACTGGGTCTGACACGTCCGAAACGCCGACACCACAACCGACCGTCAAAGACGAGTACGACCACCCGACACCGGACGCAGATCCCAGCTGGGAGGCTCCGACCACGGCACCGGAGACAGATATTCAGGTCGAAACGCTGATAGAGAATCTGGAGATTCCATGGGACATCTCCTTTACCGGCACGGGTGAGTTGTACATGACCGAACGGACAGGCCGCGTTCTGCGCTTCGACTCCGGCGAGATCTCCGAAGTAGTGCGACCGGCCGACGCCATCGACGCCGGGTCGATCGCACCGGGAAGCGACGAGGAACCCTGGTGGGTCACAGGCGGCGAAGGCGGAACGCTCGGCATCGCAGTCCACCCCGAATTCCCGGACGAACAGTGGGTGTACGTCTACTATACGGCAGGAGACGAGGATGATAAAGAAAACAGAGTCGCACGGTTCGATGTGGGCGCGAACGATCCTGCGAGTACCGAGGAAGTGCTCGTCGACGGGATTCCGGCCGCGAACATTCACAACGGCGGCCGAATCCGATTCGGTCCAGACAGGAACCTCTGGATTTGCTGCGGTGACGCCGGTGAGGGGGCGAACGCGCAGGACCTCTCGTCGCTCGGAGGGAAAGTCCTGCGAATTTCGCCCGACGGAAAGACCCCGTCGAGCAATCCGGAGCTCGGCGGTGACCGACGCATCTTCACCTACGGCCATCGGAACCCCCAGGGTATCGACTGGCTTCCGAGTGGTGTCCCGATTGCGAGCGAACACGGCCCGACCAACAGAGACGAGGTAAACGTCCTCTTGCCGGGGCGCAACTACGGGTGGGACGAGGTACGGGGCGTCGCAGACGACCCCAGCGACGCGTTCGACACGTATGCAGAGCACGAGGACGTAACGCCACCGCTGGTCAACACCGGCCCGGACACGGGATGGGCACCGACCGGCGCAACCTTCTACACCGGCGACGCCCTGCCGTCGCTCCGGAACCGCTTCATCGTCGGTGGACTCATCAGCCAGTCGCTCTGGGCTGTCACACTCTCACCCCCAGAGTCAGACCTGCCGCCGCTTGCTGGTGGAACGCGGTACGGCGCGGAGTGGACACACGATGCGTACACTGCGACAGCCCACCGTCTGCTTCACGACGAAATCGGTCGCGTCCGACACGTCGCACAGAGTCCGACGGGTGAGCTGTACGCTATCACGTCCAACCGGGACGGGCGCGCGAAGGGACAGTTCCCGCGAGCGAGCGACGACGTGCTCGTCCGCCTTACAACTGTCTGAACCACCAATAGTGTAAGCTTCAGTATGAGTCGAAGAAGAAGCCATAGCAACGGCAAATATCCTATACCCGACACATAATATATATTGTACTATGAGCTGCTATTGCCATCGGCAGCGATACTGTAAAATATTGTATAATTTCTCGATGTAGAAAGACGAAGAGAATGACCAGTTCCGACACCTACGTATTAATATTGAGATATTTTATCGGTAGTGATAGCGCTGGTGGTTGGTGGCTAAGTTACTGGTTACCCGAATAGAGTCAGCAAACAAATCATTCCAGCAGAATCGCAACACTGCGGCGGGACGAAATGACTTAAACAATCAACCTCCTTTTTGAGAGTCCCACTCCTGGTATTTCCTGTGGTTGCGATGGGTGTCCTCGATAGAGCAAAAAAGGTGTCAGGACTCTCGAAGGATGACGAGGAAGGATCCCTGTATGTCTGCCTCGCGTGCGAGACCGCCTTCGAGGTGCAACACCACACCTGCCCCGTCTGCGGCAGTTTCGACGTTCGGCACTCGAAGTGGGTTCAGGAGTGACATCCAGGCACCACCCGTGGCAATTCGCCACGGACGCGTACCCGCACGGGTCGGCCACGGTCGCGGGTACCTGCGGCACACGCCGTTTTGTCCCGCGTGATTCAAGTAGAGTTGTGACGATGCAACTGTAGTGGCAATCTCGTTCGACTGCTTCGGGACACTCGTGACCGCCGAGCGGCCAGCAGCGCCGTGGTCGGCCACCGCAGAGGAACTCGCCGCTCGTGGCGTCTCCGTCCCAGAGGACTGGGAAAACGCGTATCGGTCCTCGCATAGCTCGGTCGAGCGGGGCAGAGAACTCTCGCTGGTCGAGCACACGCAGGCCGCACTCGCCAGTCGCGGCGTCGAAACCGATAGCGACACTGTCGAGGCAGCACTGCTGAGAGCCTTCGACGGCCCCGTCAAGGTCCGCGAGGGTGCGTCCGAGGCGCTGGACGCAGCTGCCGCTGCCGGCCCCGTCGGAATTCTCTCGAACTGCAGTCTCCCGGGCCTCGTCGAGCAGACGCTCTCGCGGGCAGCGTTCGAGACCTCCTTCGATGCTATCGTCACGAGCGTCGGCTGTGGCTGGCACAAGCCCCACGACAACGCATTCGCCGCCGCAGCAGACGCACTCAGTGTCGACCTCGATTCGCTGGTTCACGTCGGTGACGACGCCCGAACAGACGGCGGTGCGCGGACCACCGACGCGACGGTCGTACTACTCGACGACATTCCTCTCACTGATTTTCCCGCGTGGCTGGAGGAGTCAGCGTGGGATTGAGCGCCCTCGTTGTCGGCGGGTCACTCGTACTGGACCTCGCCCTCGGTGAGCCACCCCGGCGGCTCCACCCAGTCGCGTGGTTCGGCCGACTGGTCGGGACCGTCGATAGACCCTGGAAACGTCCTGCTGTCATCGGCAGCATCGCCGCCGCCGTCCTCCCAATTGCTGCCGGACTGGTCCTCGCCGGTAGTGTGCTGGCGGCCGGTCGGGTGGACCCGCTCGCTGGCGGTCTCGTCGGTGCGTTGGCGCTGTTCGTCTCGACGAGTCTTCGTCGACTCCTCGACCGGGTGCGCGAAGTCGTCACGGCGACCGGCGAGGACCTGGAGATAGCACGCGAGCGGTTGCGTGCGCTAGCCGGGCGGGACGCGACGGAGCTCTCGGCGGGCGAGATTCGGAGCGCCGCCGTCGAGAGTCTCGCGGAGAACCTCGCAGACGGACTGGTCGCGCCGCTGCTGTATTACGCCGTCTTCGCGGTGGGAGCAGCCGCCACAGGTGCGGAACCGGTTCTCGCCGTCGCGACTGGCTGTGGCGGGGCAGCGTGGGTCAAGGGAGTCAACACGCTCGATTCGATGCTGGGCTATCGGACGAAACCGACCGGCTGGGGACCGGCCCGGCTCGACGACGCCGTGATGTGGTTCCCTGCCCGCGTGAGTGCGGTCGTGATCGCTGTTGTGCTGGTTCGGCCAAGAGCCCTGGTGGCCGCACGCCGCTGGCAGCGAGACCTCGCGTCGCCGAACTCGGGGTGGCCGATGGGGACGCTGGCCGCTGGCCTGGCTCTCCGTCTCGAGAAGCCTGGTCACTACGTCCTGAATGCCGAGCAGGACCCTCCTGATGTCGCAGACGCAGAGGGTGCCATCCGACGAGTAGCCGTTGCCGGCCTCCTCGCGTACGCACTCGTCGGGGTGGTGACGTGGTACTGAGTGCACTCAGGGGTGCAGTCGGCTTTCTCACCCAGATTCCGGTCGGACAGGACCGACGCGACTTCGACTCGTTCTGTGCGAGCGTCGGCGTCGTCCCGCTGGTCGGCTATCTGGTCGGCGCGCTTGTCGCCCTGCCGCTGGTCGTGCCCGGTCCGGCACCGACGGTCGCACTGTTGTACGTCCTCGCAGTCGTCGCGGTGACGGGCATCAACCACGCCGACGGGCTCGCTGACCTCGGCGACGCTGCGGTCGTCCACGGCGACCCCGAGAAACGGCGGTCAGTGATGCGCGATACGACCGTCGGCGTCGGTGCCGTCGTCGCCGTCGTGGTCGGTGTGGCTGGGCTGATACTCGCAGCGCTCGTCCTCGAGACGATTCCGATTCGCACCGCGCTCGGTATCGCCATCGCGAGCGAAGTCGGCGCGAAACTCGGCGTGGTCACGCTCGCTGTGACTGGTCGCCCGAGCCACAACGGCCTCGGCTCGCGGTTGCTCGGCGCGGGGACCGGACAGCTAATACTCGGTATTGCGCTGGCGGTCCCCGCAGCTATTCTCACCTGGCCTGCGCCCGCAGCGACGGCCGCCGTGGTCGCCGGCCCAGTCGTCGCACTCGGTCTCAGGCGGTGGGCGCACGCCACCCTCGACGGCGTCGGCGGCGACGTCTTCGGAGCGACCAACGAACTCGCACGCATCGCAGGCCTGCACGCGGGGGTGGTCGTGTGGACGCTCTGCTGATGTGTGGCGGTGACGGGACGCGACTGGCGACCGACCGAGAGAAACCCATGTTCCCCATCAGGGGAACGCCGATGGTCGAACGCGTTCGAGGAGCGCTGGCAGATAGCAAGATCGAGCGTATCTTCGCGGTCACGTCGCCGGCAACGCCGGAGACTGCAGCGATACTCGACTGTCCGACAATCGAGACGCCTGGGGAGGGGTACGTCGCCGACCTCGACCGGGCGCTAGCCGACGACCGCGTGGCTCGCCCGGTGCTGACCGTCGCCGCCGACCTCCCACTGCTCGACGGAGCATCGGTTGACGCTGTCGTCGACGCCGCGAGTGGCTCGCTCACGGTCGTCGTCCCGGTCGGCCGGAAGCGCGCACTCGGGTTGAGCATCGACACGCAGTTCAGGTATCGTGGTCGGGCGGTGACCCCGGCCGGGATCAACGTCGTCGACGACGTTGATGACGAGGTCTGGGTCCGGCGCGACCTGGGGTATGCGGTCAACGTCAACCGGCGGACAGATGCACGGAGAGCGGAGTGGTGGCTCGCAGGTCGGGAATAGAGCCCCAGCAAAACTGTTAACCAGAGACGCGAGAGTGTACAGACAGACAATGGACCCCGACGCTGTCGACCTGCTGTCGGGTACGGACGACACGCCGAGTGACGACGCAGCCAGCGCCAGCGAGACGGAGCCGGCTGACGAGGACACCCCGTCGAAAACCCAGGCTGGAGTCAGAACTGGTCGGGTGCCACACGGAAGCAGCGACGACCCCGATCTGCTGGATTTCAGCGCGAACACGAACCCGCGTCGGCCCGACGGAGTTACGCAGGTGTACGAAGCCACGCTCGCGGTGGCAGGCTCGTACCCGTCGGAAAATTATGGCGAGTTCCGCACGGCAGCCGCCGAGTATGTCGGATGTAACCCCACAGATGTGATTCCGACCGCCGGTGGGCTGGCTGCAATCCGTCTGACGATTGCGACGACAGTCGAATCCGGTGACGACGTGCTCGTTCCGACGCCGAGTTTCGGCGAGTACGCTCGTGAGGTCCGGCTACAGGGCGGGACCCCCCAGTTCGTCCCCCACGACGAGGTGCTCGCCGCCGACCCTGCGGAGTTCGCACTCGTCGTGGTCTGTACGCCAAACAATCCCACCGGCGACGCCTGCAACCCCGACAGGCTCCGGGGCTTCGCCGACCGCTGTCGAGATGCGGGCACGCCGCTACTCGTCGACGAAGCCTTCATGGACTTCACCGACTTGCCGACGCTGGCCGGCCACGACGGCGTCGTCGTCGCCCGGTCGTTGACGAAAATATTCGGCCTGCCCGGCCTCCGTGCAGGCTTTGCGGTGGCGACCGGCGAGTACCGCGACCGACTCGAGACGGCCCGGCTGTCATGGGGTGTCGGGACGGTCGCCGCCGCTGTCGGGACCCACTGTCTCGGCGAGACGGCGTTCATCGAGGAGACGCGCGAGCGCGTCGCCAGCGAACGAGAGCGAATTCGCGAGCGTCTCTCGACGCGCTTCACCGTGTCTCCCTCCGATGCACCCTTCCTCTTGCTCGACTGTGGCAGTCCCGAAACGGTCGACGACCTGCTCGATACAGTCGAGACGCACGACATCGCTATCCGGGACGCACGAACCTTCCGCGGTCTCGACCACCACGTCCGCGTCGCCGTGCGCTTGCCCGACGAAAACGACCGCCTCCTGAACGCGCTCGATGTTTGAGACACGCCGCGTGGACGGAGTCTGCCGACTCGCCAGCGAGGGAGCGCGCTGGCTGGCGACCGGGTGGGATGGCGGCTACCGAACAGCCGACGCCGCGTTCAACGTCTCCGTCCCGACCGGCTTCGAACGGACCGACCTCGACAGCTACGCGCGCGAGCGGCTGGCCGCCGCCGAGTTCGAGCGAGCAGGGCCCGTTCTACTGACCGGTGTCGACCTGGTGCACGCTCGCGGCGCTCGCGCTGGGAGCGTGACCGTCGTCGCGACCGTCGGCCTCTCGAATCCGGCTTCGTTGCCGATAGCGGCAGACCGCTCTTTCGGTGCCGAGACCGATTGTCACGACCAGCCGCCGACCGGAACAGTGAATCTGCTCGTCGGGACGACGCGGGCGCTCACCGACGGGACGCTCGCGACGCTGCTGGCGACGGCAGTCGAGGCGAAGACCGCAATCCTCCAGTCGCTGACCGGCTTCACCGGGACGACCAGCGACGCGGTCGCAGTCGGCTGTGACCCGGCCGGCGACCCAGCGGCGTTCGCCGGGAGTGGCACCGAAGTCGGGAGCGCAGTCCGAGCGTGCGTCCGCGACACAATCGTCGGGAGCCTCCGTGTACGCTACGCTGACGAGGAGATACCCAACACCGTCGCCGACGCAGCCCACGGCGTCGTCACCGACCGCGAGGCCGAACCGTTCCAGCCGTAGCACAACAGCTATTTTTCTAGAGCAACTGCGGTTGATAACGGAGCGACGCGAGGGATACCAATGACAGGAGACAAAGGAACCGAGTCGGCAGTTCAGTCCCAGCCAATCGAGCCAGCAGCACCCGATGAGTTCGGGCTGGTCCAGGTCTGGTGGGGCGACGGAAAGGGAAAGACCACCGCAGCACTGGGGATGGCGATGCGGGCGGCCGGCCACGGCTACCGGGTCCACGTCCTCCAGCTAATGAAAGGCGGGACGGGAACTGTCGAGGACGTCCGCGGCGAGTACAACGCGATGGCAGCCCTGCCGGGCATCACCTACGAGAACGCTGGCCACTACGGCTGGCACGGCTTTCTGGACGGGTCGGCCGACGACGAACACGAAGCGAAAGCGCAGGGGGCACTTGCCCGAGCGACTGCACTCGTCGACGCTGCCGCCGCCGCCGACCTCTCGACGCCGTTTGCCCTCGACAGCAGTGCAGACGACGGCGTCCACATGCTGGTCATCGACGAGATTCTCTACGCAGCCAATCGCGGACTGGTCGACCCCGACGACGTGGTCGAACTCATCGAATCAAAACCCGACAACCTCGAACTCGTCCTGGCCGGGGGACACGAGCGGCCGGCGTACATCGACGACCACGCCGACCTCGTGACGAACGTCCGCAAGGAAGTCCACCCAATCGAGGCCGGCCAGGGCGCACGGAAAGGGACCGAATTCTGAGAATGGACGCCCGGCGCGACAGCGAACCCGCCCGAACGATTCTGGTCGCCGGGACAGCGAGCCACGTCGGCAAGAGCACCGTCGCGGCGGGATTGTGTCGGGTGCTCGCAGACCGCGGCGTCGACGTTGCCCCCTACAAGGCACAGAATATGAGCAACAACGCTCGCGCGGTTCCGGGGCGAGACGCTGGCGGCGAAATCGGCGTCTCACAGTACGTTCAGTCCCGTGCGGCCCGCGTGCCCGCGACCGTGGACATGAACCCGGTCCTGCTGAAACCCCGCGGGGACGGCGAATCGCAGGTGGTCGTCCACGGCAAAGCGGTCGGTCACTACAGCGCGGGCAGTTACTACGAAGCCCACTGGGAGGACGCACTCGCCGCGGCCCGCGAATCCTACGAGCGACTCGCCAGCGACCACGACGTACTCGTCGCGGAGGGAGCCGGCTCCGTCGCCGAACCGAACCTCCGTGACCGAGACTTGGCGAACGTCGAGACAGCGCGGTTTTCAGATGCAGACATTCTGCTGATCGCAGATATCGAACGCGGCGGCGTCTTCGCCAGCCTCGTTGGGACACTGGAACTGCTGCCCGACGACCTCCGGGACCAGGTGGTCGGCGCAATCATCACGAAATTCCGAGGCGACCGCGCTATCCTCCGTCCCGGCATCGAGGACTTCGAGGACCGAACCGACGTTCCCGTTCTCGGCGTCCTCCCCTACGACGACCCCGGGCTTCCCGAAGAGGACAGCGTCTCACTCCCACCAGAAGGAGAGTGCTCCCTCGAAGGCACCAACGACGGAATTCCCGACGACCGAACCATCACTATCGCAGTCCCGCGTCTACCGCAGATCTCGAACTTTACTGATTTTGGCCCGCTCGAACGGGTTCCCGGTGTCCGTATCGCGTACGTCCCACTCGACGAGTCACTCGACGCCGATGCCGTTGTTCTCCCGGGAACGAAGAACACAGTCGACGATTTGCTCGCGCTCCGCGAATCTGGGATGGCCGAACGCATCCGTTCGTTCGAGGGTCCTATCGTCGGTCTGTGTGGTGGGTATCAGATGCTCGGGGAGCGAGTCACGAATGCCGCCGTCGAAAGTGCCAGTGGCACCGACGAGGTGGTGGGTCTGGGGCTGCTTCCCGTCGAAACGCACTTCCAACCGGAGAAACGCGTCGAATCCGTCACACACGAAATCGACGGCGCAGGACCCTTCTCGGGAGCAGTCGGGACTGTCACCGGATACGAAATACACATGGGCCGTACCGAACTGGACGGAGAAGCAGTGCAGCCCTTCGGAAACTGTGGTGTTGCGACCGAGCGCGTGCTCGGTACCTATCTCCACGGCATCTTCGAAAACGAGAACGTACGACGGGCGTTCGTCGAGACTGTCTTCGAACGAGCGTCGGTTGCCAGTCCACGAACGGGCACACAGACGAAACCGTCACCGTACGACCGCACGGCGAAACTCCTCCAGAATCACGTTGACCTGGAATCGCTCGACGTGTCCAATCTGTGACCAGCTACCGACGGAAACAGTGTAATAAGTCACTCCTGCTCCAAAGTCAAGCTTGTCTAACAAGAGCAAATGGTTCGCTCGTACTGATGCCAGCATATCAGTAACGGTTCAGTATCTGGGCGTTACAGCATGTAAGACTGGATTATTACTCCCGCTCGTAGTGCGAGCAGAGATGGGCGTTTCCTTACCAGTCTGTCAGCCATTCATAACAAAATGTGAGAGTGTCGCACGGACACTATGGATACATCCCTTCGCTCACGCCAGTTTCTCATAGTTCTCGTAACGTGCATAACACTCAGTGGGACAGCATTTGTCGGGGGCGCGGTACTCGATGTCGAAGGTGAAACAGTCCCGGATGTCGATGGTTCAGCGGTGGCTCAGCAGACTGGTGAAGACCAGACAGGAACGCTCGTCGGGGCGCTCCCGCTCAAGAACGCCTCGACGAAGTTTCAGGGTGTGGGTGCCAACGATACGGCTGGCCTGGCGGTCGCCGGTGCTGGTGACGTCAACGGTGACGGGAAGAAAGACGTGCTCGTCACGGCACCAGCAAACGGCAGTGCTGGAGCCGAGAATGGCGCGGTGTATCTCTTTTACGGACCGATCGAGAGCGGAGAACTGAACGTATCGGAGGCAAACGTGACGTTCGTCGGGTCTGGCGGCGAACGTGCGGGAACAGACGTGGCACTGGGTGATCTGAACGGTGACGAATTCGCAGAAATCGTCATCGGTGCGCCCCGAAACGACACGAACGGGGTGAATGCAGGTGCGGCTTACGTCGTCGACGGACAGTCCGAGTACGACGAGCGCGTCGATCTAGCCGACGACGAGAACGTCACGACGGTGTTCGGGAACAACGCTAGAGACGTGACCGGAAAGGCCGTTACAGTCGTCGATCGGGGCAACGAGAGTGGCCTGTTCGCGGTTGCCGCACCGAGAGACGACGGCGCAGCCCTGAATGCAGGCGCAGTGTCTCTCATCGAGAATGCAACGACAGTCGACCAGCGCAATGTGAGTGAAGCAGCAACGGCGACGATTCAGGGGCAGTACGCGAGAGAGCGAGCCGGCTTCTCCGTCGCGGATGCCGGTGACTTCGATACCGACAATCAGTCCGAACTGATTATCGGCGCGCCACTGGCCAACGTCACCGGCGAAAACGCCGGCGCAGCGTACGTCGTCGATACAGACGTGACGGGGACCGTCTCCGTCGCGACTGGCGTGCAGTTCAACGGGAGTGGCGAGGGTGACCGCGCTGGCTGGGATGTCGCCGAGGCTGGCGATTTCAACAACGACAGTGTCAACGACATTCTGGTTGGTGCGCCGTTCAACGATTCGGTAGCGGGGAACAAGTCGGGCGCCGCCTACGTTCTCTTCGGCGAGGAGTCTCCCGAAAACCGGTCCCTAACTGCTGCAGATGTGACACTCATCGGTGAGAGCAGGAGTGATCTGGCCGGCTGGTCAGTCGCTGCGGCTGGGTCGGGCGACATCTCCTGTGACAACGTCGACGACATCATCGTCGGTGCGCCGGGCAACAACAGCAACGGAGTCAACGCGGGCGCAGCCTATCTGGTCTATGGCGCTTCCGATCCCCATCCCTCGTTGAACCTCTCGGATGCAGGCGCGAAGATTAGCGGTGAGGGGCCGGGGGACGAAGCGGGCTACGCCGTTGCCGAGGCGAACGACTCGACTGGAGACGGCAATGAGGATATTCTGATTGGTGCTCCTTTCAACAAGTCAAACGGCACCGAAGTCGGCGCTGCATATCTCCTCGACGGAGACTGTCCAGTGAAACCAGAAAAAGTGAAGACGCCAACCCCAACGCCGACGGAAACGCCAACGCCAACTCCGACGCCGACGGAAACGCCAACGCCGACTCCGACGGCAACTCCAACTCCGACGGAAACGCCGACGCCGACCCCAACGCCAACTCCAACTCCGACGGAAACGCCAACGCCAACGCCAGAAACTCCAACTCCGAAGACGCCAACCCCAACCCCAGAAACCCCGACGCCAGAAACTCCGACTCCGAAGACGCCAACCCCAACCCCAGAAACGCCAACCCCAGAAACTCCGACGCCAGAAACGCCAACCCCAGAAACTCCGACGCCAGAGACGCCAACCCCAGAAACTCCCGATACCCCCAACAGGCCGGACATTAGTTTCGTGGCGTTCTGCGTCCCGCAGGATGCCAGCGGAACGTACGACGTTTCGGTGAACGTTGACGCGTCAGGCGTTTCGGCGACGTGGTCCTCAAACAGGACAATCGCGACGCTCGTCTACAGGGCGGGAGACGAAAACTCGGGCTTCGGTCAGTTCGAGATTCCTGGGGGAACCAGCGGGAGTTTCACTGTCGGAGACGGGGCTGATGTGAACAACCGCCTCTCGGGCGACCCCTTCGTCTGTGGCGCCAACGAATATCTGACCCGCTTCCAACCCGAGGGTGATGCAGTCGTGACGGTCGACTGAACACGGTCGGAGTAGCGGCCGGAGAAACTACGCGGATTCGAAAACCGCACTCCTTATATTTCTGATGAAGTGCCGGCTTCAGGAACGGACACCCGAGCCTTTTTACCAGAGAGCGCGGCAAACCACTGGTAGTATGGTCGAGGCCTTCGCTGTGGCCAGCGGCAAAGGGGGAACGGGGAAGACGACGAGCACACTCGCACTGGGGATGGCCCTCGCCGACTCGCACGACGTGACGATTATCGACGCCGACACTGGGATGGCCAACATCCTCTTTCACGCCGGCCTCGCCGACGTGGAGACGACGCTGCACGATGTCCTCGCCGGGACGGCGACGACGCGCGACGCCGTCTACGAACGGTTCGGAATGAGCGTGGTGCCCTGCGGAACGTCGCTCGCCGGCTTCCGCGAGGCAGACCCCGACAGGCTTCAGGATGTCGTCGCGACGCTGGCTGCCGACACGGACGTCATCCTGCTCGACTCCGCAGCGACGCTCGGAAGTCGCGCGGCCGTCCTCCCAATCGTGCTGGCCGACCGCATCGTCGTGGTACTGCAGCCGACCATCCCGTCGCTCTCGGACGGACTGAAAGTCCAGGAGTACGCTGGGACGTACGACACTGACGTGGCTGGACTGCTGTTCAACCGCGTCACCGACGATGCGAATATCGACACAATCGCGACCAAAGCGGAGCGATACTTCGACGGCGAGACGCTGGCGACGGTACCGGAAAGCGACGCTGTGCGTGCAGCACGTCGGGCTGGGAAGCCACTTCTCGAACACGCGCCGGAGACGACGGCTGCCGCGTCCTACCGCACTGCTGCTGACCGTCTGGACGTTCGATCGGGTGCCTCTGATGCTGTCGCAGACAGGTTTCGACGTGCTGTCGTCCCGGACAAACTATGAAGCTGCCACGCGGCCAACTCGTCCGTCAACGAGTCGTCAGCGACGTTGGGACGGTCCTCTCGACTGCGCTGGAGAATGCGTTGACGGGCTACGCACGACTCGAATCACAGGACGCGCTCTTGCTCGACGCCGACGGTACCGGTGTCCTCACCTTCGAAAAGGGGATTCCGGTCGTGGCCTACCACACCAGCACCGACAGTGCTGGCGCGGACGCACTCGCCGACATTGCCGTCGCCGGTCCCTATCGACTGGAGCTATACGAACTCGACAGCGAGGCACTCACCGAGATTCACACCAACGAACAACTCCAGCTTTCGCCAGAGTTGCCGGCAGAACGACTCGCCGGCGACCCGGAGCTTGCAGAGCGAACGCTGGCGGTGATACCAGACGAGCACGCAGTCGAGCGCGAGGAACCAGGCACCGGAGACAGCGCCGTCGAGGCGTTCCTCGACGACGAAGCCAAGATTGCGTCGATTCAGGAGCGAGCGCGCGATCAGGCACGCGAACGAGCCAAAGAGTGGGGGTTCAAACGTTGACCGGAATCCACCAGACGCGACTCCTGCCACCGACCTTCTTGCTTTTGAGGTCTGTGCCCTCCTGGAGCTTGTGCAGTTTGTTCAGTGCAGTCCGGCGCGAACAGTCGAGTCGGTCGGCAACTTCGCTTGCAGTCAGCGGTTCAGCGTAGTCATCGCGCGATTCGAAAACAGCTGTGACATCCGAGAGCGTGAACTCGGTGTCGCGACCCTGTGGGCTCATATCTCAGAGAAGATTTTCCTCCCTCTTATTCGTTCCCACGTGCGTATCAGTTGTCAGCTTCCGGCCGAAGACGCTGTGACCACCGTTGAGACTTGAGCCGTGCTGTCCGGCGTTGTGACGTATACGTCGACAGCGATGGCGAGGACGTGCGTCCGGCCATCGCGTTCCTGTATCACGACCGCGCGGTCAGTCCGACACGGGCCGAAGTCTCGGTCCGGTCCACGCGGACAGTGCTCGTCTTCCCACACCTGCGCACGCGAGTCGTTGTAGGTCACCTCGACTGCGGTTCCGTCAGCGAGTCTGGCGGTCGACAGCGAATCGACGGTCGGTCTGAGGCGGTCCCGGAGCGCCGTCACTGCGTCCGACCGGTCGCGCCAGCCGTGTCGGGCTGGAATATCACTGCTGGCCGAAATCAGCGACTGGTGGAGCGTTCGCTCGACGGCTGGAACTGTGTCGTCCTCGACTGTCGCGGTCTGGACGTCCGCGTGGTATCCGAGCTGGAGATAAGCCAGTGCCATCGGAACCAGTGCAATCGCAATCGCTGCGGCAGCGAGTACCACCAACTGCCCACGTTCTCGGCTCATGCGTACCACACCCTGAGTGTCACTGGCCCGTGTCGTGTCGTCGTACCTGCAACGCCAGCAGCGACATCATCGGGAAGTGACTGCCCTGCAGTCCCGTACGGCGTCTCGATGCGGAACATCACGTTGTCGGGGAGAATTCGGTCGAGTCGGTCGACCAGCGACCTCTTTTCACGCTCGAATGATCCCCTGTCAGAGACGATTTCCGAGAGGCGGGTCGTCTCGCCGTGGGCAGGGTCCTCAGTTGCGAGAACAGTCAGTGCGTCGTCGGCGTACGCGTCGAGTTGTGCCGGGTGTGCAGTTGGGCCAGAGACACCGAGTGCGAACGTAAACGTCACGCCAAGCAGCAGGAGGACACCAATTGCGGCTTCGACTGCAGTGAGCGATGCCTGTGCTCTACCCATCGACGGTCACCCCCAGACGTACTTTCCGTGTCTCGACAGGATAGTACGTGAGAGATATCGACCCGCTCGAAAGAGATTTATTACTCTCGAAGGAAATTTCAGCATTTTCCAGTCTGGAAACGCTGACAGTGAAGTTTCCTCGGAGGCCCGATTCGTTGTGCAGGACGACTTGGTCACCGACCCTGATAGTCGACACTGTGGTATTTGCCGACGGATGAATCGAGAGTTGGATGCGGCCAGTTCGACGCGGAAGAGTGACGCTGTTTCCGGCGGCAAAGGACGGTGTGAGTGTTCGATTTCGTCGTTCTTCGACGACTACGAGACGTTCTATCGACGAGGTGCTGTCAACGTCTCCAGTTTCGACGATCGTTTCACCGGCGAGATTTATCCTCGCATCCGCATCGGCTGCCAGACCGTACTGCGTGCGAAGGGTGGACTGATTGAGGGTCGCAACTGCGGACTCCTCGAGAACGTTCGCTCGAACAGCGAGCGGACCGTCGGTACTGACCAAGCGGTCCGAGAGAGCAACCGTAGCCTGCCTGTCGAGTGCAGAGCGCTCCGACGAGACGACCGCGTTGTCTGCGACAGCGACACCGAGCACTGTGACGGCAGTGAGGACGAGGAAGGCAAGCCCCAGTGCTGGCAGCGAGAGTTGTGCTCTCATCGCTCGCCCTCCTGAAGCGTAACAGTCCGGTTCGACGATGGCCCAGTGGTGCGGATAACAAGTCGGTCGCCGCTGTCCCACGTACTGTTTGCCGCGGTGACGTTCGACGGGAGGGCGAGTTGAGTCCGAGCATCGAGCGCGTCGTCTGGGTGATCGAGTACCAGCGTTCCGTTCGCAAGTCGGATCTGGTACTGCTGGTCGCGAATCGTCGCAGGAAGCGCGACCTCGGTTCGAACATCGGCGCTACCGGCAGTCGTCGGCTGGGCTCGTTCGACGTGGCCGGCAGCCGTCGCCAGCACTCGCTCGCCGAGTTCGTCACCGGTTGCGGCCCGGTAGTCGGGAACGATTCCCCCGACGAGCAGTCCGGTGATGCTCGCGATGTACAGCACTGCCAGGCCCGAGGCGAGTAGCTTTCCGACGACCGGACTGACCGCACGGTTATCCATGGGCGACCTCCAGCGAGAGGTTGTGGGTGACGAGATAGCCACGCCGCGTCCCGTCGTAGGTGGCGACCGTCGATTCGATGCCATCACCGTCGATGTCCCGACGGACTGTCGACGCGTTCTGCCCGGCGAAATACTCCTCGAACGCCTCGTGTGCAGTCGTCTCGATTGCGACTTCGTAGCGGCCCTGTCCCAGGTCGCGTCGGTCGTGGGAGACGTTCGTCCGGAGGCGAACAGTCGACCCGCCTGACCCCGACACTGCCGTGTTGTCTGCACCGAGGACTGGTGCGCCGACGACGAGCACCTCGTTTCGGTCGGACGCGGTTATCGGTGGTTCCGACATCAGCCATTCGCCGCCGTTCTCACCCCTGATGATAGCACCAGCGACGAATGCGACACGCCGCTCGCCCGCCGAGAAGACGAGTGCGCCGACGCTCCGTTCGGCGACGAGCGTGTCGTTCCGATAGATTCGAAGGTCACGCTCGACAGTTCGGAGCGAGCCGTCGGCAAACTGAACCGTATCGATGTGTGGTCCAGTCCGCTCGACTGGCTGAAGTGCAGTATCCATCTCGTCGGCGATGCGGGTCGCATCAGCGTGCGCCGTCTGGGCGTCAATCACCTCGCCGACGCCGACAGTGAGCGCACCGAGTGCGAGCACAGAGATACCGAGCATGAGCGCAACACCAACGACGTGTGACTGGGCACGACTCATGTCAATCCCAACCCCACAAAGACGACGTAAGTCAGTCCAACCAGGAGACCCGAGTGAAGCAGTGCCTCGTACTTGCCGCGGCTCGCGGTGCCCGCGAACCAGCCACAGGCGACGACGGTGGCCTGGGTCACGAGATAGAACCGTTCGCGGTCACGCGCCGGATCGACTGCGTTCGGGTCTAGCCCGATGCCGGCATTGGTGTTCGACACCGTCGAGAGCTGTGCGAACCCATCGAGCACCGCGGCGTTGACCGCGACGACGATGCCGACGACGAGCAGCGCCGTCGTCCAGCCGACGGCGGCGTAGACGAGCAAACGAGAGCGGAGCGCCTTCCGCTCGTGATAGAGCCGACCAATTTCGGTTTCGAGCGTCTCGAAGACGTCCTCGGTGTCGCTACCGGCTTCGAGTGCACCAACGACCAGTCCGACGGTCTGAGAGGCGAGCGGTGTCCCGACGCGCTCGACGAAGCGGTCCAGCGCTGCGGCTCGAACGTCCGCGTCGTCGTCGACGCCGGTCGTCAAGCCGAGATTGAACGCGAGGTCCTCCACGTCGGGCTGGAGCGCACCGAGATCGACTTCGCGTGCGACTCGGTCGACGGCATCCGGAAACGGCCGTCCGAGGCTGACGTGACCCGAGACGGCGTGGACGAAGTCCCGAATCTCGCGATCCTTGGCGTCGTCGTGTGCAGCCCGGCGGACGGCGACGAGACCGACCGGAATCCCGTAGCCAGCGTAACTCAGGAGGGCGACGTTCACCGGCGTGTAGTCGAGTGTCCACAGGCCGCCAGCGAACAGCAGCGCCGGAAGGGCGAACACCCGCGCAGCGCTCGCGGGATTCGTCCTCGCAGTTCCGAGGACGCCGCGAACCGTGGGTGGCGACTCGTAGCTCGGCGTCGCGTGATCCGTCGGTCGGAGAGAGGAGACAACCGACGACGCTCCGATCCCGACCGCCAGCACGAAGACGATACTCCCGTAGACCAGCAACGCACGGAGCGTGACCGGGCCCAGCGGCGTCCGGACTGGTTCGGAGAGTCCCGGTGCGAGAACGCTCGCGACGGTGAGGATCAGCACCGCCAGCGCCGGAAAGACGAGCAACACGACGAACAGTTCGGCGACGAGTTCGAGATAGCCACCAGCCCGTTCGCGGACACGGGCCTGCTTCTGAGAGAGCAGTCGCCCCTCCATCTTCAGATACCCTTCGAGGGAATCGCTCCCCTGCGCGGCGTGTTCGCGGAACTTCAGGATGAACGGCGAGAGGAGGTCACGGGAGGGTGTGTCGCGAGCGACCATCGACAGTCCCTCGTCGAGACTGCCCGTCAGCGTCGCCTTGTTCAGCGCGGCGCGGAACGAGTCGGCGGTCGCACCGTACGCGTCCTGGTCTGCCACCCGCCGAAGTATCGTCCGCTGGTCGTTGCTCCCCGATGCGAGGACGCGGAGATAGCGGACAGCACCCGGTAGTGTTCGCTCGATTTCCTCGCGGCGCATCGCGGCCGAGCGACGGAGATAGAGACCACCAAGTCGGACGACAGCACCTCTGACGAGCGCCGCGACGACAGTTGCGGCGACGAGTGCCACGTAGAAACGCGGAATCGGCGGCACGGAGACCCGGTTCAGAACCGGGAGTCCGTTCGAGAGGAATTCAAGGATTGCTCCAACTAGCGACGACGGGACAAAGACCACGGTAGCGACAGTAATGACAGCACTCGTGAGTGCGCTCGCCCACGCGAGGCCGTAGATGCGCGCGAGATACACGTCGAAGCTGGTTGCGAGTCCCGCAGCGCGGTAGCTGTGCCGGTCTCGCTCGTGTGCCCCCGAGTCAGCGTGGCGGGAGAACAGCGCGTACAACCCCCGGTCCAGCGGACCGAGTCGAGCGGTGTCAGTTTCCGCCGACATCCCCACTCCCCCGTCCCTGTGGTGTGTGCCGCCGCTCTCCCGTCTGCCGTCTGTGCAGGCGCTCGACGGTCGCCGCCTCGTCTGTTTCGAGATCCGCGAGCAGGTCGAAGAACGTCTCGAAGTCGTCGACCGACTCGCGGACGAAGTATTCGACGTAACGGTGTTTGCGGTGGAACTCTGCCTCGACAGCGTCGACCTGTCGGTCAGTCATCGCCGCAACACGCTCGAATGTGTGCAGCTGACAGGCCGTCGCTGTCTCGGTGTTGGCGGCGTGTTCACTGCTGGTCTGTCCCGCTTCGTCGTCGAGTTCGGGGTGCTCGTAGGCGAACCCGAAGTCGCCGTCCGGTTCCCGCCAGGCGACGGTGTTCCAGTAGACGGCAGTCCCCTGTTTGCGGACGACGCCACACCGGTCGTCGCGGTCGAGTTCACGGAACGACTCCTCATCGAGTAGTTCGATAACCTCTCCGACGTAGCGTTCCCCATCGACGTGCTGTGGAAAGACGACGAGGTCGAGTTCCCGCAAGAGATACGGCGGCAGCCCCTGCTCGACGATACGGTTGACCAGGCTCTCGATATCCTCGGCGTGAGTTGTACCGATCAGTCCATGGCCGGTGTTGAGTGACTCCGCAAACGTTTCGAACGACGCGGTGGTGTTCACCTCGGCGATGACCTCTACGTCGGGATTCAGATAATTCGCCTCTGTCATCAGGTCGGCCATGGTGACGCGCTTGTGCTCGCTCTCGTGGTCGCGCGTCGTCAGCGAGACGCCAGTTTCGTGGGGAAGACGAACTTCTCGGCTCCCCTCGTCGATACTGATCGGACGGTCTCGGAACGGAACGAAAGGCATGTGGGCATTCATCAGCGTCGTCTTGCCAACCCCCGTCGGGCCGGAGAAGAGAACGACGCCGTGGTGTTCGTACACCAGCCAGAGCAGGGCGACCAGTTCCGTCGAGATGCTGTCGTCGCGGACGAGGTCGGTCGGCGTCAGCGCATCCGAGGACTGTTTTCGTATCGAAATGTGTGGCCCGTCTTCGCTGACCGTCGGGAGGGCTACTGCACACCGGATAGTCTCGTCGATACCATCCGGTCGGAGATTGACTTTGGCACTTGGCGTCGATGCGTTGAGTTCGGTACCGTCGGCGGCCGCCAGTTGCGTGACGACGTTGACGAACGGGCGTTCAGATTCAAAGACGAGATTCGTCGGCACTCGCTGGTCGTGTCCGGTATCAGTTCGTGGGACGACCTTGATGCGCTCGCCGACGCGGTTCGCTTCGATGTCTTCCAGCATCGGGTCCCGAATCGGGACGGTCAGTTTGCCGTAGCCGACATAATCTCGAAGGACGTAGTAGACCAAATCGGAGAGTCGGTCGTCGGTGTAGCGGCGGTCGACCGGCGGGAGCGCGAGGTCGTACTCGGCGAGTGCCGAGCGGACCTGCGTTCGGACCGTATCGAACCACGCACGCGTGTTCCGACCGTGGAGACGTCTCGCGAGCAGTTCCTCGGCGCGCTCTCGAACGAAGGTTGTCTCGTCGTCGATTATACCGTCGACGGTCGTCTCCCAGAGTCGTTCTTTGGCCTCCGCGATGAGTTCGTCGTCGCCGGGCAACAGGTCCGGTTCGCGGACGGCGTACTTCGTCGTGAACGGGTCGTTTCCCAGGAGATTCTCCCGGTAGAGGACGACCGGAATCGAAAAGTCGTGGAACGGGACGGTATGCCGTTCGATGCGCTCGCTGGCGAATCGATCGATGTACTGCGGGTCCGCCGGGAGATCGGTGACCGCCGGGGCGTAGTCGCTGGTGTGAATGACGATCCCCTCGTCGTCGGTGTCCGCGACTTCGATAGCATCGTCGAGGGCGTACGGCGTCAGATCGTCGAGGCAAGCCAGCGCGGCAAGCGCGTGGTACGTGACCCGCCGGCGGCCAGCGTGTGAGCACTCGACGAGACGGTCGATAACCCGCTCGTGTTTCGGGTCGAACCCGTCGACCATCCGTTCGACGGCGCCCTCTCGCGTGCGCGGCCGTTCGAGGTGCGCGTCCGCGAAGTACTCCTCGATGCGTTCGAGCGCCGCCCTGTTGTCCGCAGTTAGCGGCGGTTCTCGCACCTCGTAGGCAAAATCCGGACCGTGGTCTGAGATGGTGACGACCACACCGGGATGGACCTCTGACTGGTCTCGCACGTCGGGTGCGTACCACGCCTCCGGGTCGTCGGGTGGCAGCGGCGGTGGAACGGATCCCCTGTCTGACGATACCCCCACGTCTGTGGCTGCGAGCTCTAACGTCACCTCACCCATAGCCAGGGGTGGTTACCGCTTCCGACTTAAAGTTCAGTGAAACAAACCGAAAGAATATATCAGTGTCAGGTTCACTCGAGAACCTGCCGAGACTCTCCAATATGGAAGTTTCTTGCATATCCCCCACGAGAAAACGGTATGAACGAACTGTTGGTCGCTGCTGGTGGTGGGACACTGGTCGGGATTCTGGCAATCGTGGCTCTCCTCCGGCGACGGGGGTCATCGGACCGCGCGGCGTCAAAGCGAGCACACGAACAGGCACAGGAGCGAGAGCCACCGGTCGAACTGGGGGAGACCTACGAGTTCGGCATCACCGATTTCACCGACCACCACTCCGGTGAGCGCGTCGCAGTTGGGAAAGTAGAGGGGTTCGTCCTCTTCACCGAAGACGTACCGAGCTCGGTCACTGAAGGGGACGTGATTCGCGCGAAGGTGCTGTCGTTCAACACGGGCAAAACGTCAGCGGACGCGAGTTACGAGGGGAGGTGATCGCACGGCCGGGCGCGCACGGAAAATCGCTATCGTTTATCCCGCCGCCAGCCGTGTCGTCGGTATGAACCGGAGCGTCCGCCTCGCCGTCGACGTCGGTGGGACCTTCACCGACATCGTCCTCATCACCGAGGACGGCGTGACGACGGCCAAGGTTCCGACAACCGAATCAGACCAGAGCGACGGCGTCCTGGCCGGCATCGAAACCGCCTGCGAGGACGCGGGCGTCGACCCGAGCGACGTCGACCAGTTTCGCCACGCGATGACCGTCGCCACGAACGCACTCCTCGAAGAGGATGGTGCGCGAACCGCACTCGTGACGACCGCGGGTTTCGGTGACGTCCTCAAAATCGGTCGCCAGGACCGCCCGGACCTCTACGACCACTCGGCTCGCAAACCCGACCCGCTCGTTCCGGCAGCGCGGCGGTTCGAAGTCGACGAGCGCGCACTGCCGGACCGAATCGAGCAGGGAGTTTCGTCCGAGACCCTCGAAGAAATCGTCGACGTTGTCGAGCAGTCAGACGCCGAAAGCGTCGCCATCTCGTTTCTGCACGCGTACGCACACCCGGAGAACGAGCGCGAGGTTGCCGAGCGGTTGCGCGAGCAGACAGACGTCCCGGTCGCCGCGTCTCACGAGACGCTGGCGGCGTTTCGCGAGTACGAGCGGACGGCGACGACCGTCGCCGACGCCTACGTGCGACCGGTCATCGACCGGTATCTCGGCCGATTCGAAGGGAAGGCAACCGAGCGCGGACTCCCGTCACCGCGCGTGATGCAGTCCAACGGCGGCATCGCAGACGCGGCGACGGTCCGCACCAACGCGGTGACGACAGCACTCTCCGGTCCGGCGGCAGGCGTGGTCGGCGCGTCACTGTTCGATCCGGAAACCCACGACGGAATCATTACGTTCGACATGGGCGGCACCTCCAGCGACGTGAGTCTGGTGCGGGACGGGATGGTCGAAGAGACGACTGAGGCGGACGTCGGCGACCACCCGGTCAGGGTGCCGATGGTCGACATCGAGACGGTGGGAGCAGGCGGCGGGTCAGTCGCCTGGGTCGATGCCGGGGGTGCACTCCGGGTCGGCCCCCGTTCTGCCGGTGCAGAACCGGGACCGGCCTGCTACGGCAGAGGTGGAACGGAGCCGACGGTGACCGACGCGAACCTGGCGCTGGGGTATCTCGGGACAGATACCGAACTGGGTGATGGCCTTACACTCGACGAGACAGCAGCACGAAACGCACTCGAAGAGATCACAGACGGTGCGGAGTTAGGAGCGATTACGGACGTGGCCCGCGGTATCTATCGGGTTGCGAACGCGACGATGGCACGAACTATCCGACGCGTCACGGTCGAACGGGGACACGACCCACGAGAGTTCGCGCTCATCGCCTTCGGCGGTGCCGGGCCGATGCACGCTGTTGCGCTCGCAGACCGACTCGATATCGGAACGGTCGTCGTGCCACGAGCGAACGGCGTCCTCTCGGCGCTCGGTCTGCTCGCCGCCGACGAACGCCACGACGAAATCCAGACCCATCGAGCAGCGTTGGCAGACGTAGACATTTCAACTATCGAAGACAGGTACACAGCAATGACAGAGACGGTCCTGGCCGAAACAAGCTCGCCCGACGAAGCGACTATCGGCCGCGGCGCAGACCTCCGGTACGCCGGCCAGAGCCACGAACTCACAGTCTCGGTTCCCGACCCGTTCGACGCGGAGACGGTCGCCGACCGATTCGGGCGGGTCCACGAACAGACGCGCGGCTACCGCCTCGACGACGAACCGATAGAACTGATAAACCTTCGCGTGACCTCGACGATCGAGGGAACGCCACCGGATATTTCCCACGAAGGTTCTATTGATGCACAGACCGGAACACGCGAGGCGCACTTCGATGGAGTGTGCCGAGAGACGGCAATCTACGACCGAGACCGACTCAGTCCGGGGACTGACGTCGCTGGGCCGGTGATTTTCGAGGGGGGCGAGAGTACCGTCGTCCTGCCGCCCGACTGGCGAGCCAGCGTCGACGAACGGGGAACGCTCACGATGGAGGCAACGCGATGACGGGAACCGAGAGCGATCCGCGTGACGACATCGACGCAGTCAAACTGGAGATTCTCCGCAACCAGCTAGAGAGCGTCGCCGAGGAGATGGGCGAAGTGTTGATTCGCGGTGCGTACTCGCCGAACATCACCGAGCGCCGGGACTGCTCGACGGCGCTGTTCGACGATTCGGGCCGGATGGTCGCCCAGGCCGAACACATTCCCGTCCACCTCGGTGCGATGCCACAGGCCGTCGACGCCGTCCTCGAAAAGAAGCCACAGCCCGGCGACGTGTGGCTCCTGAACGACCCCTTCCAGGGCGGCACGCACCTTCCGGACGTGACGCTCGTCTCCCCAATTACTCACGAAGGAATTATTATCGGATACGCCGTCTCACGCGCTCACCACGCCGATGTGGGTGGGTCGGCCCCCGGAAGTATGCCAGCCGGTGCAACGGAGATACAACAGGAAGGGATTCGTGTGCCTCCCATCGCGCTCGTTCGCGGTGGAGAACTCGACACCGCAGTCGAGGAGTTGTTCCTGGCGAACGTGCGCAATCCCGGCGAGCGACGGGCGGACTTGCGCGCGCAGGTGGCCGCCAACGAGCGCGGTGCCGAGCGCGTCGGCGAACTGCTCGCCGACCACGGCGACAGACTGCTCGCAGCGTTCGACGCCGTCATCGACTACTCGCGCGAGCGAGTCGAGCGTGAACTGGACTCGCTTCCGAACGGGACGTACTCGGCGAGTGACGTGCTGGAGGGGGACGGCGTGACCGAAGCGGACATCCCTATCGAGGTGTCGGTCACCGTCGACGGCGGGCACCTCGACGTCGATTTTTCCGGGACAGCGCCACAGGTGTCGGGGAACGTCAACGCGCCACTGGCGGTGGCGACCAGTGCGGTGTACTTCGTCGTCCGGTCGGTGACAGACCCGACAATACCACCCAATCACGGCTGTTACGAGCCAGTGTCCGTGCACGCGCCTGCGGGAACGGTACTGAATCCGGACCCACCGGCCGCAGTCGCCGGCGGAAACGTCGAGACGAGTCAGCGCGTGACCGACGTGGTCTTCGCCGCACTCGCCGAGGCCGCGCCCGACCGCGTCCCGGCACAGGGACAGGGAACCATGAACAACCTCATCATCGGAAATCGGGAGTTCGCGTACTATGAGACTATCGGTGGCGGGGCCGGAGCTAACCCCGACAGCGACGGCCTCTCGGGCGTACAGGTCGGGATGACGAACACGCTCAACACACCGATCGAGGCGCTCGAAGCCGAGTACCCCCTTCGCGTCGAACGCTACGAACTGCGCGACGGGAGCGGTGGAGACGGGTGCTATCGGGGAGGGGACGGTCTCGTTCGGTCGCTAACTGTCGAGGCAGACGCGACCGTCTCGCTGTTGACCGAACGCCGCCGGCACGCACCCCGGGGGTTCGATGGAGGTGAGGACGGCCATCGTGGTCGAAACAGTATCGGCGGCGAGGAAGTACCCTCGAAGGTAACGCAAGACGTGACTGCCGGGACGACAGTTACGGTCGAGACACCGGGCGGTGGAGGTCACGGGCTGAGAGACAGCCAGGACAAGCAGTTCGACGAGTGACCGTCAGGTACTACCCAACTCCGGACGACGCTCCGAGAAGTGACTGCCGCTATGGCAGACAGAACCGACACCAAAATTCGGACTGGAGCAGAGTCGAGTGATGAGACTGACCGAGAGGAACAGGTCGTTCTGGTAACGGGCGCCGCATCGGGCATCGGCGCGGCAGTGGCCCGAGGGTGTGCTGACCGGGACTGGCAGGTGTACGCCACCGATATCGACTCGTCGTTTCCCGACGACGTGAGCGAGCGCTGTCGCTGCCGTCGACTTGACGTGACCGACGCCGAGCAGTGCCAGCGCGTCGTCGACGACATTCTCGCCGAGACCCGTCGGATCGACGCGCTCGTGAACAACGCCGGCTACGCCGTTCTGGGTCCGGTCGAAGATGTCGACCCAACTGCGGCGCGCCGCCAGTTCGACGTGCTCGTCCACGGCGTCGCCACACTTTGCCGGGCCGTCCTGCCCTCGATGCGCGCGGCCGGAACGGGTCGTATCGTCAACGTCTCCAGCGTGCTCGGTCATTCGGCGTATCCCGGGATGGGGACGTACTGTGCCGGGAAAGCGGCACTGGAAGCGTTGACCGATTCGCTCCGGATGGAGTTGCACGGAACTGGCGTCGACGCGGTGCTCGTCGAACCGGCGTGGGTCGACACCGACTTCGCGGAGACGGCACGGACAGAACTCGGCGAGGACCGAACCGCCGACTACGACGGGACCTACGCCGCGCTGGAAGACGGGTGGATGCTCGACGGCGGCCCACTCGCGACCGACCCCGAGACGGTTTCGGCAGCCGTCGTCGGCGCGCTGACCGCGCCGTCACCGAAGGCACGCTATCCGGTCGGTCGCTTCGCCCGGTTCGTTCGCTGGGCTCACTTTCTGCCGGCTGGGATACAGGATCCGATCCGCCGGGTGATGGGTCGGGCAAGTGTCACCGTCCGACGTGTGAGCGAGTTCGTGACCGGAGAACGATGAGAGACGGTCACAACGCCGAGCGAACGGTCGAACTGTCGAGCGGTCACGAAGTAACGCTGCCACTCTCGACGACGGCAACGATGGTCGGCGGCGTCTTCACCGCGTCTGTCGACGCCGCACGGCCGATGCTCCCAGACGGACTTGCACCCATCAGGCTGACACCAGCACGGACGGCGGTGCTCTTGCTCAGCGTGGAGTATCACCGGATCGACCGGAACCAGCTGTCCCCCTACAACGAGTTCGGCGTCTTCCTGCCGGCGGTGCCCGGAACTGGAACCGCAACGCCCCTGTCAGCAATCGGTGGCGACCTGGGTGGGTACACCTGGCAACTTCCGGTGACGACCGAACCGGCGCGAGCGCTCGGTGAACCCTGGCAGTATCCCAAGACCGTCGGCGACATCGCGTTCGACGACGAGGGCAGACACCGTCGAACGACCGTCACCGTCGACGGCCAGCGCGTGCTCACGTTCGACGCGCGGCGACCGCGAACGGTGCCGGTCGGCCTCTCCATGCGAAGTTACACCGACGGGGATGGAACAGTCCGGAACGTTCCCGCTCGTGTCGACGGCCGAGGCGGCGCGGCGCTCGGCTGTGGTCGACCCGCACTGGACCTGGGTAAGCACCCATGGGCCGACCAGCTCCGCGTGCTCGGTGTCGGGCCCCAGGCACTCGGATTCGTTTCCTTCGAGGGACAGTTTCGTATCGATCCACCAGCGCGTCTCCGCTGAAATCACGCGCACTCGGAGGCAAGTGCAGACTGGTCGGAGAGTCGGTCGAACTCCGCCCGCACCCACGACGGAATCTCGGGGTCGGCCGTCTCGAAGAGAACGTCGGGCATTCCTCCTTCGTGGTTGCCGGCAGAACCAGCACTCGAATCGAAACGGCTAACAATAACCAGCAGGAACCCAGAGATGAGCCGAGGTAGCCTAGCCTGGCCAAGGCGGTTGCCTCGAAAGCAACTGTCCTCACGGACTCAGGAGTTCAAATCTCCTCCTCGGCGCTTCTACGGTCAAGCAACGTGAGATCGTTGAGCGGCGCACAGGTGATTTGAATCAGAGAGTAGAGCGAATCGAGAGCGGCAGTACCGACTCACCACGGCCCGCCGGAGACGAGTGCGAAAATGAGGATACTCACAGAGAGGACAGCGGTGACGAAGACGATGGCGAGGGCCCCGCCCATCGAGACCATCGCGTTGGCGTGGCTGGCGAGCGTCTCCGTGCGGTCGTTGCCGAAGACGGTCACTTCTGCAGTCTCGGTTGCCATCCCGGCCTCGACGGGTTCGATGTCCGCGACGGCGTCGTCGACCAGCCCGGCGATACACTCGACGAGTTCGGCCTCCGGGAGTGTCTGGCCGACCTGGTTTTCGGCCTCGACGGTGTTGACGATGTGCGTGTCGCTGGTCATCACCTCGACGAGGTCGACACCGTCGATGGCCTCGACGATGCGCTCGCGCAGGCCCGGTTCCATGTTGTTCCCGTCGACGAGCACGTAGGCCGTCCGGTGGCCGTCGCTCTCGACGACAGCCACGCGAATCCCCAGCGGGCCGATGCCGTCTTCCGGGCCCCACGGCGTCTCGTCGTGAGCGATGCCGAGGCCGACGGGATGTTGGTCTGCGCGAGTGAGGCGCTCGCCGAGGCGACCAGCCCCGGCCATGAGATCGAACGAACGCTGGCTCCCGGGGACGATATGTCCGAGGTCGTCTCCGTCGAGTCCGTCGTTGCAGTTGTGCGCGTCGACGAGGAGGACGTTCTCGAGGCCGCTGGTCCGGGCCTCGGCAGCGGCGGAGAGGCCGACGGCGTACGCCACGTCGTCGGCGAAGGTCGGGGCGAAGGTGTTGACAGCGAGAGCGTCCTCGCCAAAGGCGTGGCCGGTCAGCGTCGCGTCACCTTCGGACGTGCGCACACCCGCACTCGCGGTATCGGTGTACTCGATGTGCTGGTAGGCGCGCTCGGCAGTCTCACAGATGGTGTCGACCTCTCGCTCGGTGACGAGGTTGAAATCGTGGCCGGCAGTCGCGTGCGGAGCGAAAGCCATCCCGTCCGCGTTCTCGGCGATACGGACCGGGAGGTTGCCGCCGCCGATTTCACCCATCGGCCCCGGGTGAATCATCGGGAGGACAAAGCGGGCTTTCTCCTCGCCACCAGACCGGCGAAAGGAGAGAACGGTGACCGGGACGATAGCCTCCTCGCCGATGTCCTCGAAGAACGTTTCGAGTTCGCGAGACCCCTCGGCGACGTGACCGATGAACCCCCGCGTGAAATCGAGGACGGAGACGCCGAGGCTGGAGCGCCACGGACGGTCGATGGCTGTCAGAAACGCCCACACTGCAACGGCGTGGACGACACAGATGACCGCGAGCATGACGAAGTCGAACGGGTAGATGCTGTTCTGGAGTTCGATGGGTGCCTGCTCGGGACGGGCCAGTACCGTCTGAACGAGTGGCCCTCCGCCGACTTCGAAGTAATGCAGCGACCCGCTGTAGACGAACAGCATGACTGCGGCGGCGACGGTCTGGACGCTCGCGGGGACGACAGCCTGCAGTGGCGACTGGCGGGAGACGGCAACGAGAACCAGCAGCCGAAGCGCGAAGATAGCGGCGAGCGCAATAAGTAGCGCGTCGAGGACGAACTGCTGGGTGAGTCCGAGACCGACGGAGAGAATCTCGGCTGCGAGCAAGATCCCGACCACGAGTAACTCACAGGCGAGCGCGAGCAGGGCTGACGAGTCGCGAGTGAGTTGCCCGCCGAGTGCGCGGTCGAGAGACGGCGTCAGTACGCCCGCGACGACGGTCGGGACGCCAACGAAGAACACCCCTCGCCAGGCGTCGTCGAGCGGGAACGCCGAGTCGAATGCCAGCCAGCCGATGATGGCCGCCAGTACGAGCGACACCGCGACGCTCGCGTACCAGTCCGGTGTTCGGAAAATGAACCGCGACAGACCGGCGAGGTTGCCCTGCGTCTCGGTCATTACTCCGTTACGGGAGCAGAACGATGTTAAAGGTATCTTCTGAATGAGCCGCCTGCCATCGGACGACAAGGTACCGGTCGGGGTGGAACAATAGCACACCCAAATCGGGTCTGGTCAGCGGTAGCGTCAGTCTTCACAGCGGGCCAGGAAGTTCTCGAAGACTTCCTCACCCTCTTCGGTGTGAGCAACTTCGGGATGCCACTGAACGCCGTAGAGGTCGCGGTCGGTATCGCTCATCGCTTCGATGTTGCACACGTCGCTCTTTGCAGTGCGCTCGAACCCGGACGGAACTTCTTTGACTTCGTCGGCGTGGCTGGCCCAGACGCGCGTCTCAGGTGCGAGCGAGCCGACGAGCGGGTCGGTGTCGTCCGTGATTTCGACGGTCACGTCGGCGTAGCCACCGTACTCGCCCGACCCGACGCGGCCGCCGAGTTCGTCGGCGATGATCTGCATCCCGAGACAGATGCCGAAAACCGGAATATCGAGGGCGAGATACTCCGGACAGTTGCCGATGCGGTCGATACTTGGGCCACCTGAGAGGACGAGACCGTCAGCGTCGATATCCTCCGGTGGCGTATCGTTGTCAACGATTTCGACATCCACGCCCATGTCCCGGAGCGCGCGCTGCTCCAGATGGGTGAACTGACCGTGGTTGTCGATGACGTCGATGCGAGTCATTGCCGACGCGTATGCGAGGGTGGCGTATATGCTCCCCGGAACTGGCTCGGGCCGGCGGCGACGCAGCGACCACCAGCGTCAGTACGGCGCGACGTGGCCGTCCTTCCGGGGTTCGGTTCCAGCAGAGAGCGTCCCGTCTTGCCAGCGTGCAATCTGTGCGCCGCCGAACTGACTCGGTGGTTCGACACGCACGTCGTGGCCTCGCCGTGCGAGTTTCGAGGCGACGCCATCGGGCAGACGCTCCTCGACGGCGAGCGTTCCGTCCTCGCGGTAGCGCCAGCGCGGCGCGTCGAGGGCGGCCTGCAACCCCATATCGTAGTCGACGACGTTCGCGAGTACCTGGACGTGGCCCTGTGGTTGCATGTAGCCACCCATGACGCCGAAGGCTGCCCAGTCATCGGCATCGAATCTGGCGAGAGCCGGGACGAGCGTGTGGAAGGGTCGCTTGCCGGGTTCGAGTCGGTTCGGGTGGTCGTCGTCGAGTGAGAACGAGGCGCCTCGGTTCTGGAGTGCAATCCCGGTGTCACCGGCCACGAGTCCGCTTCCGAAACCCATGAATCGGGAGTTGATGTAGGAGACGACGTTACCCGCGCTGTCGGCGACAGTCAGCAAGACAGTGTCTGCGTCCTCCCCAGTTGCGTCGGGCGCCCCGACCGCGACATCGGACAGCGGTTCTGCACCGATGACAGACGCGCGCTCGTGTGCGTAGGATTTCTCGTGCAGCGGCGGCACAGCCTCGAACTCTGGGTCGGTGACGTGGTAGTGGCCGTCGTGGAAGGCGAGTTTCATCGCCTCGGCGAAGGCGTGGACCCGGTCGGGGGAGTCGTAGGGGTGGTCGCCAGCGCCGATTTCGGCGGCGATGTTGAGCGCCTCCAGCGCAATCTGGCCCTGGTTGTTCGGGCCGAGTTCGAACACCTCGACGCCGCCGTAGGACGTCGACAGCGGGTCGGGCCACTCCACCTCGAAGTCCGCGAGGTCGTCGGTGGTCATGAATCCGCCCTGTTCCTGTATCTCTGCGGCGATGGCCTCAGCAATCTCGCCCTCGTAGACCACGTCGGCACCCTCGTCAGCAATGCGCTGGAGGCTGGCACCGAGGTTCGGCAGACGGACAGTCTGGCCGACGCGGGGGGATGCGCCGTCGAAGAGATACGCCTCGCGTGCGTGGTCGTCGGTAAAGAGGTCCTCGGCGTGTTCCCACTGTGCGGCCACTACCTCGGTGACCGGGTATCCCTCGGTCGCATAGCGGATAGCCGGTTGCAGTACGTCGGCGAGCGTGCGCCGACCGAGTTCTTCGACGGTCGCCTCCCAGCCCCGAGCGGTGCCGGGGACGGTCACCGCGTGGGGGCCGTACTCGGGTATCTCGGCGTCTTCGGGGTCGGTGTCGGGACCCGCAACTGCGTTGCGAACGCGCTCGCGTGTCGCACCGGCGGGTGCGTGGCCGCACGAGCGCATCGCGCCCACGTCGCCGTCGGCGGTGCGGTAGCAGGCGAACACGTCACCACCGAGTCCGGTGCTCGTCGGTTCGACGACGTTCAGTGCGGCTGCAGTCGCGACGGCGGCATCGAAGGCATTCCCGCCGTCACGAAGTATCTCTTTGCCGGCTTCGGCGGCGAGTGGCTGGCTGGTCGCGACGATACCTTCCGGGGCGTACACCGTCGGGCGGCGCGAATCGAAGCGGTCGAGGTCTGGTTCCATGCGCTCGTCTTCGACGCCCGGAGCCAAAATAGTGCGTCCGTCAACCGTCGTCGTAGCGCTCACGAGCGGACGAGAACCCCAGTTCGTCCTGCTCTCGCGTCCGCCGTCCCTCCCGTTCGGCGATGGCCTCGGGGTCGGGGTTGGCGTCGTCGTCGATGCGCGCCCACGAGTCGTGGACCTTGGCGTGACACCACCGACAGAGATACACCGTAATCTCGTGACTGGGGTGTCCCTCACCGACACTCGACCCGACGGCATACGAGAGGTGGTGTTCCTCCAGCAGCGGGCGGTCGTCGTCGTGAGCCAGCCGGATTTCTTCGAGCCCACAGCGGACACACTCACGGTCGTGCGTTCGACATCGGAAGTGCGGACAGTCGGTCCACGCCCACGGCCCAGTCAGACCTTCCTCGTCGGTCTTGCCGGCGACGGGACAGCGAAACCCCTCCTGGCTGCGCTCGTCGGCGAAGGTAGGGTCGCGCTCGCCCTGCTCAACCGCATATCGGCAACGACCGTCGTCAGTGAGGTGGTCACAGCGGTCGACGTAGTCGTAGGGGTCGTCGACGCCCACCGACGTTCCAGCGTCGGTCTTCTCCATACGACAGAATAGGGCAAGGCCACCTTCAGTCCGACGCTCGTCGGCCGCGGACTGCCGAGTCAGGACAATCGATGTCGTGGCTGTGAGTGATCGGGATGGTCTGCCCGGGGGAGTGTGAACGTGACCACGGCTCCCCCGTCGTCGCCGTTTGTAATCGCCACGTCGCCGCCGAGGCTGGTGACGATCCACTGCATGACCCAGAGTCCGAGTCCGCTTCCGTGGTGGAGGTCGGACTCCTCACCGGCTTCGAGAACCTGCCGCTCGTGGTCGGGAATGCCGGGGCCGTCGTCCGAAACAGTGATAGCGACCCGGTCGTCGGACCGCGGTGTGGCCTCGAGTCTGACTGTCGAGTCTGATTCGCAGTGTTCGACGGCGTTGTCGACAGCCTCTTCGACGGCCGCTTCGAGCGTGTGATTGCCGACAATCCACAGGTCGTCTGGCGCGTTGACAGTGACAGTCGCGTCCGCGTCGCAAGACGTATCGCGAACAGTCGTGAGCAGGGTATGAGCGTCGAGGGTCGTGGTCCGGTCGCTGGCGATAGCGTGCTCGACAGTCCGGGCTTTCTCGACGGCCGAGCGGAGGTCCCCGGCACGCGACGTGATGGTCTCGACGAGCATCTGGACATCAGTGTCGTCACACTGCTCACCGATGCGGCGGGCGTTGCCATCGACAACAGTCATCGCGTTGCGGACGTTGTGGCGAAGGACTCGATTGAGTACTTCGAGACGCTGACTGTCGCGTTTTCGTTCGGTCACGTCGCGCTCGATTGCGACGTAGTGGGTCACTTCGCCGTCGTCTTCGACGGGCGCAATCGTGAGTTCGACGTCGAACAGTTCCCCGTTCGCCCGCCGGTTCGTTATCTCCGACTGGAAGACCTCGCCGTCGATAATCGTGTTCCAGAGTTCGCGGTAGAACGACTCGCCGTGTTCGCCGGATTTGAGCAGCCGAGGTGTCCGTCCCAGGACGGCCGTGCGTTCGTAGCCGAACATCTCGGTGAACGCATCGTTGACGTATTCGATAGTCCCGTCGTCGTCAGTGATGAGGACTGCATCGTCGGCCTGTTCGATGGCCCGACTGAGCAGTTTCAGCTCCCGCTGTTTTGCCTTGCGTTCGGTGATGTCCGTGAGCGCGATGATGTGTTCGTCGATCGTCTCCTGCTGTCCGACCGGCGACGACCAGAGACTGACCTCGACGAGTCCACCATCTTTCCGCAGGCGTTCGGTCTCGACACCGGAGAGCGTCTCACCGTCGTTGACCCGACGGAGGTGGTCGGCGAACTCTGCCTGCTTGTACTCGGGGACGAGCGGATAGTACTCGCCGATCACCTCCTCGCGCTTCCAGCCGAACACCTCCGTGGCGGCCCGGCTCCAATCGGTGACGATTCCGTCGCTGTCGAGGGCGATAATGGCAACCGGCGAGGCCTCGATGAGCGCTCGCAGTCGTGTCGAGGTCCGTTCGTAGCTCTCGTGCCGACGGATGCGGCGGACATCGTATAACCCGGTCAGAAAGCCGCCGATGGTTCCGACGCCGGCGACCCAGCTCGTCACGATCAGCGGGTGTGCGAGCGTGACGCCGTGAGTATGTTGGTAGAAGACGACGACAGTGGCGAGCAACGTTATCGGAATCGCCCCGGCGAGCGCCCAGAGGACGACCCGGTGAACCTCGTCGGCATCGAACGACGAGCCGACCAGCCAGCCACTGCCGAGAATGAGCGGGATACAGACGACGGCGAGAACACCGACGCCGACCAGAGCACCGGAAGACGGTTCGGACTGTGACGGGAGGTGGGGGGCAGTCACGAGCAGAATGAGCGAACTGACTATCGCGGGAACGACAGCGCTTGGCTTGCGTCTGAGTCGTGAGACGGTCGTCGCTCGATTCATTCGTTGGTGGTTGAACGGATGAGATGGTGTCGGGCGTGGTGGGGTGGGATGGGTTGGTGTGGGGTTGCTGCTGGGAGCGGATCGAGATCGTACCGACCGCCGCCCGACAACTGTGACGGCAGCGGAAGCGGACGTTGGAGACCGCTTCCACGTGAGAAATACACGGATTTGTATTTAAATGGGGTCTAGCGTTCCCAGTATATAAAAAAAGAGGGCCGTGTTATTTAGGGGAACGGCTATGTTTTCAGATATGTCAGCGCGAATCGCACACAGAATACGGGACAGATACGAATCGCTGCTGTGGCAGTCGATGGACGCGTTCGGTATCAACGAATCCATCGAGCGGAAAGTCGTCGCCGCGGTCGCCATCCAGTTTCTCGTCTCTCTCGCACAGGTCGTCCTGCCGTTCGTCGTCTCTGGACTGCTCTGGTACGCGCTCGCCGGTGCGCTCTTTCTCGCAGCAATCACCGCGTTCGTCAACACGCTCCTGATCGTGCGCCGTGATTTCGTCGACCCGATACAGCGACTCGAAGCGCGTGCACACGACATCGCAGCCGGCGAAGTAGAGACGGATATCGAGCGCTCGGACCAGCCGGACGAAATCGGGAGCCTCACCAACGCCTTCGCCGACATGGGGACGTACCTGACGACTGTCTCCGAGCAGGCGTCGGCGCTCGCCCAGCAGGACTTCGATGACCCCGTACTCGACAAGGAAGTGCCCGGGTCGTTCGGAGAGTCGCTGAAGCTGATGGCCGCGAGTCTCGAAGATTACACGAACGAGCTGCAGACGATGACAGACCAGCTCGAAGCGCGCTCGGCCCGGTTGCAAGACCTCGTCGAGGAGTTCGGCACGGCGGCTCAGCGCGCACAGGACGGCGACCTCACCGCGATGATCGACGACGAGGACGTCGCCACTGACGAGGAGATGTACCGGGAAGTCATCGAGAACTACAACGACCTCGTGGGGACGCTCGCGGGCACTATCGGCGACGTGCAGTCGTTCGCCGACGAGGTGTCCGGTGCCAGCGACGAGGTGGCGACGAGCATGACGGAAGTCGACAACGCGAGCGACGAGGTCGCCCGTTCAGTGCAGGAAATATCCGACGGTGCCGCCGAGCAGACCGAACAACTCCAGGTCGTCGCCGAGGAGATGAACACCCTCTCGGCGACCGTCGAAGAAATCGCGGCTTCCGCCGACGAAGTCGCCCAGACCTCACAGGACGCCGCAGACCGTGGCCGCTCCGGCCGTGAAGCCGCCAGAGAGGCTATCGGGGAACTCGACGAACTCGAAGCCGGCATCGACGAGACGGCGACAGCAGTCGAGGAACTGGTCGACCAGATCGGCGAAATCGACGAAATCGTCTCCTTCATCAACGACATCGCAGAGGAGACGAACATGCTGGCGCTGAACGCCTCCATCGAAGCCGCACGCGCCGGTGGCGGTGCCGACGGCACCGGTGACGGATTCGCCGTCGTCGCAGACGAAATCAAGGGACTGGCCGAGGAGACCCGCGAATCCGCCGAGGAAATTTCCGACCGTATCGAGGAGATTCAGGCCGAATCCCGCGAAACAGTCTCGGACGTACAGAAGATGGACCAGCAGGTCAGCGACAGCGTCACAACCATCGAGTCGACGCTGGGTGACTTCGAAGACATCGTCGACGTCGTCGACAACGTCAACGCCACCGTCCAGGAGATCAGCAACGCGACCGACGAACAGGCCCAAACCACCCAGGACGTCGTCCAGATGGTCGACGAGGTGGCCTCTATCAGCGAGGAGACGACCGCAGAGGCCGAGAGCGTCGCCGCCGCCGCCCAGGAACAGACCGCGACCATCTCAGAAGTGACCGCCAACGTCGGCTCGCTGTCCGACCGGTCTAACGACCTCCAGACCCGACTCGCCGCGTTTACTGTTGGCGACGTGGCTGCCGCCGGACCGGCCAGCGATTCCCCGGCACGGGTTGCCCAGCCACAGGACTGACCGAACAGTCGCTCGCTGACACAAACGTTTTTGGCCGACCCCGTGAGGTGCGGATATGCGCGTCGTCCACCGGCAAGACGAGGTTCTCGGCAGCGACGAGACGCCGACCGACCGGACACTGGCCAGCACCGTCGAACTGGCGGACTCGACGCTCTCCCAGGCGAAGGGGCTGATGTTTCGCTCCTCGATTCCCGACGACTTCGCGCTCGTGATGGAAGTCGGGGGGGACGGCGGCCTGTTCTCGCTCACCAGCGGCCCCCCACGTCAGTTCGTCCACATGCTGTTCATGCGTTTTCCCATCGACGTACTGTGGCTTGACGGCGACCGCGTCGTCGAGACCGCTCGACTCTCGCCGTGGACCGGTATCGGCGTCGCCAAGGCCGACCGTATCATCGAACTCCCGGCGGGTGCCGCAGACGGTGTCAACCCGGGTGATACCGTCCGAGTAGAGGGAGTCGACGACCCCGACAAGTGAGCCACGCGGTGGCCGAAAACCAGCAAAGGGCAAACTTATAACGCTCCACGACCGGAGGACACAGTATGGTACACATGACCAGTGATCGATTTATTCGGGGGCCACCCCGAAACTACCCCCCTCTCTGACGCTGGCGACGTACAGTTCCTCGATACCACGCTGCGTGACGGCGAGCAAGCGCCAGGTGTCTCGCTGACGCCCGACGAGAAAGCACGCATCGCGCGCGGTCTCGACGACGCAGCCATCGATGTCATCGAGGCAGGCAGCGCCTGCACCGGGCCGGGCGAGCGCGAGACGATCAGTCGCGTCACCGACCTGGACCTCGATGCGACAGTGACGAGCTTCTGTCGTGGCATCCGGCGCGACATCGACCTCGCGATGGACTGCGACGTGGACGGCATCAACCTCGTCGTCCCCGCGAGTGACAAGCACGTCACCGAGAAGGTCGGCACGACCCACGAGGAGAACGTCCAGACGACCGCCGAACTCGTCGAGTACGCGAAAGACCACGACCTCTGGGTCGAGGTCATCGGCGAGGACGGCTCCCGGGCCGACATCGACTACCTCGAAGAGCTGATGGGTGCCTCGCTCGATGCCGGTGCGGACCGGGTCTGCTATGCCGACACCGTCGGCCACGCGACGCCCGACCGCACGCTCGAAATCGTCTCGACGCTCACAGAGTTGGGACCGACGAGCACCCACACCCACGACGACCTCGGGCTGGCGGTCACGAACGCCCTCGTCTCGGTCGCGGCGGGTGCGGACCTCGTCCACGGCACCATCAACGGCATCGGCGAGCGCGCCGGCAACGTCGCGCTCGAAGAGGTCGCCATCGCGCTCGACCACGGCTACGGCATCGAGACGATGAACCTCACCGAGGTCCACGATCTCGCACAGCTCATCGCCAAGCTCACGGGCATCCCGCTGGCCCCGAACAAGGCTGTCGTCGGTGAGAACGCCTTCACCCACGAGTCGGGTATCCACACCGACGGGACGCTCAAGGACGACGCGATGTACGAGCCGTACCCGCCCGAGAAGGTGGGCCGCGAGCGCCGTCTGGCGCTTGGCAAACACGCCGGCCGCGCCGGTGTAAAAGCGGCTCTCGACGAACACGACTTCGACCTCGACAGCGACCAGATCGACAAGGTCGTCGAGCGCGTCAAGACCATCGGCGACCGCGGCAAGCGCGTCACCGACGCCGACCTCCTCACCATCGCCGAGGAGATAGAGGGTCGGGACCGCGAGCGCCGCGTCGAACTGCTCGATCTGACCGCCGTCTCGGGGGTCACGCCGCCGACCGCGAGCGTTCGCCTCTCCGTCGAGGACGAGGAGCGCGAGCAGGCCGCGACCGGCTCCGGGCCGGTCGATGCCGCGATGAACGCCGCCGAGGCTGCGCTCAGTCACTCCGCGGACGCGTCGCTCGAATCCTACCACGTCGACGCCATCACCGGTGGCACGGACGCCATCGTCACCGTCGAAATCGAGATGTCCCGCGGCGACGACCACGTTACCGTCACGGCGAGTGATTCGGACATCACCCGTGCGTCGGTGGAAGCGATGGTCGACGCGATGGACAGGCTCGTCGCGAAGAGCGACGAGAGCGTGATTGCGGACGACTAGCCACCACTTTTTGTTTCGTCGGGTGTCGCACCGCGCCTTCGGCGCGGGCGCACCCCTCTCTGCTCACGGGCACGCAGTGCCCGTTCGCATGGTACGAGGGAGCTTCGCTCCCTCGCTACTCACAAAAACTTGGGGAAAAGGCTCCTCGCGCTCGGTAGAGCGCTCGGAGGTGCTGTCGTAGATCCTACCGCAACCGCACAGCAGCGGCAGGCCTGCCCTCCCCCGTGGACGCACGGTTCGCAAGTGCGAACACGTGCGCCCGGCCACCGCAAATTACTGCCAGCGCTCAGCAATCTACTGCAGTTTCGGACTCTCGCGCTCCAGAATCTCGACCACCTCGTCCAGCCCAGCCACCTCGTAGTCGGGCGTCAAGTCAAGGGTCTGGTCGGCGTTGTGGTCGCGGCGGAGGAAGGCCACGTCCAGCCCGGCGCGCTGGCCGGCTTCGATATCGCTCTCGCTGTCGCCGACATAGAGCGGATTCCCGACGGCGAGGTCGGCCATTGCTTCCTCCAGGTACGTCGGTCGGGGCTTCTTGCGAGCGAGACTCGACCGCTCGGGCGCGCGAGCGTGGACTGTCCCGAAGTGGTGTGCGAGGTCGTAGTGGTCGAGAACGAATTCCACGATTCGGGCCTGGTTGTTGCTGACGATGCCGGTGGGGAGAGGGAGGTCCGCGAGTGTGTCTACGTCGCCGTACGGTGCCTTCCGGCCAGCCCTCGTCTCGGCGAGCAGTGCATCGCGGACGCCGTCGTCGCGGGCGCGCCAGAGGTCGTCGGGGTCGAGGTTGTAGCGGTCACTCACCGCATCGAGTTCAGCGGGGGAGACGGCAACCGAGAGCGTGTCGACGGCATCGGGGGCAGGGTCGGCAACGCCGGCAGTTTCGAGTGCGTCGTGAGCAGCGGCGGAGAGCGCGGTCCGATCGCCGAGCGTGACGATGACGCCGTCGTGGTCGAGCAAGAGTGCGTCGTAGCTCATCAGAACGGGTCGCCAAATTCGGGGTCGTCATCGACATCCGGGTCATCAGTCTCGAACGCCTCTGGGGGGCGGCCGGCCTCGTCGACAACCTCGTCGGAGACGATGATGGGGCAGTCGACGCGGAGCGCGAGCGCGATGCCATCCGAGGGGCGAGCGTCGAAGACGGCCTGTTTGCGCTCGCCGCCGTGGTACTGCTCGGTGTCAACTTTGGCGTAGAAGGTACCGTCCGCCAGGTCATCGATTCGGATGCGGTCGATGGCCGCACCGAACTCCGCAACCATCTCGACGAAGAGATCGTGGGTCAGCGGCCGTTCGAACGGTTCCCCCTCCAGAGCGAGTTGCATCGACTGCGCCTGGTCGGAGCTGATGAAGATAGGGATGAGTTCCTCGCGGGCCTGTAAGACGACCACCGGCGCGCCGGGGCCCTCGTCGCTGACCCCGACGCCGACGCCCTCGACCGTTGCCTCGTGTTCCATAGTTTGCAGTACGTGCGCCGGGTATGAAAAGACTGCGTGGATAGCGAGGTGCGAGCGAAGCGAGCACCTCGAACATACGAGCGGGGAGCGGGCGGCCGAACGCGGTGAGGCCGCCGAACGCTCGAACGGCATCGCCGTGGGAGCGAAGCGAACGTCTCGAAACAGCACAACCCCATCGACCCACCGTTTAGCCGGTTTAATCCGGACTCAGCTTTGAACGTTGAAGTAGGAGCGTGACGTAGGCGGTAGCGAACACGGATGATGCCGATTACGGACTTCTTGTCGTGCACGCACGTGTTCGACGAGTTTGAGTCGTTGTCATCTGCGCAATGT
>NZ_JBBENW010000006.1:0-297270 GCF_037645885.1 Salinibaculum salinum | reverse complement strand
CGATCAACAATCACCGAATCCGGTGGTGAGTAGGGCATAACTCCCACCGGGTTTCTCAGACAGGTAGTTGCGACGGTCTCCAATCAGCAGATGGCGTGGTATTTCTCCACTAAACTAGAACGGATGGCCCCACCTCAAGGGATTCCAGACTCTGTACTGAGAGAGTTCGGGTTCCACGCCGATACTGTTCCGCCACTTTCGTTTCTAACGACACAAACGACACACGTCGTGAGGCCACTCACCGGTAGTTGGACACAGAATGGATTGCATATTACTGATCCAAACAACTGGTATATGACATTTGTCGAAGAGGACACGAGCTAGAGCTCATCAACTGATAAAATGTCTGTTTTGGGAGATAGAAGCGGAAGCGGCTGAGAAATCATTCGAGATCCAAAAGGTGTCGACCGGTGACCGCCCGTACCGTCGTGTTGTTCCCTCCCCCGAACCCGTCGAAATCGTCGAAGGAGGAGAGATTGCCCGACCCGTGGAACGTGGAAATTTCGTAATTGCTGCCGGGGGAGGCGGTGTTCCCGTCGTGCGTGACGATGGTGATATCCACGGTGTTGAAGCGGTGGTCGACAAGGATAAAGCCTCACAGTTGCTCGCATCGGAACTCGGAACCGACACACTCGTTATTCTCACGGATGTCGAGTGCGCGTACGTGAATCACGATGAGCCCGACCACCTGATGGACGCACTGTCCGGTGACGCTGGCACACAGATCAGGTAATCTGGCGAGGAATTGCAAATACCGGTCGCTGCTTACTATCAGATGAGAACTGTCGTTGGGATATTTGGATGCCCGTATCCGTGTAATAGTTGACGGAGCGACACCATCGCTACCATGACCCACACACTCGAAGTCAGCGACGGCCCGCTCAGGGTGCAAATCAGCCGACGATTCGGACCAGTGAAAGCGGTTGCTGGTGGCAATTCATGACGCTACAAGACCGCACGTCGTGGACGGAACCGGGCGACATCGACGCGGCTGTCGCAGATGTCCGAACGCATGCTCGCGAGTTCGAAGACCCCGACGATTTGGACCATCTCGTCGAGCGGTTCGGGGACCGGAAGTACGTGTTGCTGGGCGAGGCCTCGCATGGAACCTCGGAGTTCTATCGCTGGCGCTCGCAACTGACCGCACGACTCATCCGAGAGAAAGACTTCTCGTTTGTCGCCATCGAAGGCGACTGGACAGATTGTTACGAGGTCAATCGATACGTCAAGGGGCTGCAAGATTCGCACAACACGATTCGTGCCGTTCTCGATGCCTTCGACCGGTGGCCGACGTGGATGTGGGCGAACTGGGAAACGCTCGAGTTCCTTGACTGGCTGGAAATACGCAATCAGGAGGTTCCCGAAGCCGACCGCGTTGGGTTCTTTGGACTCGACGTGTACAGTCTGTTTGAGTCGCTGGAGGCCGTTATCGAGTACCTCGACGATGTCGATCCGGCTGCTGCAGCGGACGCGAGGGACGCCTACCGCTGTTTCGAACCCTACGGTGAGGACGCACAAGAGTACGCGCAGGCGGTTCGGATGGTTCCCGAAAGTTGCGAGGATGAGGTGGTCGATATCCTGACGCGACTTCGAGAAGACGTCCAGAAGTACGACCACGGCCGGGACGATTATTTTACTGCCGAACAGAATGCGCTCGTCGCAAAAAACGCCGAGCAGTACTACCGCGAGATGGTCCGGGGTAATATCGATTCGTGGAACGTTCGGGACCGGCACATGGTCGAGACGCTGGACCGTCTCCAGGACCATCACGGATCAGATTCGAAAGGAATTGTCTGGGCACACAACACCCACGTCGGTGACGCTCGGGCAACCGACATGGAAGCGCGTGGTCGACTCAATATTGGCCAACTGGTGCGACAACGTGATGGCAAAACGGATACAGCACTGATCGGGATGGGTTCCGAACGGGGCAGTGTTATCGCCGCGGACTCGTGGGGGCAGCCATCGGAGGAGTTGACAGTTCCTCCCGCCCGAGAGGGCAGCTACGAGCATGTCTTCCACCTGGCTGGAGCGCACGATCAACTTCTGGTAACCGGGCAACTTCCCGAGGATTCGGCCCTGGCTCGACCGCGAGGGAACCGTGCCATCGGCGTGGTCTATCACCCAACTCGAGAAGCCGGGAACTACGTGCCAACGGACCTGCTCGAACGATACGATGCCTTCCTGCATTTCGACGAAACCCGTGCCCTTCACCCACTCGAACTCCATGCAGAGCGGGATGTCGTGCCCGATCTCTATCCATGGGGTCTCTGACTGAACTTCGTCGTTCTCGCCACGCAAGAGCGATGACTCAGTAACGCCCTATTCAAGTAGCTCCGGGACAGCAGGCAGGACGTACCATCGCCGGAATGGGCGTTGGCTGACTGCCGGTGGCTGCAGGCTCGCTGCGGATTTCGTTCATCGTCTGGACCGCCCGACGGGAAAGATATAGAGCGGCCGCTGGGTCGTCGGTACCCCTACGATGTCCCGGACGCGCTCGTCCTCGAACGCCCCGATCGAAACGGTCGCCAGACCGAGTGCTTCGGCCTCTAAGTAGAGATTCTCACCCACATGGCCGGCCTCCATCGGAACGTACCGCTTTCTTCCCCGTTCTCCGTACTTTTGGGTGGTCCGCTCGTCAACGGCACACACGACGATGTCGACGGGCGCCTCCTCGATGTCCTCCTGGTCCAGCGCGGCGGCGCGTAACTCCGATTGGATGTTTCCGGAGTCACCACAGACAATCTCGTGTTTCTCAGGTCGGTAGTGATAGACACCCGTCTCGAGATCCTTCACTCCGGGAGTGCCAACGATGGCGTAGAGCTCGAGCGGATGGAGTGCTCCGGCACTGGGCGCCGCTCGAAGCCCGCTCGTTTGTTCCGTTACTCCTTGCGCCGCCCAGAGTAACTGTCCGAGTTCATCACGGGTCAGGGCGTCCTCGCCGTACTCGCGTCGTGAGCGCCGGTTTGCAATCGCTGTTTCGACAGAGACGTCGCCAGTTTCGTTAGGAGTTGGTAGCGGGACGACCTCGCCGGATTCCCAACCGTCACCGTCGGTTCGGACGGCGTTGAACACTCCGAAGATGAGCGGCAAAAGCACCGCAAAGACCGCGGCTGCGAGGAGGGAACGTATCATCAACTGAGCCCGTCGTTTTATCCGCATACCTGGGATATAGTGTGAAGCGGAGACAAATGTCCCCGTCTCGTTCCCAGTGAGTGACAACCACCTCATGATACCGGAGGGGACTTCTCTCTGAAGTGCCGACAGAGGGCCGACTCTACTGTCACCGTCCGTTGGATTTCAACACCGGTCTGTCTCACTCTCCAGCATATAGATTTCACGTCTGTCTGATTGGAGTTGTTCCGCTATTGGGCGGAACTCCAGACCGTCTGTTCAGCCGTTTTCAGCCGAGGGATTCGACGCTCCGCACGCGATTGTCTGCCACATCCCGGATTCATTCTGCCGCCGTCTTCGATTCACAGAAGAGTCGTTTCGAGGAGTCCGGTGGAGTCGCATCACCTCCACCACCTCAGCACGGTAGCGAAACTCTTGATACACAAACACTGACTTGAGTCTCCACCAACACTTTACTGAGAGCGGTATTTGCCTCTTCTATGGACCGACGGACGTACCTCGCGACAGTCTGTAGTACCGGAGCCGTGACGACAGCGGGGTGTAGCACAGTAGCGGGAAAGCAAACGCTCTCTGAACCGACTGTCCGTACCGAATCAGACGGGAGAAAGGCTCTCATTTTCACAGAGAACGATTCGGAAGTGGGGCATTTCGGTGTCGATGGGAGCGTTTCGTCCGACTGCATCGACCTCTCGACCGAGATATGGCACCGAGATGGGACAGAAGTACAATCTATCAAACTGCGAGTCTGGATGCCCGAATTAGCACCGGAATCTGCCGCGGAGGTTGCCGTCGTCTCGCCAGTCGAAGGTGATAGCTCCCCGCCTCCCTCGATCGCACTCTACACGCCCGACCGGGACCTCGGAACGGTCATCGAGATCAGCGACCTCGACGACCTCGCGGATGAGACGATCAGCACACTGAATCTCACCGTCAACCCGGGAGCCGAGACAGCGACAGCCCTCAAAATCCACGCGACAATCGAGCTCACCGGCGGTGGCGTTCTCAGTAGCGACTACTCGCTCGACGGTGAACTCCAGCTAACGTATCCAGAGCTCGGCAACGAGTGAGCCACCTCCCTCATTCTGCCGGCTGAATGTCTGTAACGAATTGCGCGACCTCGGGTGGCGAACACTCGAAATCAGTCGTCGGCCGACGGGTCGGGCCGATACGCGCGACTGACGACTTTCCACGACCCGGTACCGAACCGATAGTACGTGACGACTGCGGGGACCAGCGTCTCGAGGACGAGTGCGACGTACAGCGCCTCTATCCCAAGCGGCGTCACCGCAGCCAGCGGTCCGAACGGGATAGTGACCGCGCCCGCGTACGCCAGCGGGAGCGTCACCGCGTAGAGTCCGATGAACTGCCCGTAGAGCGGCCACCGCGTGTCACCGCTGGCTCTGAGCGGGCCGGTCGTACCGGCGTTGATGCCGCGGAAGACGACACTGATGGCGGCGACCATGACGAAGGGAGTCACGAGCGGAACGATTCCCGGATCAGACACGAACAGGCTCGCGACCTGGCGGGCGAGCGCCAGCACGGCGACCGCGCCGATGGCGTACACGACGGTCCCAAACAGGAGAATCTCCCGGGCGTACGTCCCGGCTCGCTGTTCGTCCCCGGTGCCGAGCACCTGCCCGACGAGGCTACTCGATGCCAGCGAGAATCCCCACCCTGGCGTATCGAGCAGGTCACGCACGCGACGCGCGACGACGTACGCCGCTGCGATTTCCGGGCCGAACAGGGCGACGACGGCGAGCATCGGTATCTGTGCGCCGCGGCGTGCGAGATTCGTGAACGCGAGCGGCGCGCCGATGGTCACGATATCGCGGAGTTCGGCGGCCGTTACGGGAGGTGCCGAGACGTCGATAGTAACTGGGAACCTGCCGACAAGCGGGAGTCGCAGGCCGGCGAATCCCGCGGCGAACAGGGCGAGCACGACGACGTTCGCGACGACCGTCCCGATAGCGGCACCGACGACGCCGAGGCCGACTCCGAAGATGAGTACGGCATTGATGACGACGTTGATGATGGCGCCGCTCACACGCAGTATCATCGGCGTCCAGGCGTCGTCGGCACCGACCAGTGCCCGACTCCCGACGAGGTTGAGCGCAGCGAACGGAACGCCGAGCGCCACGATGCGGAGATACGCCGCACCGTAGTCCAGTGCTGCGCCGTCGCCGGCGATGAGACCGATGAACCATTCCGGAACGGACCAGAAGACGGCGGCGAGCGGAACCATGATCGCGAGGACGACGAGCGCGCTCGTGGTCACCGCGAGCGAAACTGCATCGGTGGCGTTGGCACCGTAGCGCTGGGAGACGAGGCTAATCGTCGCACCGGCGATGCCGGCCCCGGCAGCGAACGCCAGCCCCCAGAACGGTGTCGCGAATCCGACGCCCGCGATTGCCGCCGCGCCCAGTGCCGTGCCGACCATCGCAACGTCGGCCGCGGACTTCGACATCCGCGCCACGCCGGTAACGATGCGTGGCCACGCCAGATCCGTCGTCTGTTCGGCGCGCTCGCGGTCGATAACGCCGCCGCGAGCGAGCAGTATACCGACACTGAGCAGCATCCATCGGACCGGATTCGGAACTCGTCGCTCGCGAGAATCCACGACGAGAGGAAGGGGACTCCACTTCAAATCTCTTTATATCTCTGCAATTGACACCTGTAGGCGTTGGATCCCCGACGAGATCGCCCCTATCCGAAGTTCTCGACTTTCGCGGCTTCTGGGTCGGCCCCTGCCGCTTCGAGGGCGCTCGTCGCGTCGTCCAGAAACGCCGCGAAGCCGTAGATGAACACCTGTGTCTCGTCGGTGAGCGCGTCGGCGACGGCGTCGTCGAGCGTCTCGGCGGGCGTGAGAATCTCGATGCCGACGCCGCGTGCGCCGAGGTCCGCGAGACGGTCCTCGTGGATTGGCTCGTCGTCGCGATAGACGATAGCGGCCTGGCCGCCGACGTCGAGAGCGCGCTCTGCGATGCCGACGGCGGGACCGATACCCGGTCCGCCCGCGAGGACGAGCACGCGGGACTCGTCTTCGTAGTAGGCGTCGCCGTACGGTCCCGAAAGCGTCATCTCGTCGCCGGCAGCGAGCGTCCGGAGTCGCGGCGTGACTTCCCCTTCGGGGTCGATACCGATGGTAATCTCGAAAGTATCGGTCACGTCGGGCGAGGAGATGGTGTAAAAGCGCGGTTGCGCTTCACCGTCGACGGTAGCGATGAGCTTGACGAACTGACCGGGCCGTGCCTCGAACCCCTCGGGCGTCTCGAACTCGACGGCGATAGCGTCGGGGCCGACGTCGTGAACGGCCGCGACTGTGACAGCGGTCTGGTCCATACCCGACAGTCGGGAAGCGGTGGGAAGGTATTTTCGCTCCCGACGCGAGCGGGAGAAGTCCCAAAGCAGTTAGTGGGGGGCACGGCAGGATTTCGGACACCGGTCGGTTGACGAAATCCGGGAGGTGAGCCACATGCACAATGTTTTTCCTCCGTCCCGCGGAAGCCAGATGTAGTATGCCCGACGACCTGAACTGGGCCATCGGCGGCGAAGCCGGCGATGGGATTGACTCTACAGGCAAGATTTTCGCTCAGGCGCTCTCACGGGCGGGACGACACGTCCTGACCTCGAAGGACTTCGCATCGCGTATCCGCGGCGGGTACACCGCCTACAAGGTGCGGACGTCCGTCGACCGCGTCGAGAGTGTCGTCGACCGGCTGGACATTCTCATCGCGTTGACCGAGCGCACCGTTGACGAGAATCTGGACGAACTGCACGAGGGGAGCGTCATCATCTACGACGGCGAGCGGACGACGATGCAAGACCTCGAGATTCCCGAGGGAATGATCGGACTGGACGTTCCCCTCAAGAGCCTCGCCGAGGACGCTGGCGGGGCGATCATGGCTAACATCGTCGCGCTCGGTGCGGCGTGTGAGGTGACTAATTTCCCCATCGAGAATCTGGACGCCTCGCTGGAGAAGCGCTTCGGCAACAAGGGCCAGGCCATCGTCGAGAACAACAAGAAGGCGGCCCGCGCCGGCCAGGAGTACGTCGCCGAGGAGTTCGACGAGGACTTCGAGTACAATATGGACACGACGGACAACGACTACGTTCTCCTCAACGGCAACGAGGCGCTCGGCATGGGTGCCCTCGCTGCTGGCTGTCGCTTCTACGCTGGCTACCCGATTACGCCGGCGACGTCCATTATGGAGTATCTGACCGGCCGCCTCGACGAGTACGGCGGCAAAGTCGTCCAGGCCGAGGACGAACTCTCTGCTATCAACATGGCGCTCGGTGCGGCACGCGCTGGCGCGCGCTCGATGACTGCGACCTCGGGTGCCGGTATCGACCTGATGACCGAGACGTTTGGGCTGGTCGCCCAGTCCGAGACGCCGCTGGTCATCACTGACGTCCAGCGGTCGGGCCCCTCGACGGGGATGCCGACCAAGCAGGAACAGGGCGACCTCAACATGGCTCTGTACGGCGGCCACGGCGAGATTCCGCGCCTCGTCGTCGCCCCGACGACCGTCTCGCAGTGTTTCTGGAAGGCAATCGAGGCGTTCAACCTCGCCGAGAAGTACTCGACGCCGGTGTTCCTCGTTTCGGACCTGGCGATGTCCGTGACCGAACAGACGTTCGAACCGGAGACGTTCGACATGGACGAAGTCGAAATCGACCGCGGCAAGGTCGTCGACGAGGACGAAATCGACACCTGGCTCGACGAACAGGGACGCTTCCAGCCACACTTTGCGACCGCAGACGGCGTCAGTCCGCGCGCGTTCCCCGGCACCGAGGACGGTGCCCACATGACGACCGGACTGGAACACGACGCGCTCGGCCGCCGGACCGAAGAAGAGGAAGTCCGAGTCGAACAGGTCGACAAACGACAGCGAAAAGTCGAGACTGCTCGCGAGGAAGAAGACTGGAGTCCGCGCGAGTTCGGCGACCCCGACGCCGACACGCTCGTCATCTCGTGGGGCTCGAACGAAGGGTCCATCCGCGAAGGGATGGACATGCTCGCAGAGGAAGGCATCGACATCCGCCTGCTCTCAGTCCCATACCTGTTCCCGCGGCCGGACCTCTCGGATGCAATCGAGAAGGCGGAGAACACTATCGTCGTCGAGTGTAACGCGACCGGCCAGTTCGCCGACCTCATCGAGCACGACGTGCTCGAACGAGTACAGCGTGTCAACAAGTACACAGGCGTGCGATTCAAGGCCGACGAACTCGCAGAGGAAATCAAGGACGCGATTGCGGAGCCACAGGAGGCAACACAATGAGCTCAGACGTACGCTTCGTCGACTTCAAGTCCGACAAGCAACCGACCTGGTGTCCCGGCTGCGGTGACTTCGGGACGATGAACGGGATGATGAAAGCGCTCGCCGAGACCGGCAACGACCCCGACAACACGTTCGTGGTCGCCGGTATCGGCTGTTCCGGCAAAATCGGGACCTACATGCACAGCTACGCGCTCCACGGCGTCCACGGCCGCGCGCTTCCCGTGGGCACGGGCGTGAAACTGGCCAACCCCGACCTCGAAGTGATGGTCGCCGGCGGTGACGGTGACGGCTACTCCATCGGTGCCGGACACTTCGTCCACGCCGTCCGCCGGAACGTCGACATGTCCTACGTCGTCATGGACAACCGCATCTACGGGTTGACCAAGGGACAGGCCTCGCCGACCTCGCGAGAGGACTTCGAGACATCCACGTCGCCGGACGGTACCAACATGCCGCCGGTCAACCCGCTGGCACTCGCGCTCGCCGCAGGCGCGACCTTCATCGCACAGTCCTTTAGCTCGGACAGTCAGCGCCACACCGAAATCATCAAACAGGCAATCGAACACGACGGCTTCGGCTTCGTCAACACCTACTCGCCGTGTGTCACGTTCAACGACGTCGACACCTACGACTACTTCCGCGACACCATCGTCGACCTCGGCGAGGACGAGGACTACGACCCCCACGACAAGGACGCAGCCAAAGAGAAGATTCTCGAAGGCGACAAGGAGTACATGGGCGTCATCTACCAGGACGAAGACTCCGTCCCCTACGAGGCCCGCGAAGGAATCGATCAGAACATGTCCGAGATTCCCGACGGCGCGCCCGACGACGCGATGGATCTCGTGAGAGAGTTTTACTAAACTACTTTTTCCTCTTGCGTAGCAGGTGATTTACGGCCGCCCTTCATGCTGAATACAGCGCGCATATTCATCACTGACCGGTCAGCAAGAAGCGGGGATGCAGATTGATCGATACAGGCGAAGGACTGTTCAGAGTCCATCAGCGTCTTTCAACAACCGCAGCAGTAGACCCAGAGTCAGTATCATAGCGACGGCGAACGTAATTCCGATAATAAGAGTTCCTGTGCCGACCATACCTGCTCTCAAGTGTATAGCCTCAAGAAGATACTGCCTCGAAGTACCTCTTTTCGATGCCACTCAACCCGAGCAGTACGCATGCTCAATGAGCGTGCTCTATTCACCACGACCGCAAAAAATATCACCGATTGAGGGTTTCAACAAGGCCAAGTGGGTTGGTTGATTCCACCATCGTATGAACACTCTCCCGGACGGCGGGGATGGACCACCGTCTCTTTCCCGCACATTCTCTCCCGAGGAGGTCAACATGGATTTGACAATGTGCGGTCTCTTGCCTGATCGAGCAGATGAGGTCGCTCGGTTGTACCGAGAACACGGGAACTGGAACCAGGTCAAGGAAGTGTGGTTCGAAGAACGACGTGCGAATCGCAGCACGAAGGGGAGCTCACAGAAAATATACCGTGTTCTCTCATCACGATTCAAAAACGCGCCTGCCAGCCTCCCCAATCCACGCGATCTTCCCGATGTGCTAGAAACCTGTTCGTCGTCGCGAGACAAAGCACAAGTACTCTACCTATATCTGGTCGCCGACGATGCGCTCGTTCGATACGCCGTCCACGAATATGCCCGACGTCTTTCCGCTGACTACCACGATCCACTTGGCTTCTCCAACGAGACACTCACAACTGTCCTGAATCAGTTCGAATATGCTGACGGAACATCGTTCGACTACGCCGACTCGACTACGAGAAGATGGTGCGAAGGATTCCGATCGGTCATGCGTGAGATCGGCGTCCTGGAGAGTCAGCAAACGGTCGTCGGTAATCCCCCATCTCTAGGAGAGACCCCACTCCTCGTCGCAATGGGCTACTCGTATGGGGAGGGCGAGGATGAGTGGTTCGAGTCCGCAACCGGTCTCCAGTACCTGTTCCAGCCAAGTGCTCGCTGGGAGGAACTCTACGACAGGGCAGCGGAGACGGAGGCATGGGAGTTTGTCGAACTCCATGGAAGTCTTCAACTCCGGCCGACCAACGGGCCGTACTCGTGGATTACTACTGAGGGAGCCGAATAATGGTTGACGCAACTTGGTTTGAAGACCTCCCAGAGGATTTCGAGGAATCGGTGCGTATCGACCGCGAAGACCAGTCTGCAGACGAAAAACGACACAGGAAACAAGCCATCAAGTCATACCATGTTACGGCCGACTCCCAGCGCTTCCTCGAAGACTTCGTCAACCGACTGCTTGGGGAAGCCGAGGATATGCGAACGGGCTCAAATTACTGGCTCTATGGCTACTACGGGAGTGGAAAGAGCCACCTGCTGACAGTTCTGGATGGGCTGATGGATACCCAGTGGCTCCAAGGCCGCTCCGATGATGTCTGGAGTAAGCTCGTCCCGGATGCGTCGACGAGTAGGGACCTCAATGCGTTGCAAGACCAGTGGGAAACCGTTCATCTCGACTACCACATCATCCCTGTTTCAGTGAACTTGCTGAAGTACCAGGGACAGAAGCAACGCAGCTTCAGTGAGATCGTTCTTCGACACGCCCACCAGAATCCGATTCTCACGGGCGTCGATGACAGTATTTCTACTGGGCTGTCGTCCCAGCTTGACGTCGCATACTTCGAAGACTGGTACCAAACGACTGAGGCATGGTCGGATCGACAAGACCGAGCAGCAACAGTCGTTGATGGGGTGACGCCGGAGTCACCACGATACGAGTGGGAGACCGATGATCTCTGGACCGACATTCAGCAGTACAGCGCGCTGTCCGATGTTGTGCTTCCAAAGCTGTTCGAAGATGTGACGGGCACACGCGACGGCTACACCGACCTCCAACCGTCGGATATTGACCCAGAGGAGGTCGTCAGTCGGTTGGAGTCGCTTCGACAGACACGCGAAGAAGAGCTTGGGGAACCAGTCAAGCTCGTCCTCCTGCTCGACGAAGTGAGTCTCTTCATCGGAACCGACTTCGAGCGGCTCACTGAGCTGCAGACGCTCGCGGAAAACGTCGACGACATCGGTGGTGGTGACATCCAACTCGTCGCAACGGCGCAGGCGAAAATAGAAGACGTCCAACCGAAATTCGCTGCTCACGGAGCTGATTTCAGTATCGTCAAAGACCGGTTCCCACACCGGTATCAGCTTCCGAGTAAGCACGTCGGTGACATCGCCAAACGGCGGCTCTTCCAGAAGTCAAAAACAGGCGACGACGCGGTTCGCCGAATCCTCGATGATGCTGACGTGAAACCGGCTGAGTCGCTCGTGTACAACGAAATCAAACAGAACACGAAGCCGCCACTCGATGCGATTGATGATGAGGAACTCGTGGAGTTCTACCCCTTCCTGCCGTATCACGCCCCCCTCTTCCTCGAAATCCTGTTCAATCTCCGGCGAGAGGCAAACGACCCGGCGAAGTCGATCTTCTCGGGAACTGCACGAGCCATCCTTGCACTCATGCACGGGTTGCTCGACGACTGGGTCGACGAAGGCGAGGAAGACCAGATTATCTCGCTGGTCGACTTCTTCGAGCTAATCGAGCCTGAGCTGCGCGAAATCCTCCCCCAGGACATGCGTGTGGTCGAGGGCGCCGAAGAGACGACCGGCATCGCGGATGAAATAGATGATAAAGAGAGTGAGCTCCAAGCGTTCGATCTCGATGTTGCGAAGGCGGTCCTCCTGCTCCAGCATGTCCATGAAATCGTCCCGCTGAACGAAGGGAACATCGCAGTCGCCGTAATGTCCGATCTGAATGGCCAATCGTGGATTAGCACGACAAACCGCGTTGAGGAATCACTGGATCGGCTTCAGAAGTTTATCCGGCCGACGCAGGATGAGAGCGGGGCCCGCTATCGGTTCGCGACACAGGAAGAACGCCTCATTTACGACGAGACCGAGGAAAATGAAGCAGATCCGGACTGGGGCGACGTCGTCAACACGTTAGACGAACATCTCTGGGAGCGCATCACCCAAGACCTGTCTCTCTCAGAGTCAGTCCCGTATGGCGAGTCCGGTGACGAGTACCCAGTCTCGTACCACTTTGAGCTCGATGGGACGACGTTCGAAACCAGTAACGTGTCTGAGGGGGGTCTGGATATTGACGTCGCTATTCAGGGAGTTCGGCCAGATATAGATCCTGAACAAACGGATGAAGACACGCTGTACTGGGAGATCGACACCGATGGTCTCCAAGACCTACGCAAACGACTGGTCGAGTGGTGGGCACTTCGTGACGCAATCGCGACACGGGACGCGCCGCCTGCGGTCGAGCGTGATCTTGAGCAGCGGGCGAACGCCGTCCGCAGCAAGCTGACTAGCGCGATGATGAGCGGCTCGTACACCGTGAAAGATCGGACAGACATCGGCGGACTCTCAAAAGCTGTTCAGGTCGCGGTGGATGTCACGTATCCTGACGACTTCCATCCGATGATGCTTCAGGTCGACGAGAGTCGACTGCGCGAATTACGCCAGCTCGACAGCGACGCACCACTGCCCACATGGGCACGCACGATTCAGGTTCCCTCGTCGAACCAGAATGGTGGGCAAGGTAAACAGACGATTCAACGAAACGTAATGTCCCTCACCGGCCGGCAGTTGAAAGACAGCGACGAGGGTCTCAATATGAATACCGTCCTCGATGGTATCGTCGAACAGAAGCCGTTCTACGACGAGGCTCGGCCTGCACTCTGTGCAATCATCTGGGGGTTCTGTCGAGAAGGGAGACTGCTACCTATCGACGAAGACGGCAACACGCTGGAAGACGATGCAGTTCTTGACCTCGAGAGGCTCTCGACAACGAGACTGAAACTACTCCCACGAACAAACTTGAGCAAGCTTCTGGAGGAGGGTGGATTCAAGGAGACAACTGAAACGGTCGCAGATGGCCTCATCCACCTTCAAGAAGCTAACCAACAGATTCACTCAAAGCTTACCGGACTTCGCGAAGACGTTACCTTGGTCGTCGACTCAGACGTTCGAACTGACGAAGTCACTGGATTGCTCAATGCGTTTGCTGACAGGTTGACCGACCGAATCGATGCTACCGATGACCGCATTTCAACCGTCAAATCACAAGATGACGGTATCGAAGATGTCATCGACGAGACGAACGACACACAGGAGTGGGTCGAAGAGGTTACCGACGTCTGGAGTCGGCGTCTGTCGACGCTTCAACAGCTTGACGCGGTACTAACGATTGGAAGCCGCCAGTTCGACTGGGTTGACGAGGAAGCGCAATCTTCCATCGAATCCCGTTCCTCTGCAGTATCATCGTTCGACGGCGAGTGGTGGACAACAGACGGATGGAGTACACTCTCTGGGAAGTTAGTTCCCGACCTCGCTCCCGAGCTTGATCGATCCTGGAAAGCGTTCATTGACGAACGTGGCCTGCGTGAACTAGTCAACCGCATTGAGCAGCATCCCTGGGTACTCCCTGCAACCGACCTCCCAGCAGGCGTCCACATTGCCTTCGAGGGAGAGTACATAACGCCGATGCGCCATCTCGAGCAGTGGTACGAAACGATCGAGAGCGCGATCACGACGCTGTCTGATGATGCAGATTCAGACGAGGTTGTCGAGATAACGGACGATGTAGCGCAGTTAGAGCCACTCGACGAGGCCGTCGAGGACGATCTGGCTGAGTTGGATGCTCGGCTCGATAAACTGTCCTCAATCGTTGGTGATCGAGTACCAGATGACATCGGCCAAATCGGAATCATTCCAGACGATCGGCAGAAGCTGAACCATCGATTGGAACATCTTGTTGAACAGCAAGACCTTGAGATCGAGGAGACCGCTGAAGGGGTGATTATTCGATGAGCCAAGGAAGTTCGTCGCCGTACCGGGAATTTAAAGAAAAACTACAGATGTTCGCGCAGGGACAGCACGGAATCCGTAATCCATTCGTCATCGGTGCTGTCGACCCAGCAGTCGAACATCGGGTCGCAGACCGTCTCGAGACCTGGTCGAACGGGCGAATAGAACCACCAGAGCTTCACGGTGACGTCACCGTTCAGCCGATCTGGCTCGACGAACTCCTCCCGCAAACTGATGTGTACAAACTCCTCGTCGACCTGGGCGAACCCGTAGCTGCTCTCGACGGCGATACGTCCCCTGGTGAGCGTATTGAGGAGACGATGCAGGATCAGCTCGCCGAAGAGCTCGTTCAGCAGATGATCGAGCACGAGCTCAGCGAAGAACAGCTGGAGACCCAGAGCCACGTTGTGCTCCTGCTCAACCTCGGTAGTCTGTATCCGTTCACACGCGCATCAGAATTGCTCGACGAACTCGACCGTCGAAACGTCAAGTCCACGATCGGTATCCCGTTCCCGGGGGATGTCGTTGGTGGAAAATTGAGCTTCTTCGGTGGCGAATCACGACATTACTACCCCGCCCACCAGATTGACGGCCAGATCCAGGGGGTACATCTCCAATGACTATTGACAGTCTCTTTCACAGCGACCCGACTCGACAACTCGAAGAAGTACAGAAAGTCAACGCTCGCGAACGGGCTGAAACTGACGTTCGGGAGTTCTACGAAACCGACAGCGCCGAACACGTCCTCAAAAAACTCGGCGAGGCCGTCCATACCCATCCAGGTGAAGCCGCACGGTTCCTCTACATCCACGCGACGTTCGGGTCAGGGAAGACCCACCTCCTGAAGCTTGTCGGCCTCCTTGCCGACGACGAATCCAAGTTCGCCTACTTAGGTGATCGACTGGCCGAGCAGTGGCCAGGATTCGACGAACTCCAGCAGTCAATTCTAGACTCTCACGTCGACCGCCTCAAGCCGGTCTTCCTCAACCTGCTTGACCGCGACGCGTCGAAAGAGCCGCCATTGCCGTTCCTCATCTTCGAAGCGATCGGTCGCGAGCTCGGGTATCCAACCGACCCGAACTGGCTCCTCGAGTGGAGCTGGACGCTCGACATGGAGTACGATAGCGTCTGGGAAGCACTCCAAGCGTTCGAGCACAACGGGAAGACGTTCGACGACGTCCTCGCTGAACGCGCCTCGCTCCGCAGTTGGCTCTACGACGCGTTGCCGGCGATGCCTGAGACGTCCGGGACGGATCTCAACAGCCGTTCGGGCGTAAAGGCCTCTATTGAGTCCGCGGAAGCGGATGTCGAGCCCGAAGCGTTCGATCCCGAGAATCTCGTCTCACGCGTCGAAACAGCAATTGAATCACTAAACGACGGAAGCAAGCGTACCGAATTACTGCTGGGCCTGGACGAGGTTGCGCTCTTCGTCGGCGACAGCCGCCATCGCTACCGTGAGTTCGAGGAAACGATGGAGGCGCTCCAGCGAGGTCCGAACCCAGTCGTCGTCACTACCGGGCAGTATTCTCTTCCAGATACGCGCGAGAGTCTCATCGGTGAGCCACCCGAAGACCATTGGACACATCAACAGGTACCACTCGAAGGTGCAGACACGGAGATCATCGTCCGGAAGCGGTGGCTCCAGAAGTCAGACCCCGACGGACGGGAACGTGTCGAGTCGCTGGTGGCGTCGATGCCCGATCTCTCACTCCAGACGTACTCGTCGGTGACGAGCGCGGATCCAGACCCAGTCGAGTCCTACCCGTTCCGTGAGTACGACCTGTCGCTCCTGCGGGCGGTGATGCAGGAACTTATCACGCAGGGGCGATCGACCGATCGAGATTACATCCAGGGTCGGGCGCTGCTCGTCCTGGTCAGGTCGCTGTTTACCAAATTCGAGTGGGCGTCAAAAGAAGAGGGGTCGCTCGTCACCTGGGACGTCCTGTTCGACCTCTTAGTCGAGGAGACAACGTACCTCCCGCTGTGGGTCCAAGAGATGATAGACAACACGCTGGTACCGACGTTCGATGGCGACGAAGACGCGTGGGAAGTTCGCCTCGCGAGAGGCCTCTACCTCCTGAACCAGACGCCTGCTGTCCCCTCGACACCTGAGAACCTTGGACGATTGATGGTCAGAGACGTCACGGCAGCCGTCGGCGACGTCATCGAGCGAACCGAGTCGGGGCTGAAGACGCTCGTCGACAAGCAAAAGGTGCTCACCGAGACGAACGACCAAGGTGACGAGGTGTACACACTTGTCTCAGAAGAACAGGAGAGTGTCCTCAGTCGCGCACAGGACAAGGCTGCGAAGATCTCCCCACATCAGCTGTCGGCGTGGCTGGAAACGCGACTGCGCGAGAACGACGACTTCTTCAGAAGCGACGGCACCCTACACGAGGTCGATGTCGGCGACGAGCGCCGCATCCCACTGCGATATGACTACTCTATCCTCGAACCCGTCGACCGAGCGCCATCCCCCAAGTACGACGCGTTGCGCGTTCGCGTGCTGGCCGATGCTCCGGATACGCTCACCGAGCAGGTCGAGACATGGCAGGACGTGAACGACAGTCCAGATGGCGGCGAACACATCCTAATCACGATCGACGTCCCCGAGACAATGCTCGAGCGGATTCAGAACGTCATCGGGATGGGACGGGTGTTGGACGAAGAGACAGAGTCCCACAAGGAACTCGAGCGGGAACATCGTGCCGACAAACGTCGCCTCGAATCGTCGGTGACCGAGGTTCTCGAGGATGCATCGGTGTATACGGTCCACGAACATCGTGGTGCGCACTCCAGCGTGCTTGACGATGTCGTCGAAGACCAGGTCGACGCCGTATTTGGCTCGTCTCGAAAGACACTTTCGCGGCCGCTCGTCGAGGTCGACGACGCGAAGGCGATGGCGAAGTTCTTCCGCGGGAGCGGTGAGTGGCCGCTCTCGGACGCAGACTCCGCGATGCTCGGTGTCGACACCACCAGCGCCGAGATCGCCGACACAGGCTGGTGTCGCGAGTTCATCGACACGTACGAGTCACAGAAGTCGGTTGACGTTGAAACGCTCCTCCAGCAGACACAGACTGCGAACGGCGACTACCGCGGGACGCCACGGAAGTCGATCGCAGCACTCCTCATCACGCTTGCGACCTCCAACGAATCTGTCGCACTGAAGCAGGATACCGAGTACGTGTCTGACCCTGCCACTATCGGCCGACAAGTACGGACCAAAGGTGGGTTGACATCACTCCAGGTTCGCTTCGGCGTCAAGATTATCGACCCGAGGACTGTGAAAGAACTCGTTACGACGGTGCTCGATGAGGAGCCGGAGGGCGAGGGTCCGGACGAGTGGCTGAGCGAATTCGGTCGATGGGTCGACGAGAACAGTGCGACTGTCAAGCGAACGCTAAAAGGAGTTTCCAGAGAATTCGACGTAACGCTCGACGCCTTCGAGGCGACGATTGATCCAGCCCTTAGCGGTGAGGAGCTTTCCACGTCCGACCTGGGGAGTGAGGACGACCTCGAGGCGGTGCTCGAGGAGGCCAAAACCTTCGCGGACGCTCGCGAACTCTTCGGCGTCGAGGAAGATGACACGACGCTCTGGGACTGTTTCAACGAGGTGTTGGACACGATGACGTCGCTCTATCGGAACGCGTCGATTACCACCAGCATGCAAGCGACGGCGGAGAGCAATACTGTTCCTAGCGTTGCGACGGTCGAATCACGAATTCAGGACGCTACGGGACATCGCGTCGATGAAACCTCGGAACAGTATCGGCGAATCACGGGGGACACCACCACCGAATCTGATCCTGACGAGATCTGTAATGACTTGAGTGCGTGGCTTCGGTCCAACAAGGACGACGTTCGAGGGATTATCGAAGCAGCGACTGATGAGTTCGATGACATCGTACTTGACGACCTTGCGGAGATGTTCGAGGTTGTCTGGGACGGCGAGGACGTATCCGAGAGAGAGGTCGTCGACTCGGGCATTGTCCAGCAGGCAGAGACGTACGAGCAGATTCGCGAACTCTTCGACGAGACTGGTGGCACAAGTCTCTGGTCGCAGCTACAGGAGGCGGACCAAGAACTGCGTGAAGAGCATCCAGACTCGCCGACGACTGAAACGGTCAAGACTGCACTTACCTCTTCGCGGCCACCCACAAAACGACGTGTGCAACAACTTATCGAACGGGCTAAGGACCCGAAGCCGCCTGACGCAGACGACGATGCCTGGGCTGAGCTACAGACGATTGCCGAGGAACTGCGACAAGAACTTCCGAATAGTGGTGTGACCGATAAAGTCACTGCAGCCATCGATGCCGACGAACGGCCGAGTGAAGAATGCGTGAACGAACTGCTTTCGGAGTCAAAAGCAGTCTTGGAGCGGATTCTTGATGTGAAGGAACGGCTTGACGGCTTGGAAGATGGAAGCATTGTCCTTCTTGAAAACCGGTCCGAGTAGCGATCTACGCCCCAAGACGACATCGACTGACATCCTCCACACGGCTAAAGCCGATGGGGCTTCGCCTCGCTACCGCTGTAAGCAGTCCATCATTTATTAGACAACATTCAAGTTCCTGCTGTTTCTCGAAGGCACTATACACAACTAGCCCTATGTCAGGCGATTTTCTCTCCCAACGGAAAGCCCAATTGGACAAGAAAGAACGTGAACACCTCGAAAACGTCGTCACCGAGATGCGGGACCGGGTCGAGGACAACGTTGGGTTCCAACTCACGCAGCACGGGCTCGACGACGAGCCCGCAGACATCGACTCGCTAGGTGAGGGTGCTCAGCAGCTCGTTGAGGCAATCGAACTCGAAGCTGTCGACGGTGAATCTTGGTCTGAAGCATTCGAGCAGTACGTCACGGGTGTGGGTTACACCATCGTCAATCGCCTGGCAGCGCTGCGATGCATGGAGGTACGGGACTTCATCGACGAGGAGGTGACCGTCTTCAAGGAGAACGGCCTGACTCCTGCTGCCGAGACGCTCGTCCACGAGGAATTCCTGCTGGAGGACGAGGCCATCCTCGAAGCCTACCACAACGCCTGCGACGACCTCGCCGTGGAGATCGAGATTCTGTTCGACCGTTCATCTGCGTACAGTCTGATCGACCCCGACGACGACACCTTCGAGGCGCTCTGCGGGATGCTCGATTCGGTTCCCGATGAAGTCTGGCGGGCCGACGACGTGCTCGGCTGGGTGTATGAGTACTACAACGTCAAACTACTCGACGATCTGCGCCGCAAGGGCGACCGCGAAGGCCTCGAACCTGAAGACGTTCCGCCGGCGAACCAGTTCTACACCCCTCACTGGGTCGTCCGGATGCTCACCGACAATTCACTCGGAAAGCTCTACCTTGAACACACCGGCGAGCTGCAGGACGTCGTCGAAGCGCAGGAGGATTTCTCCCCCGACAAACGCAAGAATCGAGCACTCTCACCCGACGAGTCACCCGATATTGCCGACTTCTGTACCTACCTCGTCCCGAGCGAGGAGGAAGGCAACCCGACTGACTTTGATCATCCCAAGGAGCTTCGCGTCATCGACCCCGCCTGTGGGAGCGGACACTTCCTCCTATATGCCTTCGACGTGTTGGAGCGAATCTGGCGCGCCGAAACTGACGTTCACCACAAAGAAATCCCGCGCAAGATTCTACAACACAACCTCTATGGCGTCGACTTGGACATGAGAGCCTGCCAGCTCGCAGCGTTTAATCTTTATTTGAAGGGGCGAACCCGCGCTGAGGCCGAGGGTGCGGACAGCTTCGATATACCAGAGGTCGGAATTGTGTGCGCCGACGCGACAATCGCCGAGATTGACGGCGTTGAAACGGTGTTCGAGGAGGTTGCTGGCGACGACAGCGAGGTGGAGCAGGCGCTGCGGCGCATCCTCGACGCCTTCGAGGAGATTCACGGACTCGGAAGTCTACTTGACGTGCGCGGGACGCTCGGTGACCTGTTTGAGGACGATAGCGACATTGGCGGTACGCAGCTAACCCTTGGCGACGATCCGCGGGAGAGCCATACGCTCGGGCAAGTCCTGCACAAACTGCGCGAAGCTGTGGAGGAGCAGCGAGAATCTGATTCGTTTCTCGCCCAGGACTTGCGTAGTTTCGTACGATTGCTGGACATTCTGGCACAGGACTACGATGTGGCACTGATGAATCCTCCCTACGGGGCACAAAATCGGATGCCAGACATCGTTCAGACCTATGTGCGCTCACAATACGATTACCCGCCCGAGTTTTACATCAACTTTTTCGAAGTCGGGAGTCGGATCGTTCGGGAATCTGGTCGGGTGGGGATGCTCATTCCCCACAGCTTCATGTTCAAGAATACGTTTCAGAAGTTTCGCGAGGACTTCGTTGGGGAGCAGGGCGGATTTGACTTCCTCGCAGAGTTCGGCTATGGGATACTCGATAATGCAATGGTCGGAACCGTCGGGACCGTCGTGACTGTTGGCGAGAACGAAAGCGATCAGGGGACATTTCTGCGGCTCCATGATGTCGATAGCTACGAAAAGGAACAGGTGTTTCGCGAGGCAGTATTCAATCGAGGAACAGATTCAGATATAAAGCGAGTGTTCCACGTGCCCTACGATGAGTTCAAGCGTATTCCTCGAACCCCACTCTGTTACTCCACACCGGGAGAGATACGCCGGCTCCACGATACGGAGACGAAGTTGGATCCGGACGCTGCGCGTGTTGAAGGTGAGGCGCTGGGCACAGCAGCGAAGGGTATGGACACAAACGACAACGACCGCCACATCCGGCACCACTGGGAGGTTGACGGGGACGATCGGTTCATACCGTACGCGAAGGGCGGGACAGATGCCTGGGTGCTTCCACGAATCTCAACGAGCCTCAACTGGACTCACGATGGGGACGAACTCCGTCGATCAGGGGCGTCACTGAAGAACGAGGAACAATTTGGGAAGGAGGGATTGACTTGGACGTACGTAAAGCGAACGGGTCGCCGGTTCGGCTACTTCCCCGCGGGCGGGGCTTTTGACGGTACGGGTTGTATGTTCTTCACAGATAAAATCTCGAACTGGGGGTTAATGGCGATACTCAATTCTAACCTGTACCACGCGTTGTTCTTGTCGCTCACTGTCGAGCGCCACTGGCAGGTGGGAGACGTGGGGCGGATGCCCTGGGTAGATAGTATCGACAAATTTGGAAGACTCGCCAATTTGGCCAAGGAACAGTTCGCGCTTCAACTAGAAAACGAGTCGACGAATCCAACCAGTCCCCACTATACAGGACCTGCTCTGCTCCCGACAGGGTATCCAAACAACTCGGTCTACGATCACAGCCATGTGGCAACAATATCGGAGATGGTCGATGTCGACCCAACACAAGAAGCGGAGAGTACAAGCTTGGCGAACCAGGCGGCTCAGAAGGAACGTGAAAGGCTCCGCCGCCGCTCCAAACTCGAAGAGATTTCCAGCACCATCGACAGACTCATATTCGACACAGTAGGCATTTCGGCAGAGACGGAAGAACGCATTCGCCAAGAGATATTTCTTCGAACAGCAGAATCTCCCGAGGACCGCGAATTCCCAGATCCGGACTCAGTTTCCGACGTCCCCGACAACATCGAAGAGAAGGGTAAGGAGCTCGTTCACCACTTCGCGTTTGAGGCCGTTCGCGCGGAGACAGAGGGCATCATCCCCCTCTCCAGCACCGGCGATCGGGCCGATATACTTGATCGAATCGTCGAGCGCTTCCAGGACGTTTACGGCGAACACGCAGAAGAACGTCTCGTCGAAGTTGACGACATTCTCGGGGTCGAATCGGCGACTGCAGAAGCGTATCCAAATCTCCGAGCATTCATCGAGGACGACCTGTTCGACTACCACGTCAACACGATGGAGAACACGCCGATTCTCTGGCGACTAACCACCGAACGCCTCATCGCGGACTCAAAAGGGGAGGGATTCGCGTGCTTTGTCGACTACCACAGCCTCGATTCAGGCCTGTTCGACCGACTCTCGAACCAGTATCTCGAACCGCGGAAGGCCGAACTCCGGGAGCAGCGCAGCGCTGCGAACCGCCGCCGAAGCGACGACTCACTGTCGGCCAGCGAACAGGCCGAGGCCGCCGAGCAGTACGAGCGCTGTGCGGGCGGACTCAATCAGATCAGCGTCTTCGAGGACGTGATTCAACAGCTAGGCAGTACCGACGAGCGAGACTTCGCCGGCGAAGAGCGCCAGCGCGTGGAGGAACTAGCACCGAAAGTCGCTGCGTTCCGCGAGGAGACTCGCGGTCGTGTAGAGACATTGTCTAAACTGCACGACCGCAATAACGAAGAGTGGTTCCAGAATACGTTCTCGAACAACTTCTGGAACGCCGTCGACGAGTGGCGTGATGAGTGGCTCGATGCGCTCGAAGAACTCGAACACGCCTGCGAAGCGTACGCCAAGCCAGTCGACGAGCCCGTCGAGGCCCACCTAGCTGACCTGTTCGACTACTTTAACAAGCGGCTCAAGGGCTCTGACCACTACTCCAGCACGGGTATCCTGTTCATGACCTACTACTTCGAGCGAGAGGGCGCGGATCTACTCGACGATGACGGCCAACCACACGAGACTCTGACTGAGGATGAGCGCCTGCTCGCCTCGCTCGCGACTGGGCTTGACAATTCCTCGATTATCGACGAGGAATACCTCGAAGCGATCGCCGACGACGAGGGCGTCGACGACGTTGACGACCTCCCTCCGCTCGCTGAATTCAAGGCATTGGCCGAGGAAATCGATGATCGCTGCCAAACCATAGGCAAACTCATACCATCCGACTGGTCAGACCGTGCGCTCTCGGAGATCACGACCGCCGGCTATCAACCGAACCGAAAGCACGGCGTCGAAATCAATATCACGCCGCTGGCTGACGCCGAAATCGTTCCAAAAACTGTCGACGACCACGTCCTGTAACCATGCCCGCGACAAAGACCCTCTCACAGTGCGCTGAAGACGCCATCGAAACTGCTATCGACGAAGCGGCCGACGTAAATCCGATCGTGCTCTGGTGGGACGACGGTGGCTACCTTCGCGACATCGTCGAGAGCGTGAGCCGCTCGCTGGGCTGTGAGTTCCACGCGGCCGAACAGACGCCACTGGAACTCCGCGCCGACGCACCTCGCGACCGAACCGTCTGGTACGTGCCGCAGGCCCACGGCGACGATGTAGACTGGTTCAAGGACGTCGAAAACAGCGGGGGTGTCGTCGAAGCTCACATCGGCAAGCTCGCAGCACGCTGCTTCGAGAACGACCGTATACAGGCCGCCTCGATCCGCACGGCCTACGAAGACGCCGCAGAGCACGACTCCGCGGGCCACCGCTCGCACGCTCGCGAGGACGCCGCCGAGAACGAACGCGCGCAGGTCGCGAAGACGCTCTTCCACGAGCTCAACGGCGAGGGTGGCCTGCCGACGCTCCAGGGCCTCCAGACGAAGATCGTCCTCGACGGACACGACGACCCGGTACAGTTCGTCCTCGAACACGGCGCCGGAAACCTCCCCGACGAGACCGACGACCTGCTGAAGATTCGCGACTTGCTGGTCGACAACGGGGTCGCAGCCGTCGAGGGTGTCACCGACAAGGACGTGCTCGTGACGCGCACGCGCCGCTGGGCGGTCGCCGAGTGGCTCGTCGAGGACGGCCTCGATAAATCAGTCCTCGACGCCGAGTACCAGCCTGAGCCAAATTCGGGACTCGGCGTCTCCCGACCCGAACTCCAGTCGCTACTGAGCAAGGTCGACCCCGAGCGGGCCGAAGAATTAGCGCACGTCTATCTCGATCCCGACGCCCAGTTCTGGCACGACATCCTGCGCACCTACGACAACCCGTGGGAACTCGCCGACTGTCCGGTCGACGCCTCGCTCGAACACGAGCTCTGGGATGACTGGACGCAGTCGTTCCACAGCGGCGAGTACGAGATGTGCGCAACGCAGGCGGCAACGCGCCACCAGCGTCTCGAAACGACCTACGGCGACGTCCCGTGGACGCGTGTTTGGGAACAGGCCATCGAGGTCGCCACACTCGCGCACGAACTCGAGACGTGGGAGGAGCGCGGCGACACGACCGACGTTGTCGACCTCTACGGCGACGTCGACGACGGCACCTGGCAGATCGACAACGCCGTTTTCAAACTCATCATCTCGGGTGAACCCGAGGATGGCCTCCCAGAAGAGCATCCGGCGACGGCGACGCTCGACGACCTGCGCACGTCGCTGACTGAGTCGCGGTACCTCGACTACCTCAGCGACCTCGGCGATCTCGTCGTCGACCAGATCGAGGCGGGCTCGCCGTTCGTCGGCGAAAACTACGCCCACCAGTTCTTCGACCAGGAGCAAGAACACCTCCAGAGCGGCCAGAGCGTCGCGTTGTTCATCGTCGACGCGCTGCGGTTCGACCTCGCGCACGAACTGGCCGAAGCCGTCCGTCGCGAACTCCCCAGCCTCGAAGTCGACGAGACCGCCTGGGTCGGAACGCTCCCCTCGGACACCGAGTTCGGGAAGGCCGCGCTCACGCCCGGCAGCAAGTTCAGCTTCAACATCGAACTCGACGACGGAGAGCTCGTTCCGGAACGCAACGGTCGCAAGATCACGAACTACCAGCGCGAGAAGATGTTGAAGGACGACGGCTGGAGTTACATCATGCAGAGCGAGGACAACGCGTCGGGCTGGAGCAACACCCGCGTCGCGTACTACTGGAACGATCTCGACAAGGCCGGTGAAGAGGAGCTGACTGACTTCGAGACCGTGTTCAGCGACCGGATCGAGAAAATCTCGGACATCATCTGCGAGAAGATCGGTCAGGGCGAGTGGGACCGCGCGTACATCCTCGCCGATCACGGCTTCGTCTCCCTCCCACAGCGGGTCGGCATCGACGACATCCATCCGCCAGACGAGGCCGAGAAAGTGACGCGTCGGTGGGTTGCTGGCGCGGACATCGACGAAGATGTACCCGGCATCCTCCTCGACGAAAACGCTCACCTCGGCTATCTCGACGACGACACGAAGATCAGTGCCCTCGCGGACCCGATTCAGCGCTTCCGCAATCAGGGACTTCCCGATGCCCGCTTCTATCATGGGGGAGTTCTCCCACAGGAGTTCATCCTGAACTTCGTCACTATCACACAGGAATAACCAATGTCAGAAACTACACCCGTACGGAAAGCACAGTTGGATAAGGAAGAGCGCGAGCATCTCGAAGACGTCGTCACCGAGATGCGCGACCGCGTCGAGGACAACGTCGAGTTCCAGCTCACCCAGCGCGGACTCGACGACGAGCCCGAGAATGGCGACGCGCCGGACGAGGAGACACAACAGCTCGTCGACGCCATCGAACTCGAAGCGCCCAACGACGAGTCCTGGTCAGAGGCGTTCGACCAGTACGTCACCGGCGTCGGCTACACCATCGTCAATCGCCTCGCCGCGCTGCGGTGCATGGAGGTACGGGAGTTCATCGACGAGGAGGTGACCGTCTTCAAGGAGAACGGCCTGACACCCGCGGCCGAGACGCTCGTCCACGAGGAGTTCCTGCTGGAGGACGAGGCCATCCTCGAGGCTTATCACAACGCCTGCGACGACCTGGCCGAAGAGATCGAGATTCTGTTCGACCGTTCATCTGCGTACAGTCTGATCGACCCCGACGACGACACTTTCGAGGCACTCTGCGGAATGCTAGATTCCATCGAGGACGAAGTCTGGCGGGCCGACGACGTGCTGGGGTGGGTGTATGAGTACTACAACCGCCCCGTCGTCGAGGCATTGGATGCAAAGAATACCCTCGAACCGGAGGACGTCGGGCCGGCAAACCAGTTCTACACGCCTCACTGGGTCGTTCGTATGCTCGCGGACAACTCCCTCGGGAAGCTCTATCTCGAAGCGACCGATCAAGCGGACGATATCCCAGAGCCCGAATCACTGTCTCCCGAGGAGCGTAAGGACCGTCTGGTCACGCCGGCGGACGCCCCCAGCGTTCCGGAACTCTGTACGTACCTCATTCCGGACGAGGAATCCGGCGACGCCCCGGATTTCGATCATCCGCGAGAGCTTCGCGTCATCGACCCGGCCTGTGGCAGCGGGCATTTCCTCCTGTACGCCTTCGACATTCTGGAGCGCATCTGGTGGGCCGAGACCGACTTGAGCCGAGCGGAAATTCCGGCAAAGGTACTCGAGCACAACCTCTACGGCGTCGACATCGACCTACGTTCCTGTCAGCTTTCGGCATTCAACCTGTATCTGAAAGCGCGAACGCGTGCTGAGGAGGAGAGCGTCGGTAGCTTTGACATGCCGAACCTCGGAGTCGTCTGTGCTGATGCCCGCGTTGCCGAGATCGAGGAAGCCGTCGATGTCCTCGACCAGATTACGGGAGAGGGCACCGAGGTCCGTGAGGCCCTTGACGAGGTTATAGACAAGTTCCAGACCACTGAGGCCCTCGGAAGCCTCCTCGACGTTCAAGGGGCACTTTCTGAAGAATTCATGGAAGAACAGACCGACGTTATGGAGTGGGGTGGAGACGGCCCGCACACTCTAAACGAGTTTCTCTGGAAACTCGAGGACGCAGTCGAAGAACGAACGTCAGACTCATTCGGTGAGCAGAATCTTCGAAGTTTCCTGAATCTGCTCGTCGTGCTCACGCAGGACTATGACGTTGCCCTGATGAATCCGCCGTATGGCTCCCGCGGGAGGATGCCCGACGAAGTACAGGACTACGTGAAAGGACACTACGAGTACAAGACAGAATACTATATCAATTTCTTCGAGGCGTGTGACCGACTCGTCAGAACGACCGGTCGCATTGGGATGCTCGTCCCACACTCGTTCATGTTCAGTCGATCATTCCAAGACTTCCGCGAGGACTTCATCGGTGACCGTGGTGCGTTCGATTTCTTTTCGGAATTTGGGTACGATATTCTCGATAATGCGACGGTTGGAACTGTCGGTACTGTTGTTCGTTCTGAGGCAGATGGGCAACAAACAGGCACGTTCATCCGTCTTCCAGATGTCGCAAAAGCGGAAAAAGAACAGACATTCCTCGACGCCGCATTCAGCAATTCGGATGCGGATGACGTCAAACGTCTATATGAACGATCACTTTCCGAATTTACTATCGTACCCGGAACTCCCCTCTCCTATTGGGTTCCGAAAGAATTACGCGAACTGTATGATTCAGATACCGTTCTTGACTCGGAGAACGCAAATCTTCCCGGGAAAGAGAGTTATTCGGTCATAAAACAAGGCACCGCGACGGCCGACGATGGACGATTCCTTCGTCGATTCTGGGTCACGGCCGGGAACGCTGAGTGGGCACCGTTCGCAAAAGGTGGTTCCGATGCGTGGCTGTTGCCTCGTGTGAAGAACACGATTCTGTGGGGAGACTCCGGAAAAGAAGTGAAGCGATACCCGAAGTCGTATCCCCGTAATACCGACTACTATTTTCAAGAGTCGCTCTCCTACACGCTCTCCAAGCGGAGTGGCCGGAGATTTGGATACCTCCACGATTCATCAATCTTCGGGCACATGGGATCAGTTCTTGTTCCGGATCGCGCCACCTGGAACGCACTATCGTACACGAACAGCCACCTGTTCACGTATCTCATGCTAATGCAGACGTCCGAGCGAAACTGGGAGATTGGTTTGGTTTCGAAGGTCCCATGGCGAGAAGAACTTGAAGAAATCGAAAGCCTGGCAGAACTTTCTCGTGAAGCCGTAGGGCATCTTGTATCGAAGCGTCAGTACGACTTCGTTTCTCCCCATTATAACGGGCCTGTACTCCTCGACGTTCTGGGTGTCGACGGCCCGTTACCCCAGTACGACCATCCACACCGCGAACTGCGCGAGGACCTCACACTCAACGACCCCGTAGAGACCGTTTCACCGTCCGCATCTCTCGAAGAGATTGGCACCGCGGCGGCGCGGTATCTCGAACGGATCGAATCGAATCTCCAGTCGTGTGCAGATGCCATCGACGAGGCGGTGTTCGACTGTTTTGACATCACGGACGAGCAGCGAGAGACCGTTCTCCAGGAGATCGCTCTTCGAACTATCGAGGACCCGCGGGAACGCGAAGAACATACCCCGGAAGCCATCACCGAACCGTCCGATGACTTCCCGGGGATGGTGAAAGACCTCCTATTGCACCTCGCAATTCGTGCAGTCCACGAAGACGACGATGGCGTCGTCCCGCTCTCCAATGTGGAGCGCGAGGACGACTTACTCACCCGTATCGAGCACGAGTTCGAGCGAATTTTCGGCGAGCACGCTGCTGCTCGCCTCGCAGAAGTCGACCAGATTCTCGGAACCGAATCCGCCGCCGAGGAGGCCTACCCCAATCTCCGAACGTGGCTCGAAGAGGATCTGTTCGACTACCACGTTTCCAAGTTCGACCGGACGCCCATCCTCTGGCGGTTCACAACCGAGCGTCTCGTCTCGGACCCAGAGGGCGAAGGGTTCGGCTGTCTGGTCGACTACCACCAATTGGACGAGGGCGTATTCGACCGTCTGCAGAACCGCTATCTCGAACCGCGGAAGAACCTTCTGCGCGAGCGCCGCAGCGCCGCAAATCGACGCCGGAGCGACGACTCCCTCTCCGCGAGCGAGCAGGCCGAGGCCGCCGAAGAGTACGCCCGGTGTGAGAGCGGGCTCGAACAGATCGCAGTGTTCGAGGATCGACTCGCCGAGTTGGCGCAGCCCGAGCCTCGACAGTGGTCGACCGAGGAGCAGCAGGTCGCCGACGCAGCCGCCGAGCGTGTTGCCGAGTTCCGCCGTCGAACCGAAGACCGTCTTGAGATTGTTGACGAACTCGCCGCGATGGAAGATGTCGATATGGGCGAACTGTTTACCGGGAACTTCTACAAGAAGGTCGAGAACGAGCGTGAGGAGTGGTTCGACGCACTGGAAGACCTCAAGGCGGCCTTCGACGCCTACGCAGCGGACGCAGATCAGGCCGTAGCAGCGCACCGCTACGACCTGTTCGATTACTACGCCGACGATCTCCTCGGGAGTTCGCACTTCGCAAGCAACGGCATCCTCTACATGACGTACTACTTCGACAACTTCGAACAGGCCGATCAGGCCCGACTCGACGACGCCGGCATCTCGCAACGGCAGCGACTGATCTCGCAGCTTGCGAGTGATTTGGACGAGTACATCGAACTTGGCGAATCCATCGCCGAGGACTGTAAGGAGGTTTCGTCTGAGATCTCCTCCGACTGGTCAGACCGTGCGCTCTCGGAGATCACGACCGCCGGCTATCAACCGAACCGAAAGCACGGCGTCGAAATCAATATCACGCCGCTGGCTGACGCCGAGATCGTTCCAAAGACTGTCGACGACCACGTCCTGTAACCATGATGGACGATCTCGAATCCGGCGACGCGATCCTCCTCAACGGAGCCAGTGCCGAGGTCATCAAGACCTACTCCGTCGGCGACCTCGATTATCTCCGGGCATACGTCGAAGACGCGGGCGTGAAGACCGTCTGTATCGACGACGTCGAGATTGAGCCGGGAAGCGACCAGCTTGGCGAGCTGGACCCGACAACAGCTGAGCAGTTGCATCCAGACCACGAGGCAGTCTCCGCCGAGTGGTTCGACCTGCGTTCGCAGGCGCTCCAGCTTCAGATCGCCCATGAACAGGGACAGCTGCTGAGTATCTCGAACTCGCTGGTCCGCCTCGAACCGTATCAGCTCGCCGCCGTCAACTGGGTGATGCAGAAACTGCGCCAGCGTGCGCTCATCGCCGACGACGTCGGCCTCGGGAAGACCATCGAAGCAGGCCTCATCCTCAAAGAACTCACCGCGCGAAACCGCGCCGATCGCGTCCTGTTCGTCGTCCCCGCCCATCTCCAGAAGAAGTGGATCCGCGATATGGACCGCTTTTTCGACATTGGTCTCACGCCGGCCGACCGACAGTGGGTCGAGGGGGAACGCCGCCGACTCGGCGAGGAAGCCAACATCTGGGACCAAGATCACCAGCAGATGGTCACCAGCCAAGCGTTCCTCCGGCAGGACGAGTTCCAGCCTGCGCTCGAGGAGGTATTCTGGGACGTCGTGGTGGTCGACGAGGCACACAAGGCCGCCAAGCGCGGCGAGTCGCCCAGCGAGACGTCGAAGATGGTCGAACGGGTGGCTGGTAACTCCGACTCCCTGCTGCTGCTCAGCGCGACGCCACACGACGGCAAGGGCGAGGCGTTCCGCTCGCTCGTCGAGTACATCGACCCCTTCCTCGTCGCCGAGGACCAGGACCTCTCGAAGAAAGCCGTCGACCGGGTGATGATCCGCCGCGGGAAGCAGACGCTGTACGACGATGACGGCGAACGGATCTTCCCCGACCGCGAGGTCAACACGGTTCCCGTAGAGATGACCCACGACGAGCGGCAGTTCTACCGTGCGGTTACTGACTACGTGCAGAACGTCTACAACCGCTCCGAGAAACTGAACGAGCCAGCGGTCGGGTTCGCGATGGCACTCATGCAGAAACGCCTCGTCAGCAGCATCGGCGCCATCCAGGCGACACTGAGTCGTCGCCTGGGCGATCTGGTCGACGAGCAGTCGACCTCGACCAGCCTTTCGGAGGAAGCGTCCGCGTATCTTGACGGCGAGGACCTCGACGAAGAGGACAAACAACGGGCCGAGGAAGAACTCTCCGCGCTGACCGTCACCGAGAGCGACGCGCAACTCGAGGAAGAGATCGAAACACTTCGCGATCTCGTCTCGCTCGCTGAGGGCATCTCGGTCGACTCGAAGGCCCAGAAGGTGCGTCGCTACATCCAGCAGTTGCTCGAGGAGCAACCCGACGAGAAACTCCTGCTGTTCACCGAGTATCGCGACACGCTGGACTACCTCCTTGAGTTAGTGAAAGACGAACCCTGGGCCGACGAGATACTCGTAATCCACGGTGACGTCGACAAGGAGGAACGGGCCCGCATCGAGGAAGAGTTCAACCACGGCCAGTCCCGGCTGCTCTTTGCGACCGACGCAGCGAGCGAGGGAATCGACCTCCAGCACAGCTGCCACATCATGGTGAACTACGAGCTGCCGTGGAACCCGAACCGCCTCGAGCAGCGCATCGGTCGTCTCCACCGCTACGGGCAGGACAAGGAAGTCAAGGTCTGGAACTTCACGTTCGAAGACACTCGCGAGGGCGAGATCTTCGAGATGCTTCAGAACAAGGTCGAGAACATCCGCGGCAAGCTCGGTAACACGGCTGACGTGTTGGGGATGCTCGACGACATCAACGTCGACTCGCTCATCATGGAGTCCATCCAGAACGAGGACCCGGCGAGTGCCACGAAGGAAGAACTCGAGGAGCTCATCGACGAGCGTCAACGCACGCTCCAGGAGTGGTACGAACGCAGCCTCATCGATACGAGCACGTTCGATCAGGAGAGCCGAGAGAAGATTCAGGAGGTTATGGACGAGTCCGAGGACGTCTACGGAACCGAGGCAGACATTCACGAATTCGTCGAGCGCGGCGTCGAGGCGCTCGGTGGTGATGTCGAGAAGGCCGGAAGCAATCTCTACAGGGCCACGCTCCCTCGTTCCCTTCGGCAAGGAACGGACGAGGAGTACGGGCCGTTCACGTTCAGTCGAAGCTTCGCAATGGACCATGATGGCATCGACTACGTGTCACCGGATGACGACCTAGTCCAGCGACTCATGCAGCACGTGCTGGATAGTGAGCACGGCGATGTGGGGCTGAAGCTCCTCCCGTTCGTCGACGAGCCGGGAATTACGTACAATTACCGCGTGACGTTCGAAGACGGAACGGGCGAAGTCATCCAAGAAGACATGATTCCCGTGTATGTCGATGCCCACCATCAGGACCCCCGACAGCGACTGGGTCAGCGTGTTGTCCAGGGAGACAGCGTCAAAGGGTCGCCCGACGCTGACCGTGTGCAGTTGCTGATTCAGAGGCAGGATCAGCTGCGGGCAGCGGCTGACCGTTACATCAGCCAGCAGGTAACTTCCTTGAGAGAGGAACTACACGAACGTCGCCGAGAAGAGACCCAGCAAGAACTGGGAGACCTTGAGGAGTATGCCGAATCCGAACGCCAACGGATCGAGGAATTCATCGACGAATACGAACGGAAGGCAGAGGCCGGGTCGAATATGGACATCGCCATTCGGGGCCAACGAGAACGGCTCAACAAGCTTGAGCAGCGTATCAAAGACCGGCGCCAGGAATTGCAGCGAAAGGCTCGGGTCATCTCACTCGCGCCCGAGGTGGAGAATCTCTGTTTGTCTCTCCCAGTGTGATGGTTTGGTCAACTACCCCACCATGCTTCGCTCGTTGAGAGTGGGGCTTGTCGGTGGACTCAACTCCTGACTCGGTAGTGGAGTCCGAAACGAATCCTCGATTCGGTTTCACAGTCCCCGACTTCAGGGTGAGTTGAAGACTGGAGTGTGAAGGTTTGACGCGAAGCCAGGGGAGGGATTTGAACCCTCGAACTCCCGATTACAAGTCGGGTGCTTGAACCACCCAAGCTCCCCTGGCGCAGTCGACTGTTATTCGTCCCCCTTTGAGTGCGTATCGCTTTCGACTCGCTTCTCCAACTCCACCCTATGGGGTTCGTACCCCAGCCGACGGTAGAATCGTCGGGCATCCTCGTTTTCGGCCATCACTTCCAGGGCAATCGTCTCTGCACCGCGCTGTGCTAACTCGTCCTCGGCGGCCCGCAGCAGCTCTGCGCCCAGCCCACAATCGCGATAATCCGGTTCGACGAAGATGTTCTCGACAATGCCGCGCGTCTCGTCCTGCTGGTATCCGGTCGTCTCCATCGTGAACATGACGAACCCCACGATGCCGTCGTCGCGTGCGACGAGCAAGGTGTTGCTGACGATATGTCGGACGATCGTCTCGCGTATCTGCTGTCTGTTCCGGTCTGGAAGCAAATGCGAGCCGTACGCCTGCTGGCTCTCGGCCAGTCGAACCCACAGCGACGCCAGGACCGAACTCTCGTCGCTTCGTGCAGTCCCAATCGTAACTCCGTCCATCCAGTTCGTCCAAAGAATCGGCCAGCCAACGCAAAGGTCTTGCTCTTGTCCAACCCGGCCGAACGCAACTGATCACATATCCCGGCAGTCGGCACAGAGCAACTGTCCGTTGAACGACGAGAGGTCGCGTGTGAAGGTCCCGCAGACTTCGCAGATCCCCTGATCCTCGAAATTGTCTTCGGCTTCGGTTTCGGCCTCGGCCGCGAGTGCCGTACCTGCGCCCGCGTCGACCGACGCTGTCGCTTCCTGTTCGTGTTCGGCCGTCGGACTGTGTGTCCGGGTCGTCAGGAGGTCGTGTTCTGTGATGAGTCCGAGCGGTTCGCCGCCAGTCGTGACCACGAGTCGCCGGGCAGATCGCGTCGACATCTGGTCGGCCGCGACATCCAGTGACGTATCCGGCGAGACAGTCGGCACGCTCTCTGTCATCGCGTCACCGACGGTCGCCGTCTGGGGGTCCGGCCCCTCTACCAGGAGCGCCAGCACGTCGCGTTCTGTCAGCACACCGACCGGCTCGCTGCCACGGAGAACCACTGCCGTTTCCGCCTCTTCTCGGAGGAGCAACTCGACCGTCTCGACGAGGTTGTCCGACTCGTTCGCACCGACGTACTCTCGGTCCATCACCTCCCGCACTGAGACCTCTGTCTTCATGTGTGTGTTGTTATCTCACAACCGGGAAAAAGGTATCTCCAGTACGTTTAAGCCGGATTGTACCGTAGGTTCGTAATCGAAGGTCACAGCGGGTTTTCGCCAGCAGCAATCAGAACTCTAGTTCGACGTCACTGCCGTTCGCTCGGCACCGTTCGAGGGCGTGTTTGGCGTCCATCCCGGCACTGGATGCGGTTTCACCCCGACCGACACCCACTTTTAATTCCACGCCGACGGCGTCGCTGACGTGGTCGATGGCCTCGTGATACCCGGCTTCGTCCATGTCCGGACAGATGGCGATGACGTTATCTCCGCCGACAAAGAAAGAGAGGGCGTCGTGGGCCTGACGCATGTGGCGCATCAGTTCCGCGTACCCCTGTTCGATGTTGATAAAGGTGTCGAACTCGTTGAGCTTGTCGGTGTACTTGCCGGTGGCGTCGTTGACGTCGAAGTGTGCAATCTGCACGTCCTCGGCCGTGCGGAACTGCTCGTCGATGGGTCGCCCCCGGAGGATTTCGCGGCGATGCTGATCCTGTGCGCTGCCGGCATCCTGCAACTGTTCCGTGGCAGTCCCGAGTGCCTCGGCCGGTGAGCGGCCGGTCGCGACCGAGAGACTCATCGTCACCGGATAGCGGTTGCCGACCGACTCCTGAATCAGCGCGTGGTCGGCCTCGGTGAGACCGTTAGTCACCGCAATCATGTTGTCGAACCGGGAGAAGAAGACGTAGCCGTCGCGATTCCCAACCAGTTGCGAGAGGTCGGCAAAGAGCCGCGACTGCAGCGTCTGCAGGTCGACCTCGCGGCGGGGTTCCGGCGTCACTGTCCACGGGCCGTAGTTGTCTATCTGGATGTGAGTGACCTGCGTGTTTGTCACGATACCGGTCGGTTTGGCATCTACAGCTATTTGTCTTTGGATATACACACACGCGGGCGACCGACTGTCTTCGAACAGGAAATCAGCGACATCGCAGTCGGGCAGCCGAGTTTTTTCCCGCCCGACAATTGTTTTGACTAGTCTAAAGTTAGAGTTAGCTAGAAGCTATTAAATACTTGGGCGGCTTGCACTCTTTCAATAGGATGACTCAGTCACGCTTACAGTCCGACAGCCTCGGGCTGTCGCGGCGGGCCTTCCTCGCGACGACGAGTGGACTCGCCATCTCTGGATTTGCCGGTTGTATTGGCGACGCAACGACTGGGGGCAGGAACGGTGGCCCAGTAGCGGTGGCATCGTTTTTCAGTTTCTACGACTTTGCGCGGAACGTCGCCCGGGACACGCCGGTCGAGGTGCGGAATCTGGTTCCCACGGGACTCCACGGTCACGGCTGGGAGCCGAACACGTCCATCACCCGGGACATCATCGAGGCCGACGCGTTCATTCACGTCGGCGAGGACTTCCAGCCCTGGGCCGACCGGACGATTCAGACGCTGAAAGACGACGGTATCGACACCCAGCGAATCAACGTCAGGAAGGGTATCGAACTGGAATCGCTCGCGGCCAGTCTCGACCCCGACGAGGAAGGCGTCGGCGCGAATCGCGGCAAAGACCCACACTTCTGGCTCGACCCGCAGCGCGCCAAGCAGTCGGTCGACAATATCACAGAAGGCTTTGTCACACTTGCACCCGACCACGAAGACGCCTTCCGGGCCAATGCGTCGGCGTACAAGAACGACGTGCTCGAGCGAATCGACGCGGATTACCAGGAGATATTTGACGCAGCAGAGCGCGACGTGGTCCAGTTGGCCGCACACAACGCATTCCAGTACATCGGCACTCGCTACAGCGTACAGATGCGCCCGCTGGTGACGAATCTCGCAGCCAGCGGTGACGTGAGTCCCGACGACATCACGGAAGCAAAGCGCGTCATCGACGAAAACAATATCAAGTATATCGGCGCTGGCGTCTTCGAGACGAGGCGACCGGCCGAGCAACTGCTCGCAGAAACCACCGTCGAGGCGTACTATCCGGTCACGCCGTACGCGGGCGTCCGCGAGGACTGGGTCGACGCAGCGTGGGGGTACGAGGAGATCGCGTACAACATCAACATGCCGACCTTCGAAGTCGTTCTCGGGAACGTCTCACCGGCAGAGGCCGGCCCCGACGGCTGGAGCGAAGAATGGCGGAACTTCGAATGAGTGACCCAATGACGAACGGACACAGACGGGAGCGTGCGGAGACAGACGGGAGCCAGCAACGCGAGAGCGTTATCGACCTCTCCGAGGTCACCTTCGGATACACGGCAACGCCGGTCGTCGAGGATATCTCACTCATCATCGAGAGCGGCGAGTACGCCGCCATCGTCGGCCCGAACGGCTCGGGCAAGTCGACGCTGATGCAACTCGTCCTGGGTCTGCTGGAACCGGACCACGGGCGTGTGACGCTATTTGATGAGCCAGCGCACACTTTCGACGACGGCGGACGCCTCGGCTACGTCGCCCAGCAGGCCAGCGCGGCCAAGGAGATGCCGATAACCGTTCGAGAAGTGGTCAAAATGGGACGCTTCCCCCACGTCGGCTTCGGTCGCCTCTCCGCCGACGACTGGGAGATAGTCGACGAGGCCATCCGAACGGTCGGCATGACCGGCTTCTCCGACCGGCGGATTACGCAACTCTCGGGCGGCCAGCGCCAGCGTGCCTTCATCGCTCGCGCGCTGGCGGGCGAAGCCGAGTTGCTGGTCCTCGACGAGCCGACCGTCGGTGTGGACGCAGAGTCGGTCGACGCGTTCTACGAACTACTCGACGCGCTCAACGACCGCGGCATCACGATTCTGCTCGTCGAACACGACCTGCGAGCGGTCACTGAGCACGCCCACCGCGTCGTCTGTCTCAACCGCGAGGTGTACTTCGACGGCGCGACCGCGGACTTCGTCGACAGTGACGCCCTCGCTCGCGCGTTCGGGACAGCAGTCGACACGGGAGGTGTCCCGCAGTGACGAGTGCTGCCGTCGCCCAATCGGGCGTACTCACACCACTGTACCGGCTACTCGAACTCTGGTCGCAGTTGCTGTTCGCACTCGGCGACCTCACCGGACTTGAACTCCTGCAGTATCAGTTCATGCATCGGGCGATTCTGGTCGGGCTGTGTATCGGCGTCATCGCGCCACTCATCGGCACGTTCCTCGTTCACCGCCAGCTGGCGCTCATCGGTGACGCGCTGGCACACACTGCCTTCGCTGGAGTCGCTGTCGGGCTGTTTCTCAACAGCGTCCTCGAACTCGGCGTGTCACCGTATCTGACGGCCGTCGTCGTCGCCGTCATCGCGGCGCTGCTCATCGAACTCATCTCCGAAGTGACCGACGCGTACAACGACGTGTCGATGGCGATCGTCCTCTCGACTGGCTTCGCTCTCGGGACCGTTCTCATCAGCATCAACGCCGGGGGGCTGGCCGTCGGCGTCAACCAGTATCTCTTCGGCAATCTCTCGACAGTCTCCCGGGAGAACGCCGTCATTATGCTGGTCCTGTTCGGCGTCATCGCGACTGTCGTCGGCGTCACCCGCAACCAGTTGCTCTACGTCACCTTCGACGAGACGGCCGCGGAAGTGTCGGGGCTGTCCGTCGCGTGGTACAATCGCGTAATGGTCATGCTGACGGCGCTCGTCGTCGTCGGCGCGATGCAGATTATGGGTGTCATCCTCGTCGCGGCGATGCTCGTCGTCCCCGTCGCCGGCGCGACGCAACTCTCCCGGAGTTTCACGCAGTCGCTGCTCGTCGCCGTCGTTCTCTCACAGCTGGCAATCGTGCTGGGGATTACGGTCGCGTACTACGTCGGCGCGACGGCTGGCGGCGTCATCGTGCTCGTCGCCGTCGCCATCTACGTCGCTGCAGTGGTACTGGGCAAACTCCAGTCAGTGCGAGCGGAGGGTCCGGCACCCGACATCGGGAGTATCGAGGCTGTCGACTCCGAAGAGAGTGGCCGCTAGAACGCTGCGCGCGCTGTCCGATCAGGTGCACCCGGTCAGACTCAGGCGTGTTCCAGCCGGTAGGGCCAGTAATCTTTCGCACGCAGTTCCTTCCCGACGCGCTTGTGGAACTCCGGGAAGCCTTCGAACTCGGTGTCGTCGTCGATATCGGCGAAGATCTCGTCGACGCTGACGACAGTCTCGTAGTCGATGCGGACGGGGTGATCGCCGTATTGCTCGGCGTACTCTCCCGCAGTGAAGGGGAAGTCCTCGCCCTCGTCTACCTTCTTTGCGAGGACCGCGTGACCGTACTTGCGGCGGCCTTCGCTGCCTTCCTCGCCGTCGGGGTCGTGTGGCCAGTCCATACTCGACAGTTTGGCGACCCATGCAAAAGGATTTCTCTCTGTCGCTGCTCGACCACCGAAACACCACCTCTCCTCGCCACTCGTTTGCAGAATCCACAAGAGATAACTGCCCCGTGGTGATGGTCACCACTAGCTCGATGCCAGTCTGTCGCCGTTCCCTCGTCGGTTTCGCTGTCGAGACAGCGGCGACGGCTGGTCCACGCGAGGAGACGAAACTGACGTACTCTCACGGGACGGTGGGGTGAGCGATGTCGCTACGGTCGCTCCTGCGCAAGGAAGTCCACTGGAGCAAACACAACGTGCTCGCGCTGGTCTTCCTGCTCATTCTCCTGCCGTCGTTTTTCGCCTACACGAGCGTCGCCTTCGAGACGGTCATCCCGCGGGACGCACCGGTTGCCGTCGTGCCACAGGACGAGGAGGTGACCGACAACGACATGAAGATCATCGAGGGGTCGCTCGTCCAGTTCTCGGACCCGCAGGTCGTCGAGAGCGAGCAGCGCGCCCGTGACATGCTCCGCAAAGAGTCGGTGTACGCTATCGTAACCGTGCCGCCCAACATAACCGACGAGAACGAGGACAACGCCACGTTCCGATTCATCGTCGACGGGAGCGTCGTCCCGTTCAAGGAACCCTCGAAGGCAATCCGCAACATCGCGGCCTTCCAGTTAGACCGGGCGCTCCCCGCAGACGTGTCCGTCCAGCGCGAGGTGGTCGCCCCCGAGAGCTCCCTCTCGGAGTACCTGCTCTCGATTATGGTGATGCTCTTTGTCATCCTCGTCGCCTTCACCTACGTCCCGTACAATCTCGCGCGGGAGAGCGCCGTCATCGACCGGCTTCGGGCAGAGGCATCGCTGGAAGCTGTCCTCGGCGCGAAACTCGTCTACTTCACTGCCGTCCTCGCGATTCCGCTCGTGGTCTTTCAGGCGGCGTCGAACTATCTGGAGTACTCCATCGACGTGCTCGCACCGGGGAGCGTGCTCGCGCTTGCGCTCACGTTCGTCTTCCTCTCGGCACTCAGCATGGCCGTCATGGTCCTCTTTCGATTCTCGACGATGGGTCGGTTCGTCAACGTCGTCCTCCTGCTGGGCGTCATCGGGTTCTCGGGGCTGGGCTATCCCGTCGGCTACTTCTCGGCACTACGTAAGACGGTGGTTCGACTGCTTCCGACCCACCACACGATGATTGTCGCCCGGAGTGCGATGTTGAAGGGGCTGGACCTGTCGCTGTTCGTCGACTGGCTGGCCCTGCTGGGCGGGTTCACGCTCGCGACGCTGGTCGTGCTCAAACTGTCGGCGGTCTACTACCGGGTGAGCGCCTGATGGCAATCGAACTCGACGAGATACGGAAAGTGTACGCCGACGTGACGGCAGTCGACGGCGTCTCACTGACAATCGGCGACGGACAGTTTCACTGTCTGCTCGGCCCGAACGGCTCGGGCAAGTCGACGCTCTTTCGGCTGATGCTCGGGTTGACCAGACCCTCCAGTGGCACGCTCTCGGTGCCCAGCCAGCGAGTGGGGTGTGGGTTCCAGCGGCCGAACTTCTACCCGGACCTGACCGTCGCCGAGAACGTCGACGTGTTCGCGCGGATGATAGGCGGGGTCGACGACGACTGGCGCGAGACACTCATTGAGGAACTCCGTCTGCGCCGCGCGATGGGGCGGACCGCATCGGAGCTGTCAGGCGGGTTCGCACGGAAACTCGACCTCGCGCTGGCGCTGCTCGACCAGCCCGATTATCTCCTGCTGGACGAACCGCTGGGTGCGCTCGACGACGTGTCGAAGACTCGGCTGCTGGCATTTCTCGACAGCTACACCGACGACGGCAACACCGTGCTGGTCTCGACTCACCACATCGACGACTTCGAGCAGTACGTCGACCGCGTGACAATCATGCACCGTGGGCACGTCGTCGAAGACCACGCTGTCGACGACATCGACCTCGGCGAGCACGAGACGATTCAGGCGTACTACGTTGAGACGGTACTCGCGAGGGATAGGGAGACCGAACGAAGTGAGGTCTCCAAGAGTGAGCGGTGAGCAGCGCCGCGGAACTACTCTTCTCGTTCGCCGTTGTCCTGTTGTGCTTTCCTGGTCACGTCGACGTGGTAGTGTTCGAGGATGTCGCGCCCGAGCAAGAGCTGGTAGTCCATGTGGCCGCGGTCCTCGACGCTGGCACTGACGGTGTGCTGGGTACCACCGACGCCGACGACGACGTCGACGACTGGTCTCGTCTTCCCAGCTTTGACGCTCCCCGAGCGGACGTGGACGATATCTTTGATCGGGCCGGTTCCGATTTCGGCGGCCAGTTGCGAGTCGATACTCGTCCGCGTCGCACCGGTGTCGGACTTGGCGAGGACGTTTTGCGAGCCGCGCGTCCCGCTGACGACGACGTCCTCGATGAAGCCGATGACGCCGGGTTTCGACGGCGAAGTCCGTTTCTTTCGGGGGGTACACGCGGGCATGGAGTCGTCGAGCGTCCCCGCGAGCTCTTCGACTCGGTTGTCGTCGACAGTCCCGCCCGCACGTTCGATGGCGAGTTTGGCGATGTACGGCGCTGGACTCGTCCCCGTTGCCTTGTAGAGACCGCGAAATCCCGCCGTCGGATTCGCTTCGAGGACGACCCACCCGTCGCCGTTCTCGATGAGGTCCACCCCGGCGTAGTCGAGTCCGACCGTCGATGCCGTTCGGATTGCCATCTGTCTGGCTTCCTCGGGCAGGTTCTCGGTCGCATCCCGAACGTCGCTGCCCAGTGAGACGTTCGTCCGCCACTCGCCTTCAGGTGCGTGCCGGTACATCGCACCGAGTATCTCTCCATCGACGACGTATACACGGGCGTCGCGGATGTCACCGGGGCTGTCGACGAAGTGCTGGAGAAACGCCTGCCGGTCTCCAACACGGGGGTTGACGGGGTCGTCGAGGTCGACCTTCCATGCGCCGCCGCCGTGGGTGCCGATGGCCGTCTTGTACACCGCCTGTTCGCCGAACTGCTTGCGGGCCTCGTTGAGCCGTTCGCCAGAGAGCGCGAGCAGCGCGTCCGGAATCGGGATATCGGCCTCCGCGAGTGCGGCCGCGGTGGCGAACTTGTGCATCGCCGTCGTCACCGCCGCCGGACGGTTCAACATCGGTCGTGCGTGGTCGAACATTCGGGCAAGCCCCAGTTCCTCGGCGGGGTGTGTGCTGGTCGACAGTAACAGTCTGTTGGCGACCACGTCCACGTCCGGTTCGAGTGTGAGGTCACCGTCCTGAATAGAGACCGCCGTGTTTTCGCGACGGAGCCACTCGGTGTCGTGACCGAGCGCGTCGATAGCGTTGAGAATTGCCTTGCTCTCCTTGCTGCTGTGGAGTCCGAGAACACCGACGGTAATAGTAGAGGCGTCGTCTGCCATGCATGTAGTTTAGTCTACCCCTGAATAATGCTATTGTCGGACAACTGGCCCACGGCCGGCGCGGCGGCGGCACATGTATGTCCTCTGACCTCGCATCCGACACTATGCCGACAGCCGAGTCGTTCACGTATCAGGGAGGGCGGGTTGACCCCGGAGAGACCCAGCGCCTCCGCTACACCGTGACCGAGACGTATCTGGGAGACCCGGTTCGGATGCCAGTGACCATCGTCAACGGCGAACAACCCGGACCGACAGTCTTTCTCTCGGCGGCCGCCCACGGCGACGAACTCAACGGCGTCGAAGTCGTCCGCGAGGTGGCCGACGAGTGGGACCTCACCGGCCTCTGTGGAACGCTCGTCTGTCTGCCGGTTCTGAACGTTCCCGGCTTCATCGCCCAGCAGCGCTATCTCCCGGTGTACGACCGCGACCTGAACCGCTCGTTTCCCGGCAAGGCCGACAGCACCAGCGCGAAGCGGATGGCTCACAGCATCTTCCGGAACTTCGTCGCACCCTGTGATTTCGGCCTGGACTTTCACACCTCGACGCGTGGGCGCTCGAACATGCTGCACGTTCGCGCTGATCTGGACAACGACACCGTCGCCCGCGTTGCCAACGCCTTCGCCTCGCACGTCATCATCGACAAACAGGGCCCCACGGGGACGCTCCGCCGGGAAGCGACCGACAGCGGTGTGCCCACTGTCACTGTCGAGATGGGCGAAGCACACCGCTTCCAGCGGGAGTTTATCGACCCCGCGCTGGAGGGAATCCGCAGCGTCTTCGCCGAATTTGGGCTACTCGAGTCCGAACTCGTCGCGTGGCCTGGCTGGCGGACCATCGTCGCCGGGAGCGCCGAGAAGACGTGGATTCGTGCCGACACCGGCGGGCTCGTCGATATGCAGGCCAACCGGGGGACACTCGTTCACGAGGGTGAGACGATTGCGACAATCGGCAATCCCTTCGGCTCGACCAGCACCGTCGTCGAAGCTCCGTTTACCGGTCTCCTCATCGGAGTGGCTCAGAACCCACTCGTCTATCCAGGGAATCCGCTCTGCCATCTCGTCAGAGTTGACGAGCGAACCCAGCGGGCTATCGAACGCAACAGCGTCTAGATTGCCCGTTCTCCACTGTTAATCGAGATCTTCAAACGAACAGCCGTCGATTGCGAGAACGAACTCGGAGCCGTACGCCGAGGACGGTGTCTGGTAGCCCGGGACCGCCTCACCAGCGAGGACGCGATCCAGTATCTCGACGACGGACTCGGCGGTGAACTGGTAGGTCTCGGGTGTACGAACGCGTGAGCGGACAGTCTCCTCGCCGTTTGTCGCCTCGCCGTAGAACGACGCCGACCCGGTCTCACGCTCGTGTTTGTCCGGACCCTCCGCAGTCTGCTCGATACCCCATTGTAATGCGCGCTTGACCGGTTCCGCACTGAGAACGGGACCGAGAACATCCATCGCACGCATGACCCGCTGTCCGCGCTCGGAGACGGGAACGTACACGCCGATGTTCGGAATCCCCGTACTGTGGTGGGCCGTCGACACGTCGCCCCACGGGAAGGCAGTCATCGTCTGTGGCCCCTCTCCGGTGTCGATCACCCGAGTGCGCTCGCCGTAGGGGACCGAGACAATGTGGTCGTTTTCCCGAACTGCCGACCCCTCACCCAGTCCCTCGACCATCGTCTTCATCGTTCCCGCGGAGGCTTCTATCCCCCCCGCGTCGAACGCCACCGTTAGCTCCGTCGCGTCTGGCAGCCGTTCGTGGAGGTGTGCTGCCAGACAGTCCGATGGCACCACGTCGAAGCCCGCGCCGGGCAGGAACATGAGGCCGGCGTCGGCCGCCAGTTCGTCGTACTGTTTGATGGCCTCCAGTACGGGTATCTCGCCGGTGATGTCCAGATAGTGCGTCTCGGTCGCCAGACAGGCGTCGACCATCGGCTGGTAGGTGTCGACGAACGGCCCGGCGCAGTGGGCCACCACGTCCACGTCGGCCAGGTGCGGCGCAACGGGGTCGTCGAGGCCGAATGCGCGATACTCCAGTTCCAGTTCCGCTGCGAGCTTCCGCAGTGGGTTCTCGCGCCGGCCGGCCAGTATCGGTTCGATGTCTGCCTCGACGGCGGTCCGTGCGACCAGTTCGCCAGTGTAGCCGTACGCGCCGTAGACGAGTGCAGTAGTGTCGTCGCTCATAGCCACATCTGGTGCCGTAGTCAGAAAAACCACCCGCGACGAATCTTTTAGCCGCTGGCGCTCGAACCCACCGTTGGATGTCTCATACCAGAGTCAGCTACGACGACGTCGAACCGCGCGCGCCCGGCATGCACTTCCTCCGCGACGCGCTCGACTGCGACCAACTCGGATTCACCGTCCTCGATGCGAGTGCCGGCTGGGAAGGGAAAGAACACGATCATTCGCACGACGATCAGGAAGAGGTCTACTTCCTCGTCGATGGCGCTGCGACGCTGACGATCGACGGCGAAGACGTACCACTCGACGCGGGTGATGCCGTCCGCGTCCCGGCCGATGCAGCCCGTGAACTCGCCTTCGAGGAAGAAAGCCAGATGATCATCGCCGGCGCACCGTAACCCGGCGGCAAGAGAGATACGGCCGCAGACCGTACCCGGTCTATGGAAGTCGAGGCAATCTACGTTGCCGAGGCCGGCGGCGAACCGATGGAACGCCGTGGCTCGATTCGTGCCGTTGACGGCGGACTCGACGGCGACCGCTACTGCACCGGCCGCGGCTACTACTCCCCGTTCGACGTCTGCCAGGTCACCTTCGTTCAGGCCGAGGCACTGGAGACAATCGAAGACCAGACGCGACTCGACGTGACCGACGGCCAACACCGAAGGAACGTCGTCGTCCGCGGCGGCGACGTGCACGACCTGTTGAACCACCGCTTCTCGCTCGGTAGCGTTACGTTCGAAGGTACCCGCCCGCGTCCGCCCTGTCGGCACGTCGAACAGGTGGCCGGACAAGATGGGTTGATGCGGGCGCTCGCCGACGGCAACGGCGGCATCTGTGCTCGCGTCGCCGAACCCGGCGAATTCGCTGTCGGCGACGAGGTTCACGATGTCGAAGACCTCGGTAACTTCGAGTCGCTGGTTTCGAATATCCGCGACCGCGTCGGGAGGTGAAATGACGGTGTTGCGTCGAGTTCTGGGAGACAGGGCTCGTCAGATGACCAACGGGAATCTGACGGGGGGATGGGATTTGAACCACGCCGAGATAGTCCTGGTCGGTCGCTCCGCTCCCTGCGCGGGCTGTGACTCGTCTACTTCAAATCCCACATTACGTATTTGCCGCTCACGAGATGTTCGCGGCAAAATACGGTGGGGATGGGATTTGAACCCATGAGTCCTCTCGGACACCTGCTCTCAAGGCAGGCGCATTAGGCCGCTCTGCCACCCCACCGCAGTCGTACCTTTCCAGCCAGTACCCTAAGAACTGTCGGAAGTCCGCGCCACTGCAATCCCACCTTCGCTCTCTTCGACGTACAGTCCCAGGTCGTCGATGACTGTCGCCGTCTCGATGGGGACGTTGCGCTCTGCGCGCAGTCGGGCACGGATCTGTGCGACGGCGTTGGCGAGGTCTGTGCCAGTCTCGACGACGGGAGCCATAGACAGGAAATCGACATCGAGGTCGGCATCCCGTGCGCGAGCGGTCAGCGTCTCGACGGCCGGCGCGGCGTAGGCGTTCTCGAAGTCGATTGACTCGGAAAACCCTGCGTAGTAGAGTCGACCGTCGGTCGTCGGCCCCAGTACCACGTCACTGGAGCGAATCTTCATCGCTGCCGACCCGATCTGTTGCCGTCCGAGGAACGGCGTGGCTGGCTTCACGATGGCGATGCTGTCCTCGTCTTCCTCGTCGAGCAAATGTGTCGCCGTGTTACCGGCGCGGCCGGCGAACGTCTCACCGACCTGCACCTCGTACCGGGCTTCGTCCGGTTCTTCGAGCGCGTCGTCGAGCACGGCACGGAGCGACGCTTCGGGGTCGACATCCGCGGGCACCTGCTCTGCGGGGCGGTAGTTCACCAGCAAGTCGCCAGCGCTGGCCTGAATTCCCCGACAGAGGTCCGTGAGCATCGCTTCGTACAGCCGCGCCGCTTCCGCGGCTGTCACCGGTGTCGACTCGACTATCTCCGGGAGGACGAACCCTTCAACCGGAGGGTCTGCAAGAACGACGAGCGTGGCCATACCTTCGCTCGGCCCGGTAGCGTCTTGGCCCTTTCCGTTCGCTGATGGCAGGCTTCGACAAGTGCAGGCGCGTGTCAGTCCAGGAACGCTGCGGCGTCGCGGGACGTCGCGTCCGGTGCCTCCTCCATCGGAACGTGCCCCACACCGGCATAGGTCTGCAGTGTTGCGTCGGGAATCTCGTCGACGAACTGCTTGCCGAGCGAGAGTGGGAGCCAGTCGTCTTCTTCACCCCACTGGACGAGCGTGGGACAGGAGACTGCAGTGGGTTCGAACGGTGCCGGCGTCGCGTTCTGCGCCAGTTTGATGACTGCCCTGCGGTTGCCCGTCCGCAAGAGAAGGTCGTGGTACCGTCGAACGATGTCACCCGTCAATTTGTCCGTATCACCGTACGCGTCCCTGAGAATCGCCCGCGTCGACGCCCGCGGAGTGCAGTACCGCGGCACCACGTCGAATCCGGGCGAGAGGAGCCACTCTGTCTCCGGTGGGACGAGTTGCTGTCTCCCAGCGTCCAGCAAGAGGAGCTTTCGGACCCGTTCCGGATGGTTGACCGCGAATCGCCAGCCGATTGCCCCGCCGAGTGAGTTGCCCGCGAGTGCCACCTCGTCGAGTCCGATTGTCTCACAGAACGCGTCGAGGAAACCGACGTAGTACGAGAGGCTGTACTCCCCGTTCTCGTTCGGGCCGGTCAGACCGAAGCCGGGCAAGTCGAGACGGACGACCCGCACGTCCTCGAATGCGTCGACCCACCCATTCCAGGTATGCAGCGAGGAGTAGACGCCATGGAGTGCGAGCAAAACCGGCGCGTCACGGGGCCCCTCGTCGCGGTAGTGGACGCGGGCACCGTCGACGTCGACGAACGCCGACGCCTCGTCGGTGTACCGCTGTTCCAGATACGAACCCGGCACGTCGGGCTGGATCATCCCCCATTCGGCGTACTTTTCGCGAGCGATTCCGGCGACAGCCGTCGAGAATTGCAGTGGAGGATACATCTATTCGTCGTCGATAGTTTCGGCGTGCGTGTCCGCATCGTCGGGGTCGTTGACGGGACTGGACGGGTGATAGTCGGTGTCGTACTCGCCGGGCCGGTCGTCGAGACGGTCGGGGTTGATACGCCCACCGAGGAGCATGAAGTCCAGAATCGTCAGGTTGAGCATCGCTTCGAGAACGGGGACGCCGCGCGGCATCAACACCGGGTCGTGGCGGCCGACGACCTGAATCTCCTTTCGCTCGCCGGTCTCCCAGTCTGCAGTCTCCTGGGTCTTCGGAATCGAGGTAGGGGCGTGCCAGGTCACCTCGCCGTAGATTGGTTCCCCGGTCGTGATCCCCCCCTGGAGGCCGCCGTGGTCGTTGCCGACCGGGACGGGGTCGCCTTCCTCGCTGACCGTCTCGGGGTGGCTCTCGCCGTCGTCGAACTCCCAGTCCTCGTTGCGCTCGCTGCCACGCATCGTCTTGGTCTCTTTGCCCTTCCCGAACTCGAAGGCGGAGGTCGCGGGAATCGAGAAGACCGCCTGTCCGAGACGGGACGCAAAGGAGTCAAAACGGGGGGCACCGAGACCGCGCGGGACGCCGCGGCACTCGAAATAGACGGAGCCACCGATGGAGTCGCCTGCTTGCTGGTACTCGTCGATTGCCTCGCGCATCTCCTCGGCCGTCTCCGGGTCGGCACAGCGTACTTCGTTCTCCTCTGTGTGTTCGAGCATCTCCTCGAAGCTCACCGCTGGCGCTTCGATGTCGCCGACCTGGTTGACGTGGGCCTTGACCTGTACGTCGTAGTCGGACTGGTCGAGAATCTCCTTTGCAATCGCGCCGGCGGCAACCCAGTTGACCGTCTCGCGGGCCGAGGAGCGTCCGCCACCGCCCCAGTTTCGCGTGCCGAACTTCGCGGAGTAGGTGTAGTCGCCGTGGGAGGGCCGCGGCGCGGTCACGAACGGCTCGTACTTGCCTGAGCGGGCGTCCTTGTTCTGGATGACCATCCCGATAGGGGTGCCCGTCGTGTAGCCGTCCTGCATCCCCGAGTTGATCGTGACTTCGTCGGGTTCTCCCCGCGACGTCGTGATCATCGATTGGCCCGGCTTTCGGCGGTCCAGTTCCGCCTGAATGTCCTCTTCGGAGAGTTCGACACCGGCGGGGACGCCGGAGACGGTACAGCCCATCGCCTCCCCGTGGGACTCACCGTAGGTCGTCACCTGAAAGAGTCTGCCAAAGCGATTCCCGTTCATTGGGAGTTTCTGTGGGGCGCTGGCATTTAGATGTTGAGAAAGACCATTCACTCCTCGAACAACTGCCGAGCGCGGCGGTAGATCGGTGCCCCGAGCCAATCACGTTTCTCCGCTAGCCGTTCGAGACGCTGGCGCGCTTCCTCGTCGTCCAGCACACCCCGCTTGACCAGTGCCCGGAGTAACAACGGTGAGATAGCAACCTGGGCGGTCGTCGCAGTTTCCAGTTCTGGGAGTGCTCGAAGGTCATCAGTCAGCAGATACGGCGCATCGAGGTCACTGGCGAGTATCGCACAGCTCCCTTCCCCTTCGTCGATACGTGCTGATTCGAGAGGAGTGTCGATGGTGTGTACGGTGAGCGATTCTTGCATATCGAGTACCGCGTCCGCCGCGTTTCCGTGACTGTCCGGGTAGTCCGCAGTCTTCTCGAGTTCGGTCACGACACGTTCGGTAGTGTGTACGTCGAACTCGGCCAGCAGTGTTTCTAACAGATCTGCAGTCGCTACGGAGACGAGCGCACTGGTGTCGGCCACGAGCATCTACAACTCCGCGAGGCCGTCGGCTATCTCCTCGCCGCGGTCGAGCAGGGATTTCGACGCCCGAACCGATTCGGCGTCCTGTCGACCCAGAACCGCAGTCAACTCCTCGAAACCGATTTGATCGTCGAGGTAGAGTTCGACGACTGCCTCCCGGAACGAATCGTCTCCCTCGACCTCGTCCAGATACTCCCGGAGCGCCGCCGTGACAATGTCCGTTCGGTCTCTGTGTGTGACTTCCGCTGCGAGGTCTGCCTTCTCGACCAACTCCTCCGGCAATCTGAAGTTCACCCGCTTGGTCCCCATCTGTGTATGTACGTTGTACATACGAACGCAAAAGCGTTCGGCTGAATCTTTCGTCGCCCTGTTCACTCCCGCCGCACGCTCGCACCCAGTCCCGAAATCACGTCGAAGAATTCGGGGAAGGACACGTCGACGTGTTCGATACCCCGAATCGTCGTCGTTCCCTCGGCGACCAGTCCGGCAATAGCCAGCGCCATGATGATGCGGTGGTCAGCGCGCCCGTCGACAGTCGCTCCCTGCAGGTCGGTGTCGCCGCCGTGGACGGTCAGCGTCTCCTGCTCTTCCTCGACGCTCGCACCCATCTTCGTCAGCGCCTCGGCCATCGCGCTCACGCGGTCTGTTTCCTTGTACCGGACGTGCTCTGCGTTGGTGATTCGGGTCGTCCCGTCGGCGGCGGCACCCAGCACCGCAATCGTCGGCAAGAGATCCGGCGTGTCTTCGACCCCGACTTCGATGCCTTCGAGGGCACTATTCTGTACCACAATCTCGCCGGTATCGCGGCCCCAGTCGACGGCCGCACCCATCGCTTCGAGGATGTCGACGATTGCCTGGTCGCCCTGTGCACTCGGATACGCAGATGTGACCGTAACGCTGTCGTCGCCCGCGAGCGCGCCCGCCGCGAGCAGATACGACATCGAAGAGAAATCGCCGGGGACGTTGTAGCCGTCACCAGCATCGTAGGTCTGGTGGCCGGCGACCGAGAAACCGCGTTTGGTCTTCCGGGCCTGAACGCCGAACGCGTCCATCACTTCGAGCGTGATATCGACGTAGGGTGCAGATTTGAGTTCGGTCTCTAGAGCGATGTCGATGCCGGCGTCGGTGTTCGCGCCGGCCATCAAGAGGGCAGTGATGAACTGCGAGGACACGTCGCCGGGAATGGCGGCCGTGCCGCCGACGATTGGCCCGCCGACCACGAGCGGTGCCTGGCCGTTGCTGCGCGTACTCTCGGCGCGCGCGCCGAGCTGGTCAAGCGCACGGAGGAGTGCACCCTGCGGGCGCGAGCGAAGCGAGTCGTCGCCGGTGAGCACGGTGAGGCCGTCGGCGAGTCCGGCCGCTGCCGTCACGAGGCGCATCGTCGTGCCGCTGTTGGCACAGTCGATGACGTCGTCCGGTACGTCGGGCGTCCCGTCGAAGCCGTCGATTTCCATCGTGCCGGCGTTTTCGTCGCGGGCAACGCTACCCCCAAAAGCTTCGACAGCGCGTGCGGTCGCGCGGGTGTCTGCACTCACGAGCGGGTCGTGGACTGTCGCGCCGTCGGCGTAGCCTGCTGCGAGAATCGCGCGGTGCGTGTAACTCTTCGAGGGCGGCGCCTGCGCCTCCCCACTGACCGTCGACCGGGAGATGTCTACGTCCATACGGACACGTTGTGGGGCCGTGTCATGAGGATAACGCCTCCCGATCAGTGCATGACACGTGCGGGAGCGAGAACACTGGAAAACCTCGGACAGAGAAAAGACCTTACTGCACGTCCGCGCTCGTCGCACGGCGGAGCATCACCACAGCAATCGCCCCGAGGACGATGTCGAGTACCAGCAAGATACCGATTGCCGGAACGAGCGTGTTCCAGATCCCACCGAACTGGGTCACCTCGATGACTGTCATCACGTCCTGGCCGAGGATGATAGCGCGGGCAGCGTCGACCCCGTAGGTGACGGGGTTGAACGTGGCGACGAGACCGATCCAGTCGGGGAGTGCATCGAGTGGCAGGAAGGCGGTCGAGACGAAAAGCAGCGGGAACTGAAGGAGGTTCGCGCCGATGATCGTCGACTCCTGGTCGCGCGTGATGACGGCGATGATATTCGACAGCGACATGAACCAGATGGCAAAGAGGATGCCGACGGCCATGATTCCGAGTGCGCCCACGATACCCGTCTCGATGGTCGCGCCGAGCGCGATACCGAGGACGAGAATAATAGCAATCTGAAAGGCAATGCGGAGTAGTTCCGCGCCGCTCTTGCCGGCGAAGACGCCGACGCGACTCATCGGACTCACCAGCACCTTCTCGAACATCCCCTGTTCGATGTCGTTGACCAGTCCGACGCCCGACGTTGCCGCCGCCGCCAGTGCCACCTGCATCGCGATAGCCGGGACGAGGTAGGTTTCGTAGGTGATGGTTGCGCCACCCCGGTTGATGGCTTCCGTCGCGATTCCGCCGAAGACCTGGGTAAAGAGAACGAGGAAGATAATCGGCTGGACGAGCGAGACGACCAGCACGAATGGATTGCGGACGGCCTTCAGATTCCAGCGCTTGAAGTTGACCCAGAAATCGCCGACGAAGGTGTTGCTGGTCGTGGCACTCCCGATTCCAGGAGACTGCTCGTCGGGCGTCTCCCCGTCGGCTGACGGCGTACTCATTGTGACACCTCCGACGGTTGCGATTCCGGCTCACCAGCAGTATCGTCCTGCGAGCCGTCCTCGACATCTTCGGCACGCTCGCCGGTAATCGCGAGGAACACATCGTCGAGCGTCGGCGCGCGGATGTTGAATCCGGTGACCGTGAGGCCTGCCTCCGTGAGCGCGACCAGCAGATCCGTTCCGTGCGAGCGGGCGCGCTCGGACGTGATGCTAATGCCATCGTCGGTTACGTCGATAGTGACACCGCTCTCGAAGAGATCAGACTCGTGGGCCACCGTGGCCGCGCGCTCGCTGGCGTCCGTGCCGTCAGCGAGTTCGATGTCGAGAATCTCGCCGCCGACGCGGCGCTTCAGCTCACTGGGCGAGCCATCGGCAACGATATCACCGTCCTTGATAACGCCGATACGGTCACACAGCTGGTCGGCCTCTTCGAGATACTGCGTGGTCAGAAAGATGGTCGTCCCCGCTTCGTTGATACGCTCGAAGTACTCCCACAGTCGGTTGCGAGCCTTTGGGTCTAATCCAGTCGTCGGTTCGTCGAGAAAGACCAGCGGCGGGCGGTGAACGAGGGCAGTCGCAGAATCCAGCCGCTTTCGCATTCCCCCGGAGAACCCGTCGGCACGCTTGTCCGCGACATCGGCGAGGTCGACCAGGTCCAGCAGTTCCGCGATGCGCTCGCCTCGGTCCCCCCGCGGGACCCCGTAGGACTCACAGGCAAATCGCAGGTTCTCTCGTGCGGTAAGTTCGGGGTCGATACTGGTCTCCTGTGGCATGTAGCCGATGGAAGCGCGGACCTGCCGGGCCTGTGTGCGCACGTCGAAGCCGTTGACCGTCACCTGTCCGCCGGTCGGGTTCAACAGCGTTGCGAGAATCTTGATTGTCGTCGTCTTCCCCGCACCGTTGGGACCGAGAAACCCGAAGAACTCACCGCGCGGGACCGTCAGGTCGATACCCCTGACGGCCTTCGTCCCGTCGGCGTAGGTCAACTCCACGTCTCTGGCCTCGATGGCGTACTCGGTCATGTAGCCCCACTACGGAAGCTGAACTGTTAAGCGTTCGAGCGAGGTAGTTCGTAGCGACTACCGGAGTTGGTAGTATCGTTACTTCAGGGAGCGGTAGCGCGGACGCCGGTTCTCGGCGCGCCAATCTAAGGGCTACTCCGGAGAGCCGTGGACCAGTTCTGTCTCCTCGCCGTGTTCTTTCGCCCACTCGTAGAGTTCGCGGAATATCGGGTCGAGGTCGAGCGCGCGCTGGGTCGCCTCGTACTCGACCCGCGGCGGAATTTCGTCGTAGGAGCGGCGTTCGAGCAGACCACCCTCGACGAGTTCTTCCAGCCTGCTCGACAGCGTGTTCGGCGAGATGCCGAGCGTCTCCTCTAACTCGGAAAAGCGCCAGGGTCGCTGTTCCTCTCGGACGACGTAGAACAGAATCGCCATCGCGTGTGAACGCCCGAGCAGCGAGAAAAGCTCCGTCGCGGGGTGACCCCCGTCGTACTCACCGGGTATCGGCGGATTCGACGCGCAGTCGTCGGTGGTCCGTTCCGTCATATTCCTCACTACCAGTTCTGAACCAAAGGTAGTTCGGGACTGAACCGCTACTCTACCGGGTGATCAGTGCCAACGACGATTGCGCCTTTCATACCGGCGGCTCTGTGCGGGGCGCAGTAGTACGTGTAGATTCCTGGCTGTTCGAAGGTGAAATTGTACGTCGTTCCCACATCGCTGACGGGGTCACCGGAGGCGAACGTCTCGTCCTCGGCGACGACGTTGTGTGCGCCGCCCTCACCAGTCCACTCCCAGACGACCGTCGCGCCAGTATCCACGTGGACGGCTGCCGGGCCGAAGGCTAGTGCGGTTTCACCACCCCCAACACTGATTTCCACCGTTGCCTGCCCTGTCATATCGACGAGAGTCCCATCGTAGTTGTTTGCATTCTCGAGGTATCCGTCGAAATCCGGTTGCCGGTAGTCATCTGACCCACCATTCTCAGTTCCGTTGTCGGTCTCTGAAGACGGGTCGTACCTCCTGCTGTACGAGTCGAGAGTATCGCCACCGACGAGAACCACTCCTTTCATTCCAGCACCTTTGTGCGGTGCGCAGTAGTATCGGGTAAAGCCCCTCTCGGCGAATTTGTGGTCGTAGACGTGCCCGGCATCGGCAACGGTGGTGCCCGAATCGAAGGAATCGTTTTCGGCGATAACGTTGTGCGCCCCGCCTTTATCGGTCCAGACCCACGACACGTTCGTTCCAGGGTCGACGTGAATAGCGGGTGGCCCGAAAGCGAGGCCGTTGTCTGCACCAACAGCAACAGTCACCTCGTCGAACCCCCGAGCGTCGACGAACCCATCGTAGTCGTTCGCGTCCGCGAGGTAGTCCACTGCTACTTCTTGTTCACCAGGTGGGTCGCCAGCCGTCGGGTACTCGTTCCCGACGACGAGAGCACCGAGCATCCCGCTTGCCTCGTGAGGCACACAGACGTAATTGTAGACGCCGTCTTCTTCGAACGTGTACTTGTAGGTTCCCGATGACGTGGGCGACCCGGAGTTGAATGTTTCGTCCTCGGCGACGACGTTGTGCGCGCCGCCCTCACCGGTCCACTCCCAGACGACCGTCGCGCCGTTGTCGACGTGAACGGCTGCGGGACCGAAGGCCAGCCCAGAGTTCCCCGCACCGACGTTGACCGTCACTTCGTCCTGCCCGGTCATGTCGACAACGGTTCCGTCGAAATTGTTTGCGCCGGCGAGGTGGCCGCCGAAATCCGGCCATTCTTCCAATCCGGAACTAGCAGGTGTTTCCGCAGGCGTCGGGTCGTCCTCAGCCTGTTCGTCGTCTCCGTCTGTCGGCGTCTCGTCTTCGGCGATACAACCAGCGAGACCGACGATGCCAGCCGTTCCAAGTCCACGCAAATAGTACCGCCGCGTCGCCCTCCGCTCGCTCATGTAGCTGTAGTTTGACACCATGATGATAAGTATTCATATTTATCGTGTCGGCGTCTGCGGAGATATTTATCTGTGGCCGCCGGAGAGCGGGTATGAACCGTGACCTCTCGACACTCGACACAGCGCTCGACGAGCAGGGCGTCGACGGCTATCTCATCGACGCTGCCTCTGACGATTCGGACCAGTACTACCTCTCGGGGTTCGATGCGCCCGATCCCTTCCTGACGCTGTACGACGGCGAGATTCGACTACTCTTTGCGCGCAGTCTCGAATACGGGCGGGCCGTCGAAGAGAGCGCGGCGACGACCGTCCAGCGATACGTCGACTTCGACCACCAGAAAAAAATCGAGGAGTCCGGACAGCGCGAGGCCGTCGACCGCGTCCACGCCGCGTTTCTGTCGGCCCACGGTGTCGACAGCGTCGCGGTCCCGCCACGGTTCCCGCTTCGGACTGCCGACGGCCTTCGTGAGCAGGGTATCGAGGTCGTCCCCGACGAGGACGGCACGATTACCGAGATTCGCGCCACAAAAACCGAGGCGGAAGTCGACCACATCCGGACCGCACAGCGAGCCAACGAGGCCGCGATGGAGCGAGCCGAACACCTCATCGCGTCGGCCGACGTGGACGAGGAGGGGCGCCTCCGCCACGACGGCGACGTACTGACGAGCGAGCGCGTCAAGGAGGCCATCGAGGTGGCGCTACTCCGACATGGCTGCGCGCTGGACGAAACCATCGTCGCGTGCGGACGCGAGGCGGCTGACCCCCACGACCGGGGGAGCGGTCCGCTCCTCGCTGACGAGCCGATAATCGTCGACATCTTCCCGCGGGACAAATCGTCGAAGTACCACGCCGACATGACCCGCACGTTCTGTCGCGGTGAACCGGACGACACGGTCCGGGAGTGGTACGACCTCACCCAGCAAGCCAAGGAGGCAGCACTCGCCGCTGTCGAACCGGGCGCGACTGGTAAGACAGTCCACGACGCGGTCTGTGACGTGTACGAAGACGCCGGCCTGCCGACGCTCCGGAGCGACGAACGCACCGAAACCGGCTTCATCCACAGCACCGGTCACGGCGTCGGACTCGATGTCCACGAACTCCCCCGGGTCAGCCCCGGCGGCGAGGAACTCCAGCCGGGCCACGTCATCACTATCGAACCGGGCCTGTACGACCCCGAAGTCGGAGGCGTACGCATCGAAGACTTCGTCGTCGTCACGGAGGACGGCTACGAGAATCTCACCGACTACCCCGAGCAATTAGTCGTCGGTGAGTGAGTCCCCGCGGGAGTCGCTCAACTGGTCGTCGCCGTGACGACCCGGGAGAGTCGTGGGTGCCACGGCGGGCCGGTGACGACGCTTTCGATGTCGTCCCAGCCAGCAGCAGCGAACTGTTCGCGGGACTCTGCGTCGGTCCACGTGTGAAACAGTGCTTCGTTGACGACTGTCGCCCAGTTCTGAGTCGGAACCAGCGACGGAAATTCCGGACGGTTGAATCCCGCGACGAGAATGGACCCGCCGGGACGTGTCACCCGCCGCGCTTCGGTGAGGGCCGCGACGGGGTCGGGAAAGTAGATGACAGCGCCGACGGAGACGACCGCGTCGAACGTGTCGTCGGGGAACGGCAGATGTTCAGCGTCAGCACGGAGAACGCGGACTGCCGTGTGCTTTCGTCTGGCACGAGACAGTTGCGGCGCGCTGCGGTCGACGCCGGCGACCGTGCCAGCACGCTCGGCGACGGACGCACTCGTCTGCCCCGTCCCACACCCCACGTCGAGAACGTCGTCCTCTGCGGAGAGAGACAATCTGTCGAGCAGTCGGCGCTGGAGCGTCGTGGGCCAGAACGTCTCGGCGACGACGGGGTCGTAGAACGCCGAGACGCGTGTGAACCAGTTATCTGCGGCCGTTCTGTGGTCGAGAAGGCCCATACTGACGCTTCGCAACTGCGTCACTTGATTACAGCGGCGGATATCTCCACACCGACACTCGCTCTCACGGCCTGACCATCATCATGAACATTTATTAGGGTTGGCTATAGATGTAGAGTTACGATGGTCGTAGTACGCGCGGTAGGCTGTTCACTCTGACTCCCCGGCAGTGTCGTCTTTCGAATGTATCTCGCCCAACACCGAACCCATGAGTATCCAAACACCGACCACGGAAATAGCACAGACGCGTACCGCGACAACACAGTTCACCACACGGGACGCCCCACAGACGTTCGACCCGCACAACACCGACCCCTGTCCGTCGATGTTCGCGGACAAGTGGGCAGCGACCGAGGAGTGATCGACGCGTTACTACGTATTTGCCTCACCCCGAGCTGCTGCGCCGGGTGACACAACGCATATCCCCGCTGCTGCCTATTCCCCGGGCATGACCGAGTACACCACCGTCTCGATCCCGAAAGACCTCGGTGACCGCGTCGAAAAGACTATCGAAGGAACCAGTTTCTCCAGCACCAGCGACCTGGTCCGTTTTCTACTCCGGAGTATCGTCATCAAACACCAGCAAGAAGGGGAACTGACCGAGGCGGAGTTCGACGAAATCGCAGCACAACTGAAAGACCTCGGCTATCTCGACTGAACGTGTCGGTGTCAGGGGGTTTGCTCTTCGGGCGGTTCCACATCGAGGATGGTTAGCTCCTGCTCGTGACCCGTCCGGTCGAACGCAGCAATGGAGTCCTGGGTCCAGGGCGGCACCGCGATGAAAATAATCTCGTGGAAGTCGTCCCGCTGGGAAAGCCGTAAGTCTCCCTGCGGGTGCGAGACGAAACGCCCCTGCGTCTGCCCGGGCGGCGTGCCGAGGTCGACACCGAAGACGGCGTTGACGGAGCTCCCGGCGCTGGGCAGGTAAAAATGCGTAAACACCGGCGTCTCTGGATCCAGGTCTGTATCGGGAATCTCTCCAGCCGGTGTGACTGCCAGTGAGATGGTCGCTTCGTCCGGGTCGCGCTCACTGGCGAGTCGAAGCAACGTCTGGACCAGGCCTTCTGTCGCGTACAGCACACCCCGGTCTACGCTACCGGGCCACTTATCACCACGGTCGGGGATTGCCGGTCACACCGGCAACGAGCGCTTGAAGATATTGAAGTAGAGACTCGGCGTCCGACTCCGAGAGCCGGAGATAGCGTCTCGAAGCGCCGCTCTAGCGTCGTTGTGGATGCCCTCGCCGTGGCCGACTAGTACCCGGTCGGGGGCAAGTCGCCCGAGTTTCTTCGGCGGAACGAGTCGGAGTGCCGGATGGACCCCCAGTCGCTCCCGACCAGTCAGGAAGTACTCCGCGGTCCCGACCGATTCCGGGACCACGAGAACGCCCGTGTCTTTACTGTAGAGTGCGGCTTCGCTCCAGGCGACGTTATCGAGAATCGGATGCGCGGCGTACCCAGTGTCGGCCAGTTCACGGTGAAACGGGTCGACCGGGGCCGCGATGTCGTCGCTGATGTCGGCCATGAAGTGGGGGACGTAGACGGGAACGTCGTGACGAGTCGCGATTGCGGCTGCATCGCGCTTGTGCCGGTCGAGCAGGATGACAACTCCTGCGACCTCACCGAACTCCGCAAAGAGGTCATCGATACCTTCGGCGTCGACCGGGTCGATGACGTATACGTCGCCGTCGACGGCGATAGCGTGGCTGGCCCGCTGCATCCGCTCGTCAGGGTAGGCAATCCAGCCGACGCCGCCCGACTCCTCGTCGCCGAACCGGTCTATCTCTTTCCACTCCGTCGCCAGGCCGGAGCCTTTCATTGGCATACCTACACTATGAACTCGACCACGCAAAAAAAGACCGCCAAACTGCGTCGGCGCGACAGTGGGAAACCAGTCTATTTGTGCGGGCGAACCGAACGGTCACACATGCTCACAGACCCGCGGTGGCTTGCGCTGGAGGTGAAGTATCTCGACCGCGCACAGTCGTTCTACGAGGCGTTTCTCGACCTGGACGTGCGCGAGCGACGTGACGACGAAGTCGCGCTGGAGGTCGGCGAGACGGACCTGATTCTCCGCGCGCCGAGCGGCGTCCCCCGCGGCGGTCTCCACACCCACTACGCGCTGTCGATTCCAGCAGCGGAGTACGACAGCTGGTACGACCGACTGGACCAGCGGTTCGACCTCGTCGAGCACACCTTCGGCGACGCCCGGTCGCTGTACTTCTACGATACGGAGGGCAACTGCGTCGAACTCGGTGAGTCAGACGTAGCAGGACCCGGCATGTCGGGGCTGTTCGAGGTCGTCTTGGAAGTCGAGGTGTTAGAGCGGGCTGAGACATTCTACGAAACTATCGGGTTCGAACCGGTCGACTGGGGTGACGATCGCAAGCGTGTCCGGATGACCGCCGGCGCGTTCGACATCGAACTCTGGGAGCCACACCTCGGCCTCGCCGATGCACGCGGTGGCGTTCACGTGGACTTCGGCATCGGCGTCGACGACCCCGAGGCGACGGCAGAACGCGTCGCCGACGATGCACTCACGGTTCGAGACATCGACGACGGGGTTCGACTGCGCGACCCCGACGGCCACTACCTGACACTGGTCGAAGAAGCCTGACGAACCAGCAGATCAAGCCAGTACCGGCCCAAGAATATTACGCCGCAGCTGCGTCGCCGGCTTTCTTCGTCCACTTCGACTCCACGTCCTGGTTTGCGACCCCGACCACGTCGCCGTCGTCAAGTTCGAATCGGCTCTTGCGGAGTCCAATAGCCGTGACAGTCCCGGTAATGCTCGCGGCATTGACCCGGTCGCCGGGGTTGAATTCGGGGTCTTTGAGCAGGTAGATGCCGGCGACGGTGTCCTCGATCATCTCCGAGAGGGCGTAGGAGACGCCCAGTGCGATGAACCCGGCGGCGGTGCCGAGGCTCGCGGCGATCTCCCCCTACCGACGATGTCGAGAAAGAGGAGCGCGGCACCGAACCAGAGAAAGAGAGTCACGACGATGACCAGAAAGTCGACGACGAGTTGCTGCTCGCTGGGATACGCCCGCGACAGCGCTGTCCGGAGCAGTCATCGGACGAGTGCGATGCCCAGGTAGACGATGAACAGAAACAGCAATCCAGAGAGAATTTCCGGAAGCGCATCGAGAACGCCGTCGGTAAACGATTCGAGCGTCGACCGAACGATCGCAGTCGGGGTCGCCATCGAGCAACGAGTCGCGCGGCTGCCGGTTATGTTTTGGGAGAGCGTTGATGGGCGTCGAACCCGTCTCACATGGCATGTACAAATCGGTCCTGACGTGGCAGGAGTTTCGGAGAATGGCGCTGTACCGGCAGTTCATCATCGGGATGATGCTCGCGTTCGCCGTCTGGATGGGCGTCGTGACCGCGCTGTTCGCGGCCAACGGGGAGGCAGTGGCGGTCCTGACGCTCGCCGCCGCGCTCGCAATCGGAATCGGGGCGCTGACCGTCGTCCCGGCGAAACTCGCGACCAGCGGCTAATCGAACCCCATTTCTTGTCGGCGGCCAACTGCCGAGTATGGACGCGCTCGTCGCCGAAGACGTGTATCGCCGGTACGGCGAGACGGTCGCACTCGATGGCGTCAGCCTCACCGTCGGAAAGGGTGAGGTGTTCGCGCTCGTCGGCCCAAACGGGGCGGGGAAGACGACACTCGTCCGCGCGCTCACCGGAACGACCGACGCCGAGGGGTCCGTCGCAGTGTTCGACCAACACCCCAGAGACGTCGACCGAGAGCGCATCGGCCTGCTTCCGCAGGATTTCACGCCTGCCGAGCGGTTGACCGCTCGCGAACTCGTCGAGTACTACGGCGGCCTCTACGACGAGTCTCGCGACGCCAACAGCGTTCTCGCCGACGTTGGTATGGAGGAGGACGCAGACACCCACTACGAGAATCTCTCGGGCGGCCAGCAGCGCCGAACCTGCGTGGCGACGGCACTGGTCAACGACCCCGACCTGCTCGTGCTGGACGAACCGACGACCGGCATCGACCCCGCCGGCCGGCGCGCACTCTGGCGGTTGCTGGAGAACCTGGCTGAGGAGGGGACGACCATCTGTCTCACGACGCATTACATGGAGGAAGCCGAGCGCCTGGCCGACCGCGTCGGACTGCTCGCCGACGGCCAGCTCGTCGCCGTCGACTCGCCGGCGGCACTTATCGAGACCCACGGTGGCGAGAGTCTGCTCCGTATCGAGGGCGACATCGAGGACGGCGTTGCCGAGCGTCTCGACTACCCCACAGAAGTGACCAGCCACGGACTCACAGTCAAAAACGTCCCACCGGAGGCTATCGGGACGGTCGTCGAGACGCTCTCGGCTGCTGGTGTCACCTACGAATCGCTGACGTGGACCGACCCGGACCTCGAAGACGTGTACCTCGAACTGACGGGACAGGCAGTCACTGCGAGCGGGGAGTCACTCGAGAGCGGCGACAAACCGCTCGTGACCGGCGAGGGGGTCTCCTCGTGAGCCGACTCCGACGCATCGGCGCGGAGTTCCGGGCGGCCTGGAGAGCCTTCCTCCGGCGGCGAACGGCAGTCTTCTTTACCTTTTTCTTCCCGGTCATCATCGTCGTCATCTTCGGCGTGCTCATCCAGACCCAGCCCGCAAGCGGCGGCCTCTTCGCGGAACCACCGGGCTGGTATCTGCCCGGCTATCTCGCCGTCGTCGTGCTCTTTACGCCGCTGTCGCGGGTGGGCAGCGAAGTGGCGCGCCACCGCGACGGCAACCGCTTCGAGAAACTGGCCACGACGCCCCTGACCCGCGCGGAGTGGCTGGTCGCACAGACGCTCGTCAACGTCGTCGTCATCGGCGCGGCGGGACTACTCTTGCTCGGCCTGCTCGTCGTCGCGACGACAGCGACGATTGCCGTCTCGCCGCTCGTCGTCTTGCTCGTCCCCTTCGTCGCGCTTGGCGTCGCGCTGTTCTGTGGCGTCGGCGCGATGCTCGGGAGTTACGCCGACTCCCAGGACGGCGTCATCGCCGCGAGCAACGGCATCGCCCTGCCGCTGCTCTTTCTCTCCGAGACGTTCGTCCACCCGAATATGTTACCAGACTGGCTCCCGACAGAGCTGTCGCCACTGACGTACTTCGCTCGCGGCGTACGCGCGGTGACCTACGACGCGGCCCAGCAGCCGGGCGTGCTCGCCACCTTCGACGGCCCGGCGAGGCTAGGTGCCGTCGAGTACCTGCTCGTCGTCGCCGTGCTCGCCGTCGTCGCGTTCGCACTGGGTGCGCGCGCACTCCCGCGAACGGACTGACAGGTCCGGAATACCCGAACTGGACCCGGGAACAGCCACAAGATATAAAAAATATTTTGTGCTGTCACATCGGTGGTCGTTTGTGTATGCCCGCAATCCAGACTGACAACCTGACCAAACGGTTCGGGTCTGGGGAAGCGGCCATCGTCGCCCTGGATGGCCTCGACCTCACAGTCGACCGAGGTGAAGTGTTCGGCTTTCTCGGTCCCAACGGTGCCGGAAAGTCAACCACCATTAACATCCTCCTGAACTTCCTCGACCCCACTGAGGGGAGCGCAGAAGTGCTCGGCTACGACGTCCAGTCGGAGTCGATGGACGTCCGCAAGCGCACCGGCGTGTTGCCCGAGGGGTGTGAAGTGTTCGAACGGCTGACCGCCCGCGAGCACATCGAGTGGATGAAAGAGACGAAAGACGCCGACGAGGATACGATGGAGATTCTGGAGACGGTCGGCATCCCGGAGGCCGCCGACCGCAAAGCCGGCGACTTCTCGAAGGGGATGCAACAGCGCCTCGCACTCGGGATGGCGCTCGTCGGCGACCCGGAACTGCTCATCCTCGACGAACCCTCCTCGGGGCTGGACCCGACCGGGATGCAGGAGATGCGCGAAATAATCCAGGAGCAGGCCGAGCAGGGGACAACCGTCTTCTTCTCCAGTCATATCCTCAGCGAAGTCGAGGCCGTCTGTGACCGCGTCGCTATCCTCAGCGAGGGGAAGTTGATGGTCGAGGACTCCCTGGCGACGCTGCGCGACGAAGGCGGGATCGCTACTATCGACCTGGAAGTGAACGCGGTTCCCGACGACCTCGGACTCGACGCTATCGCGGAGGTTCAGGACGTGACCGTCGACGGGAATATCGTCTCGGTCACCTGTACGGACCCCGCAGCGAAGGTAGACGTCATCGAGCACGTCAACCGCCAGACCGATGTGCTGGACATCCTCTCGGAGGATACGTCGCTCGAAGAGGTGTTCAGACGCTACACCGGAAGCGACGCGACCACGAGACGCGACGGTGAAGCCAGCGACGAGGCTCCGGAGGTGACGGCATGAGCACGAGATCAATCGCCAAGCGGGACTTCCTGGACGTGCGCCGCGCACGACTCGTCTGGGGCCCCGTCGTGCTGTACACACTCTTTATGCTCCTGTTTTTCTGGGGACAGAGCTCCGCCGAGAACCCGGACTTCTACGCTATCGTGTGGTCGCTGCTCGGCCTCGGCGGCGCGCTCGTCATCCCGTTGATTGCGCTCGTCGCGGCCTACCTCTCGGTGGCCGGCGAACGAGAATCGGGGAGCATCAAGTTCACGCTGAGTGCGCCAGTCAAGCGCTCCTCGGTCATCTTCGGGAAACTCATCTCGCGGACCGCAATCGTCGTCGCCGGAATCCTCGTCGCCTTTGTCGTCGGCACGGTTGCCGGGATTGTTCTGGTCCCCGACATGACCTTCGAGTGGGGCGATTATCTGGTATTCATCGCGGTGACGCTGCTCTACGCGCTGGCGTACGTGAGCGTCGCCGTCGGCATCTCCGCGGCCACCGGGTCGCGGTCGCGCGCCATCGGTGGCAGCATCGGCTTTTTCTTCCTGTTCAACCTCGTCTGGAACTTCCTTCCCGTGCAGCCCACCGAGATGCTGCGCTTCCTCCTCGAACAACTCGGTCGCGACCCCGACAACTACCAGAACCTCCTCGAATTCGTCTTCTCGATCAGTCCGACCGGCGCGTATCTGAACTCAACGAAGCTGTTCATGAGCGACGAGTTCCTCGAACTGGTCGGGACGGCAGGTCGAACCGCCGACCCGTTCTACATCCAGGGGTGGTTCATGCTGGTCATCCTGGCGTTCTGGGTGGTCGCGCCGCTGGCTGTCGGCTTCTGGCGGTTCAACAACGCACAGCTCGGGTAGTTACTCCTCGCTCCCCATAACTTCCTGAGCGCCCGCTGTTTCAGACTGAAACGATGGCACGGCGACGAGCAGGAGCAACGCCGCGTGTCTGACTTCCCAGGCGTAGACGTGGTTGAGCAGAAAGTACGTGATGATGCCCAGCGCGAGGCTCACGCTCCAGGCCGTGACGGCAATCCGACCGTAGCGGGCGTGGCTGGTCTCGCGCAGTTCCGTCGGCGTGTGCGTGAGGCCGAGGATGACGGCGTAGAGCACGACCGGAACGGCGACGACCGAGAGGAAGATGTGGATGCCGAGCATCGCGAGGTAGGCGAGCGTCGCCAGTTCCGGCGCGACGATGGCTTTCTCGAACCCCCCGCCAGTCTTCCAGAGGTAGAAGACCAGAAAGAGGAGGATGAGCGAGAACGCGGTCAACATCGCGGCGCGGTGTTTGCGCACCTGGTCCGTCTTGATGAAGTACACGCCGGCGAGGAGGGAAGTCAGTGCCAGCGTGTTGATGCCAGCGATGATGTGACTGAAGAGATTGACCGTCTCCCGAGAGAGTTCCGGAAAGAGCGGGATGAAGCCGTAGAGTGCCCCGCCAACCAGTATGTACCCGATGACCGAGAGGACGGCGGTGATGGCACGCGGACGAGCACGAAGACCTGACCGGACGCTATCGGCGACTGCCATACGTCTCAGTCGGGTCTGCAGAGAGTAGTTGGTTTGGATTTTCGTCGGTCAGTAGTCACCGAGGACGCCCAGTTTGCGCGCCCGACGGGTGGTCCGCTCGAAGACGACGTATCCCAGGAACACGTAGCCGACGGCCGTCCCGACGAGAACAGCGAGGTCGAGCAGCGGGAACTCCCAGAGGCGCGTCCCGTCGACCATCGCCCGCTGGAGGAGGGCACTCCCCTGTGCCAGTGGCAACAATCTGACCCATCCCAGGTCGAACGCCGGTGCCGAGATGAGCAGAATGAAGCCGAACTGCAACAGGTTGAGCCAGTTGCCGATCTGCTTGTAGAGGACGGCGACGCCCCCCGCCGCAAACCCCAGTCCGAGAACCGACGCGATGGCGAGTGTCGAGACGACCACGATAGTCCCGACGGGCAACTGCAGCGGCGTCTGTGTCACCACCAGCATCACCGCGAGAATGAGCGACGAGGTGAGAAACGTCCGGACGATTTTGGCGATGCCCTTCAGGAAGGCAACCGGTGCGAATCCGAACGGCGTCATCACGTGTCGCTCCAGCGTTCCCCACTGCACCTCGCTCGCGATGTCGTTCGAGAGCGCTGAGTACGCCCCGACCGAGAGCGTCCAGAGGAAGTAGCCGACGATAATCCCTTCCAGAGAATCGGTCAGTGCCTGGCCGGCAATCATCCGTCCACCGTAGAACAACACCCCGAAAAAGAACAGCGAGATGACGATGCCACCGACAGCGTTGGCCGGGTAGCGAACGAAGATGAGCCACTCCCGGTAAAGTACTGCCTTCGCCAGCAGCAGGTAGCCTGCCGGACGGGCCTCGGTAGCGGGTTCGACTCGCTCTGACTCTGGTCCAGTCACCGTTCTCCCCCCGTAAGGTCGACGAACACGTCTTCGAGGTCCGCTTCTATGGTATTGACCGCATCCAGTCGCACGTCGTGGTCGCGTAGGTACGCCGCGAGCGCGTAGAAGCCGTCGCTGTCGGTCGCCGCCTCGATACGGATTCGGTCGTCGAACCGGTGGACATCGACCACGTCGAAGCGTTCTCGTACGTTCCCGAGCAGCGCTTCGTCGAAGTCGGGGCTGGTGACCCGATAGCTGCGGGTTCCCCCACCCGAGAGGAGGTTCGGGACGCTGTCGTCGGCGATGATTCGGCCGTCGTTCATGATGATGACCCGGTCGCAGATATCCTCGATGACATCCATATCGTGGCTGCTGACGACGACGGTCAGGTCGCGTTCCTCGACGATACGACGGAGTTCCCGCCGGAGCGTTCGGGAACTCTCGACGTCCAGTCCCAGCGTCGGTTCGTCCAGAAAGACGACGTCGGCCTCGCTGGCCAGCACACTCGCCAGCGAGACTTTCTGCTTCATGCCGCGGGAGAGGCTGCGAACTGGTTCGTCGGCCTTTTCAGCGAGGTCTAACTTTTCGAGCAGGCGGTCGTGACGGTCGGCAATCGAATCCGGGTCGACACCCTTGATCGTGGTGAAATACCGGAGGTTCTCGCGGACAGTGAGTCGCCAGTAGTCGTTTCGCGCTCCCTCGAGCATCGCGTCGACGTGGCGGTACGCCTCGCGCGGCTCGGCGAGGATGTCGATGCCGTCGACGTGGACTGACCCCTCGTCGGGCAGGACCATCCCGAGAATGGACTTGATCGTCGTCGTCTTTCCAGCGCCGTTTGGCCCCAGCAGACCGACGACCGACCCAGTTTCGACAGTAAAGGAGACGTCGTCGACGGCGACGACCTGTTCGTCGCCGCTGCCGAACCGCTTGGAGAGCCCCTCGACGCGGAGGGCGTGGTCACCGCCCGCTGAGAGGGGAGCGGATTCCTGTCCGCGCGGGGCCGACTGCTGGGACCGTTGCATACCCCGACGGAGGGGCCAGACGGACAAAAGCACAGTCCCGAGTCATCGATTCGGGCGGTCAGCGGTCCACGCTGGTTGTACTATCTCAGCCAGGGTTGGGTTGGGTGACCGTAACAGTGAAACGAGAAAACGGGGTAGGTATGGTGTATGAGCGCAGACCAGGAGCAGCGAACGATTCGATGTCTCGTCGCCAAGGCGGGACTGGACGGGCACGACCGGGGAGCCCACGTTATCTCGCGTGCGTTCCGCGACGCCGGATTCGAAGTTATCTACTCCGGCCTCCATCGCTCGCCTGACGAAATCGTCCAGGCGACAGTCCAGGAAGACGTGGACGTGCTGGGTATCTCGATTCTCTCCGGGGCACACGACACACTCGTCCCGCGAATCGTCGAGGGGCTCAAGGAGTACGACGCCTTCGAAGACACACTCATTCTCGTCGGTGGTATCATTCCGGACGACGACGAAGACGACCTGAAAGCCGCAGGCGTCGCCGAAGTGTTCGGTCCCGGCGCATCGATGGACGAGATGATAGAGTACGTCCGCGAGCACGTCCCCGAACGGCGATGACGACCGAGCTCACCGACGACCTCCTCGCCGGCAAGCACCGCGCACTGGCACGCGTCATCACGAAAATCGAAGACAGAGCGCCGGGCTACCGTGACCTGGTTTCGGAACTGCACCAGCACACCGGCCACGCCGATGTCATCGGTATCACGGGTTCGCCGGGTGCAGGTAAGTCGACGCTCGTCGACAAGATGGCCGCGACCTATCGCGACCGAGGACTCACCGTGGGAGTCATCGCCATCGACCCCTCGTCACCGTTTACCGGCGGCGCGGTGCTGGGCGACCGCATCCGGATGGCCTCGAACACCGGCGATATGGACGTGTTCTTCCGCTCGATGTCAGCCCGTGGCTCGCTGGGCGGCCTCTCGACGGCCACGACGGACGCTGTCAAAGCCCTCGACGCCTTCGGGAAAGACAAGATTATCATCGAGACCGTCGGTGCCGGCCAGAACGAAATTGACATTGTGAAGATGGCAGACACCGTCGCAGTCCTGGTTCCGCCGGGTAGCGGTGACGACGTGCAGATGCTCAAAGCCGGCATCCTCGAAATCGGCGACGTGTTCGTGGTCAACAAGGCCGACCTCGACGGCGCAGACCGGACAGTCATGGAGCTCAAAGAGATGATCGAGTATCGCGACAGCGGAATGCCATCGCGCGTGGGCCACCACGGCGCGAACGCTGGCGGGTTCGACCATCCAGACGAGATGGCAGACGGAGAGACCGACGAGGAAGACGGGTGGGTGCCCCCCGTCGTCGAGGCAGTCGCCAAGGACAGCCAGGGCGTCCAGGACGTCCTCGACGCGCTGGCCGACCACCGCGACTATCTCGCAACGAGCGGCGAACTCGAAGAGCAGGCACGGATGCGCTACGCCGAGGAGATTCGGACACTGCTCCGAGAGGACACTAGCGAGTTACTCGAAACGGAGATAGAGAATCGCGGCGGCCTCGACCAGTACGCAGCACAGGTCCACGACCGCGAAACGGACCCATATTCGGTCTCCGACGAGATTCTGGAACCGCTGGCCGAGTGTCTGGAGAGCAACCCGAAGTAACGCGGGAGAGGGGAGTTCAGGGCCACGGCCCGAGCTTTTCGATCTAAAATATACTCTCAAAGACGGCACTGCTGACGGATGCCCTGTCACCAACCGCGACCAGTCCCGGGATTGTAACATTTACCTGTATTGTCCTTCTGGGGCAATACTAGATGGCCCTTCCAGATTCAGTAAGCCGTCGGCGTGTGCTCGCTGCCGGGGTTGCAACGCTCGGCGCTGGCGGTGGCGTCGTGTACGGTGCGTCCAAACTTACGGAGTCAGACCCGACGACCGGGTCGGAACGTAACCCGCCACCCTTTCACCAGAGTACTGCGACCAGTTTTGGCGTCGATTTGACCGACAACCCGATTATGGGGCGCGAATCGGCCGACCTCGATTTACTCTACTGGGGCGAATACCAGTGTCCCTTCTGCAAGCAGTTCGAAGACGAAGCGCTCCCGAAACTAATCGAAAACGACGTACGAAGTGGCCGCGTACGCGTCGTCTTCCTCGAACTCCCGTATATGGGTGAAGACTCGATGACCGCCGCAGTTGCAGACCGGTGCGTCTGGGAGCAGGTCCGCGATACTGCACCCGGGCGGTACTGGCGCTGGCGGTCGACTATTTACGCGAATCAGGAGCCGAAAAACTCCGGCTGGGCAAACCGTGAGAACCTGCTCTCGATGACGGCGTCTGTCGACGGCGTCGACAGTGATGCCGTTGGGACCTGTCTGGACGGCCGTCGAGCCGAGTTCGAAGAACACGTCGAGGCAGAGCGCCGGGTCGCCCGGGAGTACGGCTTCGAAGGGACGCCATCGTTCCTCTTTGGCAACAGACAAACCGAAAAGGCCGGTAAACTCGTCGGCGCACAGCCCTACGAGAACTTCGAACGCGCGATGGACCAGCTGACCGCATGACTGACGCTGTCGCCCGCCACGCTGACCGGTTCGTGGCCGCGCTCGTGTACCCGCTGACGACAGGGACACGAACGCTACTTTCGGGTCTTATCGCGGTCGTAACCTACGGTCTGCTCATCCTGAGTGCGTTCCCAACTTACACGATTCAGATGCTCCAGACAGACCTCGGCTATCTCGACGAGACGGTGTTTGCGCTGACTGCCAACACCTACGCCACGGCGGGGTGGTTCGGGGTGAGCCTCGTCGTCGTCTACGCAGTTCTCACGGGCGTGGCCGTCGTCGTTGCCGGCGCCCAGATTCGTACTCAAGGAGTCCAGCGAGCCGGTGGTCTCACTGGAGTCCTCCCCGGAGTGCTTGCAGCGGGCTGTGCCAGCTGCGGGGCGGGTGTGCTCGGCCTGCTCGGCGTTGCCGGCGTCGTCGCTCTCATGCCGTTTCACGGGAACCTCCTGCGCGGGTTGGGTATCCTTGTCCTCGTGGGCTATCTCTCACGGACGGGCGATCCGACAACCTGCGCCATCGAGACGGAGTAGACCGGCCCCGCCGGTCACGCGCTCGCAAACGCGAACGGGAGCGCCGCGTAAACGGCGGCGTTGCCGGCGAGCGCCTCGACGGTGGTGTACTCGTCGGCGGCGTGGACAGTATCGGTTCCCAGTCCGAACTCGACGGTTGGGATACCAGCGTTTCTGAGTGTCTTCGCGTCACCACCGCCGGTGGCACTCCGTCGGTAGATTCGTTCGCCGGTGACATCTTCGGCCGTCTCGGCGACGGCCTTAACCAGCGGACTATCGACAGGTTCGTAGGTACCGACGCTCCAGCTCACCTCCTCGATGGTGATGCCAGTACAACCGTCGACACATTCACGGATACGCGCGAGGATACGCTCGGTGTCGACGGCCGGCGCAAGTCGGATATCGACGCGAGCGCGGGCCGACTGTGGGACGGAGTTGATGCTTTCACCGCCCTCGATAGTTCCGAGGTTGACCGTCGGATAGGTGAACAGCTCTCTGGCAGCGGATTCACCGAGGCGTGGCGCGTAGTACTCGACGGACTCCTCGACGATGGGGTCGAGTGCTGCGTCCAGGTCGAGGCGGTCGGTCCTAAACTCGGTCCGGATGCGCTCGACGGCGTCGTAGAGTCGGTCGATAGCGTTCTCGCCGAGCATCGGCCGCGAGCCGTGGGCCGCCGTCCCGGTCGCAGTGAGCGTGAGCCAGATGCTCCCCCGGTCGGCGACCGTCACCGAGTGACGGCCCTGTTCACAGGTTGTTTCCCCGATGACACAGCCGTCAGCAGCCAGGTCCCGATTGGCGAGGAGTGTGGGAAGGCCAGCCTCGCCACCCGTCTCCTCGTCGCTCACGAAGGCAAACTGCAGTGTGACTGGTGGTGTCGTCTCCGTCTCGGCGAAGGCCCGGACGGCCAGAACCATGGCAGCGACAGCGCCTTTCATATCCGTCGCGCCGCGCCCGTAGAGGCGGTCACCGTCACGCTCGCCGAGCGGGTCGTGGGTCCACGTCTCCTCGTCGAACGGGACCGTATCGAGGTGGCCATTGTACAGTAACGTCCGGTCGGATTCGCCGGGGAGGGTCGCGAGGAGGTTCGGCTTCGCCGGGTCGGCAACGATGCGCTCGGTATCGAGGCCCAGCGCCGACAGCGTGGTCTCCAGACTCCCGGCAAGCGACGCCGTCTCGCCCGGTGGATTCTGCGTGTCGACGGCAAGCAGGTCGTGTGCCTGTTCGACCAGCGACTCGCGGTGGGTCTCCAGAAACGCGGTCACCGCAGCGCGCGGTTCAACCATTACGTCCCAGTGCTATCGGCCACTCGTGTCGATGCCGAGCAGTCGATTCAGGATACACGTGCGCGATAGCCCGGTGACGAGGAAGACGACCCCGAGCAGGAGCGCAATTGCTCCCGGAACAGTCCCCAGCGGGAGGACTTCGACGAGCGCAGCGATGCCGACGAGTGCCAGGAGCGGCCCTGCGACGAGCCGTGCAGTTCTGTCTAGTCCGCCGACGTTTTGTTCCATATTCGTGCTTCGGACGGAAGAGTCAAATAATTTTGCATAAAGTTCACAATACCCGAGGTGCGACGAGCGGCTCGAAGTCGTAACACACTCGCCAACCGAGCGTGTAGAGGCGACAGAGCGATGTACCAGGCAGTCGGAGAGTGGTTAAGTGGGACCGAAGCGGCGGTACTGCTCGTCGTTCTCGGACTGGCGACACTCGGGACGGCGGCGCTGTTTCTGGTCGGGGTGGCAGGGTATCGACGCCGCGGGACGAGTGTGTATCTGCTGTTGACAGTCGCACTCGGGCTGCTCGTCTGCCGGTCCGTCGTCGGGTTCGGGACGGCACTCGGGATCGTCCCCATGCCGATTCACCACCTCATCGAACACGGCTCCGATTTCGCGGTGGCGACACTCGTTCTCTACGCGCTCTATCGCAGCGGTCCTCCGTCGCCGTCGGTCTGACTCGTTCGTTCTCGCTGCCCGGGAACAGGTGTGGCCTATTTATGTGACAGGGAGCTAGCGAGGAGTGATATGAGCGACGTGAGACGTGCAGTCCACCAGCATGTCGAGTCCCATCCGGGAGTCCACTTCAACGAACTCGCCCGGAACCTCGATATCGCAACCGGGCAAGCGCAGTACCACATCCGCCGGTTGCTCGATTCGGGGACGCTAGACACGACTGAGGTCCGCGGACGGACCCACTACTTTCCGGACGGGTACGACCCGTGGGAGCAGCGGACGATCGCACTGCTCCGGCGGGAGACTGTCCGCAGTATCATCGTCTACGCCCTGGAGGAGACGGAGCCGGCGGCAGCGGACCTGGCCGACGACATCGATGTCGCGCGGAGTACGATTTCCTGGCACGTCTCGACGCTCGTCGACGCCGATGTCGCCGAGAAGTGCTACGACGAACACGGCCGGAGCTACATCCGACTGACGAGACCCGACGAAACCAGACGTCTCCTCGACGAGATTACGCCCTCGCTGCCGGACCGACTCGTCGACCGCTTCACCCGACTGGTCGATGCCAATCTCGCCGACTGATACTGTCGGACTAAGCCCTTCGTGAGAAAACTCGCGGCCTCGCCGTGCCAGAGTTCCCGCTGGCTTGCGGCCGTGGGAGCTACTCCAGGAACCGTCCGCGGTACTGACTCGCCAGGTCGCGGTCGAACGCGGACAGTTCGACGATATCCTCTTCTGTGAGAGTATCCACCTCGTCGACGTACGCCACGGCGTCCTCGCGGTTCGCAAAGGGCGCCGGATTCAGGCGCATCGGGTCGTCGAGTCGGTCCGAGTCGGTCTCCAGCGCGTAGTACGCGCTCGTCCCGTCGACGAGTTCTCTCGTCTCGAGGTCCCTGACCCAAAGCCCCGCGATATCGGCGTCTGTCTCGGCGAACTCGTCCGTGGCTGCGTAGTAGGTCGTCGCACAGCCCGACGTACAGAAGAACTCCCGCGTGTCGTCGGTGTGGACCGTCTGCGCGTTCCATTCGGGGAAGTTTGCGACGTCCATATCGCACACAGCACACGTCGCGTCCTCGGGCACGTCGACGGCCTGAACGGTGTCGCCGCCGTCGCCGTCCTCTTCGTGTGCGACGTAGCTGACACAGTAGCCATCTGGCTCGATGTTCCCCTCGACGATCGCACAGGCGCCGATGTCGTCGCCGTTCTTGTCCGGGATGTAGAAGGCACAGCCAGAACACTGCTGGCCCCCTTCTGGTTGGTCCTGGTAACTCACGGCGTCTTTCGAGGAGAGCGAGTCGGGGTCGCGCTGTTGCCCGTTCAGTGCGGTTGCCGTCTCGTACTCGTCGGGGACATCGTCGGTCAGCGTAGCGTCCGGGGAGTCGTCGCCGTTTCCATCATCGCCGCCGTTTCCGTCGTCACCGCCACACCCCGCGAGGGCGGCAGCGGAACTGGTTCCGAGCAGTGCGAGCAGCGTTCGTCGGTCGAGGGCTGGACCGTCTCGTCTGGGCATACCGAGAGGTACGTCAGAGAAATACAAATGTAGTCTGGTGCACCCATCGAAGTATTTCGAGAAGTGCACCAGATTGCTTACCTGCGTCAGTCCGCTACTGCTGAGTGATGGACAGACGGACGTATCTTGCAGCCAGCATCGGGACTGCCGTCGCGAGCGCAGGTTGTCTCACGTCAGTCCTCGGAGACAGTGACGGACAAAGCGAGCCAGTACTCGACAGGCCCGCAGACCAGCAGTACGACAGTGAGGACATCCCCTATCCGGCCTACGGACAGGCGTTTCCGGATTTTTCCGTTCCGGACCCGCTGGCCGGGGAGACGGTCTCGACGGCCGACCTGGGCGAGACGCTGGTCGTGACTGGCTTCTTTGCGACCTGTCCGGTAGAGTGTGTCCGCCTCATCGGGCAGCTGGCCGGCGTCCAGCAGGGAACCGTCGAGAAGGGAATCGACGGGGACGTGACGTTCCTGGCGATTACGTTCGACCCCGCGCGGGACGATGCGGAGACGCTCCGAGAGTACGGCCAGCAGATGAACGTCGACATGGACGCGGGGAACTGGCGCTTTCTCCGCCCGGAGAGCGAGGACCGGGCCAAAGCCGTCGTCGACGAGAAACTCGGTATCACCTTCGACCGTATCGGTGCGGGAGAATCAGAGCGTCTGCCGGGCTATGATTTCCGGCACCTCTCGTTGACATTCCTCCGAAATCCCGACGGCGTCGTCGAACGGGCCTATCGGACCGATAGTCCCGACCACGAGCGCGTCCTCTCGGACGTGGAAACGGTCGTCGATGCCACCACCTGACGATGGCAACATGCACACCAGCCAATCCACTGCTCGGGACGGAGACGATCGGACTTCCCGTACTGGCGCTCGTCGGCTTACTCGGCGGTGCACACTGTATCGGGATGTGCGGGCCGCTCGTCGCGACCTACGCCGACCGGATGGGAGAGACCGGCAGAGACGGAATCCTCACGCTCCGACAGGTTCGCCAGCACGCGCTGTTCAACCTCGGCCGAACGGCCAGTTACACGCTACTCGGCGGGCTCTTCGGGCTCGCGGGAGAGCTTGTCTTCGTCAGCATCCGCGACGTGACCCTCGTCGCGACGGAGGTCCGCGCCGTCACGGGTATCACCGTGGGTCTGGTCGTCGCTTCCGTCGGTGCCAGCTACGCCACTGGTGGCAGCGGCCGAACGGTCCCGATACCGGGCATCGAACGCGTCGCAGCGGCCGTGCGCGGGCACCTGCTCCCGCGCGTGGACGCCTGGGTAGGGGACTACCGCATCGCCGGGCTGGGTGCGGTCCACGGCTTCCTCCCCTGTCCGCTGCTGTATCCTGCGTACCTGTACGCCTTCGTTCAGGGGTCCGCACTCGGCGGGGCAGCCGCGCTGGCCGCACTCGGCCTGGGGACCATTCCGGCCGTCTTCCTGACGGGGACGGTGTTCAACGGTCTGGACGTCAGCGGCCGCAAACACCTCCACAGGGCACTGGGTGTCGCGTTCGTCGTCCTCGGCTACATCCCGCTCCAGCACGGACTCGCCGCACTCGGCATCGCACTCCCGGCAGTCCCGCTCCCTCATTTCCAGCCATGGTAAGCGACACAGCGAGACGGTCGACAGCTGGGGGTGACTCGCGTGCGCAGGCGTGAGTTGCTCGCGACGCTCGCCAGCGCGACGGCAGCCGCGACCGCAGGCTGTGACAGTCTCGGCGAATCGGCGACAGGAGAGCGCGACAGCGAACAGGGACCGGTGACCGTCGAGACCATCGATGCTCCCGGCAGCGACGCGGGAACGGTGACCGTTCCGGCCCCCGAGCGCGTGACGTTCGTCGAGTTCTTCGCGACGACCTGCGATATCTGCGCCTCGCAGATGCCCGTCGTCGGCGAGGCCTACCAGCGCGTCGACGACGATGTGCAGTTTCTCTCGGTGACTAGCGAGCCCGTCGGGCTGAGTGTCTCGAAAGACGAAGTCGCGTCGTGGTGGGCCGACCACGACGGCTCCTGGCCCGTCGCCACCGACGACGGCACCACACTCGCCCGCCGATACGACGCAACCAGCGTCCCGACAGCAGTCGTCATCGACGCCGCTGGGACCGTGACGTGGTCGCACTCCGGCCGGGTCGAGACGGCAACACTCGCCGAAGAGATTCAGTCGGCTCGCGCCGGTGGGCAGGCGTGAGCGAGCCGCTCGCCGGCCATCTCGCCTTCGCCGCCGGGGCCGGCCTGGCGACCTTTCTGTCGCCGTGTGCGCTCCCGCTGGTGCCGGGCTACGTCGGCTACTACGCGAGCGCATCGGGGGGCGACCAGCACGCAGCCGGCATCGCAGCACGCGGGATAGCGGCCGCGACCGGTGTCCTCGTGGCACTTGGAACGCTCGCGGGCCTGGCAATCGTCGTCGGTCGGCCCGTCACCCGGGCGCTCCCGGTCGTCGAACCGGCCGTCGGCGTCGCACTCGTCGTCCTCGGTGCGCTCGTCGTGACTGGACGCGGTCCCAGCTGGCGCGTGCCGCTGCCGGCACGTCGTGCGGATACGCCCGGGTTCGCACTCTTTGGCGTCGGGTACGCAGGCGCGTCGGCCGGCTGTGTCCTCCCCATCTTTCTGGCCGTCGTGGTGCAGGCAATCTCGCTCCCCGTGCCGGCCGCAGCGGCCGTCGTCACCGTCTACGCAGCCAGCGTCGCGGTGCCGTTACTGGCAATCACTATCGCAGTCGGCCTCGGTCTGGACGTTGCCGCGGGTCGAATAGCCGGCCACGGTGCCTTCCTGGAGAACGCTGCCGGAGCCGTACTGGTCCTCGCCGGTGTCGGACAGATTGTCGTCGCCGTCGCGCCAGCTGCCGTCCCGTCGCTGCCGGCCGTGGTGTGAACCCACAGCCACGTAGTATTGTGGAAAATATGCAAACAACTAAAACCTTCCAGTGCCTACGGTCTCTCGATGAGCGAGGACAACTCACTCGAGGACATCCGAAAGAAAAAGCGCGAACAACTGGTCGAAGAGGATCAAGGAGCCAATGCACCGTCCGAACCGATTCACGTCAACGGGCAGGCGGAACTCGACGAAGCAGTGCAGCAGTACGACGTGGTACTGGTTGACTTCTACGCGGATTGGTGCGGACCGTGCAAGATGCTCGAACCAATCGTGCAGTCGCTCGCCGAAGAAACTGACGCCGCAGTTGCGAAAGTCGACGTAGACGCGAACCAGCAACTCGCCGGACAGTACGGCGTGCAGGGCGTGCCGACGCTGGTGTTGTTCGCCAACGGCCAACAGGCCGAGCAGATGGTCGGTGTCCAGCAAAAAGAGGCGCTGGCCCAGACCATCGCCAAGTACAGCTAATCGGGTCCGCCGAGCAGTCTGCTGACGCCCCATTTTGCGCTCCGTCCCGTCGACAGTCCCGACTGGGACGCAACCGGATAGATGTGTGTGTAAAACACACTAGTATGGTTCTCGTAAGAGGTTACAAATGCGACAAGAGTATAAAACCGTCGGCGGTTACCACGAGTCAGTGACCGACTCTACACTTTTCTGTCGCACGCGCGAATCTACTGGTATGTGTGACCGCCACAGCAGTCGTGTCTGTGAGAGACACGAGGCGACCAGCAGACAGCGCGACATCGGCGGGAGGGGCGCCAGTGAAGCGGCGCTGACGCGACGGACAGTGCTCGCTGGCAGCGCTGCGGTCGCTCTCGGGCTTTCCGGTTGCCTCGGTTCTGACGGAGACGACGGTGGGGACGTTCCCGAGCCAATATCGCTGACGCAGGACGACCAGTGTGAGGTCTGTGGGATGGTTATTCCGAATCACCCCGGGCCGAACGCACAGATATTCTACGCGGATCAGACCCCCACCGGTCATCCGAACCCGGCGCACTTTTGCAGCACGTGGGAGGCGTTCCAGTACGACTTCGAACGCCAAAACGAGGGGTGGAACAGGGACGTATTCTACGTCACCGACTACTCATCGGTCGACTACGAACTGACCACCGATGCCGGAGATACGCTCATCTCGACACACGTCGAGGCAGATGCGTTCGTGGACGCGGCAGGCGTTACCTTCGTCGCTGGCTCCGAAGTGAAAGGCGCGATGGGGCGTGACCTCATCGGGTTCTCGGACCAGGCCGACGCAGAGGATTTCCAGTCGGAGTACGGCGGGACGGTGGTCGCGTTCGAAGACGTGACCGAGTCGACCATCGCAGAACTCGCGAGCACATGAAGACAGTTACCTACGCCGGAGTCGCGGTCGTGCTCGCCCTCCTGCTCGCCGCGAGTGGCTTCGCGACGAGTCCGGCCGGCGGGGAGCAACTTTCACCGGTCCCCTTCGACGAGACGCTCACGACAGGGCTGACCGGTGTCGACGTCCAGCAGGCCCAGGCGGCCGGCTACGTCGTCCCGAAAGGACAGGTGTTCTACTCGCAGTACCAGTACGTCGTCGGCTACTACGGGATGGAGGCGCTCGTCTCGGGCGTTACCGGGAGTCGCCACACCGAACAGTTCGGCCAGCCACTCGGCGTGTTCGTCACCGACCTCTCGGGGACCGACCCGCAACTCACCGACGAGGGCTACGTGACGCTCTCGAACAGCGTCGAGCGCGGCTGGGCGCGCGCAGACGAGTCGTGGTTCGTCGTCGACACCGCGGCCCGAACGCCCGCCGGACCGACGACAGTCCCGTTCGGTGACCGGGACGCAGCGCGGGAGTTCGCTCGCGAGCACGACGGCGAAGTCGTCGACTGGGACGGGTTGAAAAGCCGTCTCGCCGGCCGAACTGGCGAGAGCGACCTCGAGCCGCCAACAGCCGAGCGCCAGCAGTGGGCCAACGAGACCGTCGAGACGGCACAGCAGACGCGCGACCGCCCCACTTCAGTGGTCGTCGGCGAAGACGCTCCCACACTCGCGGCGGCCGTCGAGCAGGCACCGGCGAACACCACGATCGAACTCCCACCGGGCCGCTACGACACGAATCTCACCATCAGCAAGCCAGTCACACTCCGTGGTGCTGGCAACGAGACGGTCCTGGACGGTGGCGACAACGGGACTGTCGTGACAATCCGCTCACCCCGTGTGGGAATCACCGACCTCCGGTTTACCGGGGTTGGAGAGAGCAACGCCGGGGACATGCAGCCGGACAACGGCTCCGAGTGGGACGAGCGAATCAGACTCGCCTACGGGTATGGCGATGCAGCCATCCGGATGGGTGACGCCCATCACTCGCTGGTCGAGAACGTCACCATCGACACGCCATCGAACGGCGTCGTTGCGCTCAACAGTACGGGCGCTGTCGTTCACGACACCGAGGTGTACGGCGCGGAGGAGTGGCAGGACGGATTCATGAGCGTGCTGCCGATGTACTCGCGGATGGTCGTCGAGGACTCGTACTTCGACGGGGGTCGTGACGCCGTCTACACACACTACGCCGACGGGACGGTCGTCCGGAACAACGAGATGGAAAACCTCCGCTACGGCCTCCACGAGATGTACACCAGCAACATCCTGGCGTTCAACAACACCATGCGCAACACCAACGCCGGCATCATCCTGATGACCCGACCGACCGGGAACGTCCAGGTCGGAAATGACGTCCGCGACAGCGAGATCGGTATCCTCACCGTCGGCGCGGCCTCGTATACCAACGACAACGTCCTCGTGAACAACGACATCGGACTCTCTATCGGTACCAGTCGGTCGGTCTACCGGGCGAACACCGTCGTCGACAACAACGTCGGCATCCGGTCGTCGACGATGCTCCCCACCAACGATGTCTTCGAGAACGACGTCGTGGCCAACGGCCAGCCGGTCTCGGCCAGCCTCGGCACGCTCAACAGCTGGGCCGTTGATGGGCGCGGGAACTACTGGGGGCCGGTCCCCGGATTCGACCGCGATGGGGACGGCGTCGGTGACCGGACCTACCGCCCGACGGATACCGTCGACCGGACCGCCCAGTATTCGGCGGGCAGCTACACGCTCGCACACGCACCGACGATACAGACGCTCAGACAGTTCCAGCAGTCTGTCCCCGGGTTGCGTGGGTCGACGATTGTCGACCCCGCGCCGCTGACGGACCCGGTCAATCGGGAGCGACTCGAGACGCTGAACGTGACTACACCATGACTTCCCAGACAACCACACAGCAGGAAGCACCGGACAGGGAGTACGAGACAGTCGTCGACGTATCGGAACTGAGCCACTCGTTCGGTGACCTCGACGTGCTCGGTGACGTGTCCTTCAGCGTCGACGCCGGAACTATCGCGTGTATCATCGGCCCCAACGGGAGCGGCAAGACCACGCTGCTCCGTCTCATCGCTGGGTTGCTCGAACCCGATACGGGGAGCGTACGCGTCGCCGGGGAGGGCGACCGCAGCGTGGGCTATCTCGCCCAGCAACCCGCGTTCCGGCCGCAGTTCACCGTCCGAGAGACTATCGAGTTCTACGGTTCGCTCGTCGATGGGGCAGTCGATACCGAGGAGATCCTCGAACGGGTCGGCCTCACGGCGGTGGCCGACCGGCGCGTCGACGCCCTCTCCGGTGGAATGTTACGTCTGCTCGGCATCGCCCAGACGACGGTCGGTGACCCGTCGGTACTCGTCCTCGACGAACCCTCCAGCGGCCTCGACCCGACGATGACCCGCCACATCACCGAGGTAGTCGGGGAGCTCGCGGCGGCGGACGATGCCATCCTGTTTGCGACCCACGACCTGCGTTCGGTCGAGCGCATCGCAGACACGGTGCTGGTCGTCGACCGGGGAGAACTGGTCGCGACCGGGACGCCGGACGAACTGCTGGCCGAAACCGACACCGACACGCTCGAAGACGCGCTCGAGCGGCTCAGCAGAGGCGAGGGTGCCGTCAGCGTCTCGGCCGGCCTCCACGGAGGTGAGCACGCGTGAGTGACTACCGCTACGTACTGGACGTGGCACAGCGGGAGTTCCTGACCGTCCTGCGGACGCCCATGTTACTCCTGCTGGGTGCCGGATACATCCTGCTGGTGGCTGGGATCGCGTGGCTCGGTGCAACTGGTGCCTACCTCGCGCTCGTGCTAGACCTGTTGACGCCCGTGGAGGTGCTCGTTCCAGTGCTCGCGTTCGCCTTCGGCTACCGGGCACTGCTGGGCGACCGCGAAAGCGGCGAACTGGAGACTATTCGCACCTATCCGATCGCCAGCGGCGGCTACGTCTTCGGCGTCTACGTCGGTCGTGCAGTCGTCGTGCTCGGTGTCGTTCTCCTCGGTCTCTTCGTATCAGCAGTGTTCGTGCCGATGAGCCAGGAACGTCAGCTCTCGGTTATCGCCTCTCACGCCACGGTCGATTCCCCGACGCTGTACCTGCGGTACATCCTGTTGACCGCACTCTTCGCGCTCGTCATCCTCGCGATCGCGATTCTCGTCTCGGCCGCGGCGCGCTCGACACGCGGTGGTCTCGCGCTCGCTGCCGGCGCAGTGATCACACTCGTCGTCGGCCTCGACAGCGCGCTTATCGGGTCGCTGACCGGCGGCTTCGTCTCACCGGACGGCGTCACAGCACTCCTCGCGATCAGTCCGAACAGCGCCTACCGGAGCCTCGTCTTCGCGATGAGTGTCGCTCCGACGGGGGTGAGCGTCCCCGCGGGACCGACGGCTCTCGTCAGCATCATCGGGCTCGTGGTGTGGCTGGTCGCGGCACTCGGTCTCGCGTCGGTGCTCGCGTGGCGCTGACAACCGGATACGTCCGAACATCACGTATATACCCCAGAGGGCCCTTTGTAGGGGTATGAAACTCCGGAACCTCTTCGGCGTCGCGGCGGGAACCGTCGGCCTGACCGCACTCGCCAACCGTCTGTTGACGGCCCGGTCTGGAGACTTCGAACCGTATCTCGACGGCGACCACGGCACCTACCGCTGGCGGGGCTTCGACATCGGCTACACCGAGGCCGGCGACCCCGAAGACCAGGATGTGCTGCTCTTTCACGGCATCAACGCCGCCGGGTCAAGCCACGAGTTCTTCCGAATCTTCGACGAGTTGAGCGAGGAGTACCACGTCATCGCGCCGGACCTCCCCGGCTTCGGACACTCCGATCGGCCACCGCTGATGTACTCTGCCTCGCTGTACACCACCTTCGTCACCGACGCCATCGAGGACCTCGCCGACGAACCGCCAGTCGTCGTCGCCTCCTCGCTGACTGGCTCCTACGCCGCGATGGCTGCCCGGAAAAACGACGTGAAGGAACTCGTTCTCGTCGCGCCGACGGACTCCTCGATGGGCGGCGGTCGCGTCTGGCTGCGCGCGCTGCTTCGCTCGCCGGTCGTCGGACAGGGCATCTACAACCTCATCGCCAGCAAGTACTCGATCCGGCACTTCCACGACGACCACGGCTACTACGACATGGAGAACCTCCCCGACGACGTGGTCGACTACGAGTGGCAGTCGGCCCACCAGCCCGGTGCGCGCTTCGCGCCAGCATCCTTTGTCAGTGGCTTCCTCGACCCTGACGAGGAGCTGGGCGACGCACTCGAAGAGCTAGACGTGCCTATCACGCTCGTCTGGGGTCGCGAGGCCGACATCACGCCGCTCGAAGACGGTCGAAAGCTCGCCAAGCGCGTCGATGCGCGGCTCGTGGTCTTCGACAACTCGCTTTTGCTCCCGCACGTCGAACATCCCGAGGAGTTCCTCGACGTGGTTCGCGGGCGAATCAAAATCGAGACCTGAGTCAGGCTTACGGCGGTTCGAAGACTGTGTTGTCCCCGATGGTGCCTACGCGGAGTCATCGGCGGGCGGCCCCACGCCGAGTCTCCCCTCGACAAATGCGGCAAAGTCGTTCGAGAACTGCTCGACTTCGACCCAGTCGGTGTACTCGTAATCACGGCTGGTGTCAGTGTCACCCGTCGCGCCTTTCGCAATCCGCTTCATAAGCAGGCGCTTGAGAAAGCCGTATTCGGAGTACCGCAACGCACCACCGAAGAGACCGATTCGGTCGGGGTGCCACCCCGTCTCCTCGATGAAACTCTCGACGTAGCCCGCGGCCTCGGCCCGTCGCTGTTCGTCGTCAGCCACCGAAGAGAGAGACACCTGAGAGAAGCCTGTCGGTCGCGAGACCAGGTCGTCACGATGTTCGCGGACGAACCTGAGCACAGACTGCTGGTGTTTCCCAACGTGAATCGACCCACCAACGAGGACAGCATCGCTGTCAGCTACTGAGGGCGACGAGTCCGTACTCACGTCCACGGCAGTCACATCGTGGCCGCGGTCTCGGAGTGTCTCGGCGATTCGCTCGGCGACTTTCGCTGTCTGTCCCTCGCCAGTCCCGTAGGCAATCAAGATGGTCGCCATCGGTCTGTCCTATTTCTCAAGCGACAAAGAACGCGATACCGGTTCGTTCCGGGGAGTCATGTCCGCGTCGCTTGCTCTTTGCGCCCGGTCAACTCGTCGGGCACCAGCCGGACGAACTCGAACTCGACGGTCCCGGGTTGCTGTCCGAAGATGTCGAACAGCGGGATGTGAACCCGCTCTAATCCTTCGAGTGCCTCCTGTGGTTGCTCCTCCTCGATGTCTGAGAGGTGGCCGCGCGCGACGACGCTCTGATAGCGTTCGTCGACCGAATCGTGTGTGACAAACGACACAGGTCGGCCCCCCAGTTCACCCTTCTCGCTGTCCGGCCCGACGGCCAGTCGAAAATAAAAGACCCCCTCCTCGACGTCGTAGCCGTAGGAAACCGGCACCGAGTGTGGCGGGTCCGCGCTCGTCGTCGACAGCGAGATGACGCCGGTCCCGCTGGTCCCAAGAAACTGGTCGACCTCCTCACGGTCCATCTCGATAGTTGGCTCTGCCATACGGACACTACGACTGGGCGACATATAAGCGCGTGTCCCGCTTTCAACGGTCGGGAACCAACCAGGCTGGCAGGGTCTGTGATCCACTCCGCCTGCCCCAGTATCGAGCTTCTGAACACGACATCTGACGACACGACGCTCGAAGCGTACGTCCAGTCGAACGTTTTCGACCCGCTTGGTGTGTCCCACAGCACGATTGCCAAACTCAGTCCCGATGATCAGCCCGGCAACCGCGCCGCACCACACGTCCGCGACGACGCGTCGTTCTCGGTAGCCGAGGATATGTATCTCAACATGCACCCCGCAGGCTCGCTGCTGGGACGGCAACAGATATGGCTGCATTTTCGACACCACCATTAAGAACGGTAGAAACAACGACATATGGGACTCGTCGCTGAATTCGCTATCGCCTGTCAGGCGCTACCGCTCACTGGGGTGGCAGCGGACGTCAGCGAGGCAACACTGACACTCAACATGCAATTCAATCACGGGAACCGCCCCTTGTTTCTCGTGACCGTACAAAATGGTTCTCAGTCGGAGATTGAGAACGCATTCACGGAAGCATACGACGTCGGTGAGTGGACGCTCGTTGGGCAGGCCGGCGAAACCCGTCGATATCAGGTGCACCCAGCGCTCAGTCTGGAGGAGCAACTCGGTGCGCATCTCGACGACCTTGCAGGCCTCGAAGCGCTCGCGACGGCCGACGCGATTATCGAGCGGATCGATGTGGTGCCAGACGGGTGGCGACAAACCGGCTGGTTCGCCGACCGGGACGCATTCAGTAAGTTCTCCTCGTTTTGGCAGCGGAACGCTGACTTCCGGTTACACCGCCTCACCCAAGACGGGGAGTCTGAACCGCCGGGAGATGGACTTACCGACCGTCAACACGAGGCACTCCGAACCGCCTACGAACTGGGCTATTTCGATATCCCACGGCAGGTATCCTTGGAAGATGTCGCCACAGAATTGGATATTTCTCCCTCTTCTGTATCTGAACGACTGCGCCGGGCGCAAACACAACTCATCGAGGAGACCGTGGCTACGACGTGGCCGCCACTCCCCAATTAGTTCAGTAACGTGCCTCTCTCGTTCTCTGGCAGTACAGTACTGAACCGACAGTGTTCCCTGGAAGCTGCGTCGGGCCAGACCTAATTGAAAGGCTGCGTGACTCCTCCTCCCAAACGCAACCACCATTCCGGAATTGGCCTTGTTATAAAAGGCCGAATGACTGAGAGACAGGCACTCTCCGCTACCACAATAAACGATGAGACGCATCAATGCAGACAGTCACTTCTGCAGACGGGACCAGTATCGCATTCGAACAGCACGGAGAGGGCCCGCCACTCGTCCTCCTTCATGGAGGATCTTCTCCCCAGTACTGGAAGCGCATAGTTCCTCGCTTCGCTGAAGACTACACGGTCGTTATCCCCCATCGACGTGGCGTTGGGGAAAGCGGCGATGCTGACGAGTATCGCCTCGACCGTGGAGTCGAAGATATTCGTGCAGTCATCGATTCGGTCGATGGAACTCCGGTTCTGTTCGGGCATTCGTTCGGCGGACTACTGGCGATTGAGACCGCACGAGCGACTTCAGTAGAGAACGTCATCGCGTACGAGCCAGCCGTTCTTATCGGCGACTATCGAGAGCAAGCCACTCTCGCGGAACAGATGCAAGAGCGAATCAACGATGGAGAACGACGCGAAGCGATGAAGTTCTACATCAGCGAGGTTATGCACGGTGGCGAAATCGATGATCTCGATGGCTGGCTCGCCGGGTGGCAGCCGTGGCCCGAAATCGTCGCGCTGACCGAAAACATCGCACGAATCAACCGTGCTATCGAACAGTACCGTCTCCCGGATTCACTCGATATCGACGCGCCAGTGCTTTTGCTGACCGGGACTGAGGGACCACCTCACCTCCAAGACGGTATTCGTGCAGTGGATGCGGCCCTCTCGAACAGTCAGTTCATCGAGTTCGAGGGAGTCGGTCACGGCGGTCCAGCAGAAGCACCTGATCGGGTCATACCTACGGTGCGCGCCTTCGTCGGCGAGACGGAGATGCCAGTTCCGGAGAGCAGCAACTAAATCCGAATCAGTCCCGTGTTATTTTGTACCAGACCAGTCTTTGGAGCGTCGTACCCACGACCACTCATTCCATATAGCGATATAGACTGTACGCCCAGGAGACGAGAGAAACGAGTCTGTCGCGCAACAGTGTCGGAAGACGCGCTGAGACGCCGCTCGACTGGAAAAGAGTGACGAGACCAGGTGGCGACTGGGTACTACGTCAGGATATCGGCGATGCGCTGTGGTTCGCCCGACAGCGACGGGTCTGGCTCGACAATCTTCATCACTTCGTGGTCCGTCACGTCGGGATACTCCTTCTGGAGGGCCTCCTCGATGAGCGGTTTTTCGAGGCGAAACTCCGTCCCCTCGTAGACGACATCGACGCCGTGTTCGTCGAAGGAAAGCAGCGTCATGGACGCTCGTAGACCGTATCGGAATAAAAGCCTGTCCCGATACCGGCTGGCACACTCGTCCCGTCGCGGGCGGACGCGACCGGCATCATTCGACGGATAGCGTCATCGTCACCGGTTCACCCGCAGCCAGCGCGTCGACGAGGTCCCTGTCGAGGTCGCCGGCGGCTTTGTCTGCCCCGACGACGATAGTTCGGTCGTCGACGTAGTCGCTCGTCCGACCGACCGCACTCCGCTCGTTTTCGAACGAGAGGTCGGGGTGACCTCGACCCTCGATGCGCTCTGTGTGCTCGCCAACGTCGAGGGTTACGACGATAGTCGCATCGTGAGACTGACAGGCGGCGACGAAGTCCTCGCCGAAATCTGCCGGGACCCGGTCGGCCTCGATGCCGAGGATGCAATCTCCCGCTGGCGTGAGATACTCGTCGCTGGTCAACTCGAACGTACTGGCGTGTTCGGCCGAGACGTGCTCGTGGCCACGTGCCTGCACGACTTCTTGCATGGCCGGCGATTCCATTCGGTGGTATTTCAGGGGGACGATTCGACGACGGGAAACACGCGGCAGTAGTCAGGACCGACCCTCTTCGATGGGCACGTCGACATCATTGCCGCTGATGTAGGCCGCGACGCGGACGCCGACGAGGCTGACGAAGATACTCGCGAGGATGAACACCGCGAGGCGTTCTGCGGACGTGAGGACGAGTCCGTCGAACGCAATCGGGCCGAATTCAGTCGCCGGGATAGTCATCGCGTCGAACACGCCGGAGCGTTCGAGAAAGTACGCCGAGAAGCCGCGGACCGCCAGGCCGACCGCGATCGCGACGAAGGGGAGGTTGACGTAGGCGCTTCCGACGCCCTCGTCCTGGATGAGTTCGTCGAGCAGTCGACCGGTGCTGGCCGCGAGTGCTGCGGCCGTGAGCCACGGGACGGCGTCGAACGCAAAGCGCATTCCGAGGATGACCACTCCGACTGCCTCGACGCGCATCGAGGAGGCACTCAGCGCCCCGGCGAAGGCACCGACTAACGCGAGTCCGGCCGCGACGACGTACGTAACCAGCGAAACCTGGCCGGAGTAGAGCGCCTCGCGGATGTCGCCGGGCAAGCGCGCGAGATACGTGTCGATACCCAGCCCCTTGTAGAGCAGGTAGACACCGAACGCGGCGGCGATGGTGCCGACAGCGAGCGCCGGACTGTCGGCCACGAAGAGCAAGACGGGAAAGGCGATCAGTGCCGCACCGAGCGGGACCAGGACGGTCTTGCGGAGTTGCTCGTCGGCGAGAAACTGCTTGAGCAGGTAGTACGTCGACTCGATGTCGCGGGCCTGCCGGACGACGACCCGGTCGACGGCGTCGACGGCGAGGCGGCTCTCGATGATCGGGACCAGCCGTTCGTCCTCGGCGCTGTCGACGACGACGACGGCCGAGTCCGGGTCGAGCTCGGCCACCAGGTCGTCTATCTGGCGTGCGACCTGGCGGTCGGCCGAAACCGCCTCGCCGGTGCCGGAAATGACCGCTACCGTCGCATCCGAGAGGTCGTCGGCGACACGTAGCCCTTCGAGCAAACAGTTGACGCGGCTGTCTTCGGGGTCCTCGACACCGACGGCGGTCACGAGTGATTCGACGGCGGACCGTCCGACGACAGGTGGGTCGGCACCTGGGAGGGGAGTACCGCGGTGGAGGCAGACGACGAGCGTGCTCACGATTCCAGTCAGCAGGGGACGGGATAAAAATCCTCTCTACCGTTTACGCCTTCGAATCAGGGGGACAGGACGGTTCAGAGCTGTTCGACGCCCTCGTCGGTCACGACCGAGTGGAGCAGACGCGTCGGCGTCTCGTCGTAGGCGGGGTTGTCGATATCGAAACCGTCGGCCGGTTCGAGCATCACCTCGCTTGCCGCGCGGTACTCGTTTTCGAAGGCGAAGCCGGTGTCGACGAGCTTGGCCGCCGACCCGAGCGACGTCACCGGCACCCCGCAGTCGTCGGCGGTCGTCGCGATCGGGTAAGTGCCGATACGGTTGTAGAGTGTGTCCTCGACGATACAGTCCATCCCGACGACGACGCGGTCACATTCGGGGAGATAGTGGCCGTGTGCGCTATCGACGATCAAGGTCGTGTCGACAGCTTCGAACTCGGCGAGTCGACGGGCCATCTTTCGGCCGAGATAGCGGGGTCGGGCCTCGGTGACGTACACCGAGAACGACGCGCCGTCTTCGATAGCGCGGGTTATCGCCGAGAGGACTGTCGTCGAGTAGTCGTGGACGAGCAGGGTCTCCGCCTCCGCCAGGAGCGGTGCAGCGGCTTCGGCTGCGCGACGCTTCGCGGTCTCGATACGGTCGACGACGGCATCGATAGTGTCGAGGGTGAGCTGTTGGGCTGCCTCGACAGTGTCGACGTCGGCGTCCTCGACGGTTTCGGTGATTTCGCGCTGGGTGTTGTGCAACGACGCGTGTGACGGGTTGGCGCGACGGAGCGCGCTGCTGTTTCGCGTGAGCGTTCGGCGGTACTCCTCGACAGTCGGGAACTCCCGGTCGGTGAGTTCACGGAGCGCGCGGGCGGCTTTGACCGCGACGACCGAGGAACTGTGAGTCTGCATGTCCGCGATCTCCTCGGCGGTCTCGTCTATCATACGCGAGCAGTCGCCCCGGGACAACTAATGGCTTTCCCGTTCCGTGCCGAACGACATTTATTGTGGGGTCCGCTACGTCGGCCCAGATGACAACTGACCTCGGGGACCGTGGCGTGTCCGAGGGCGCTGGACTGGCGGCGCTCGTCCTGTTGACCGTCGTCGTGACCGCGTCGGTAGGTGTCAACGTCCTCTTTCTGGACGACGAGGGCGGAAGCACGACAGAGGCGAACTTCAGCTTCGAGCATCAGAGCCAGGGGTCGTATCTGCTCGTCACACACCAAGATGGGAGCGCACTCCCGAGTGACAGAGTCCGTATCAAAGGGCCAGATGCAAACGTCACGTGGGCCGAAGTCGCCGGCTGGAACGGCTCCAGAGAGGTGACCAGAGGCGACCTCGTCCAGCTAAGCGAGAGCAGTGCCTACGGCAGCCAGGTCGGGTCAAGAGACAACATCCAGGTGCTCTACGTCTACCGGAACGGCTCCACGAAGGTCCTCGACGAGTGGAACCCTGCGGGTGGCGCCGGTGACCTGGGCTAACCCTTGATGTTACACACGGGGAACGTCCGCGCGACGCGGTCGCCGATACCGAGCGCGTCGGAGACACGAACAACTTCGTCGACGTCTTTGTAGACGCCCGGTGCTTCCTCGGCGACCGTCGCCCCGCTCTGGGCCTTGACGTAGATGTGTTCTTGCTCGCGGAGGTCGTCCTGTACATCCTCGCCCCAGTACTCGTTTTTCGCCTGCGTTCGACTCATCAATCGACCGGCACCGTGGGCGGTCGAGCCGAAGGTCTCTTCGAGTGAGTTCTCGCCACCGCGGAGTACGTAGCTGCCAGCGCCCATACTCCCCGGGATGATGATGGGCTGTCCCACGTCGCGGTAGGCGGCCGGCACTTCCGGTCGTCCGGCCGGGAACGCCCGCGTCGCACCTTTCCGGTGGACGTACAGCTCTCTGTCCTCGCCCTCGACCGTATGAACTTCCTTTTTCGCGATGTTGTGGGCCACGTCGTACAACAGGTCCATTTCCATCTCCGCCCAGGACTGGTCGAACACCTGTTCGAAGACCTTCCGGGTCTGGTGCATGATGAGCTGTCTGTTCACCCACGCGAAGTTGATGGCAGCACACATCGCGCCGTAGTAGTCTTCGGCCAGTTGCGAGCCGGCGGGTGCGGCCGCCAGTTCCTTGTCTGGCAGTTGGTTCAACAGTCCCTGATGGGTCTGCTCGATGTCACGGAGATAGTCGGTACAGACCTGGTGTCCCAACCCGCGCGAGCCACAGTGGATGAGCACGACGACCTGGTCTGTGTCGAGGCCGAACTCCTCGGCCACGTCCTCGCGGTAGATGTCGGTCACCCGCTGGACTTCGAGGAAGTGATTGCCCGAGCCGAGCGATCCGATCTGGTTCGCCCCGCGATCCTTGGCTTTCTGTGAAATCTTGCTGGCGTCGGCGTCTGGCCGATACCCCTCGTCCTCGCAGTGGGCCAGGTCCTCCTCGACAGCGTACCCCTCCTCCAGTGCCCAGTCCATGCCGCGGTCGAGGATAGCCTCGATGTCGGCTTTGGTCCCGTCGTGGATACCGCCCCCGCCGAGTCCCGACGGGATGTTGGCGAAGAGTTTGTCGACGAGTTCCTCCTCGCGGCCCTGGAGGTCCTCGTAGGCCAGGTTCGTTTTCACCATTCTGACGCCGCAATTAATGTCGTACCCGACCGCTCCGGGACTAATACAGCCGTTTTCGGTATCGATACCCGCGACACCGCCGACCGGGAAGCCGTATCCCTGGTGGCCGTCGGGCATACAGAGAGCGTACTTCTGGATACCGGGGAGATGGGTCGTGTTTTTGAGCTGTTCGAGCGTTTTGTCCTCGACGATTTCTTCCAGCAGCGCTTCGCTCGCGAGCACGCGCGCTGGAACGCGCATGTCTCCTTCTTTGGGAATCTCCCAGACGCAGTCACGAACTTTTTCGAGCGTGAACTGCCCGGCGTCGAACGTAGTCATAGCTAGGATATGGACGGGCGGCGGGGAAATAACGTTCGGACACGGTGACGCAACGCTTTTTTCGTATCCGAGGGATTGCTGGAGCATGAACGGCCAGACAGTCGCGCTTCAATCGGCCATCCAACCGCCACCGTGGCTTCCCGACGTGGTGCCCGCGTGGACTGTGCCGGTGGTCGCGTCGCTGCTCACCCTTGCGATTGGCTGGCTAATCGCTCGATTGCTCGTGCGCCTGCTCGGCCGGCGCATCGCCCAGCAGTTCGGCCGCCCCAGCCTCACCCGCACCGCGCTTCGTGGTATCAAGCTGGCCGTCTTCTTGTTTGCGCTGCTCGTCATTCTTCGTATCAACGGTCTGGCACTTGGTGATATTGCCCTCTCGGTGACGGTGTTCTCGGCCGTGGTGGGTGTCATCCTCGCGCCTATCGTCGGAAGTATCATCAGCGGCGTCTTCCTGCTCGCCGACCAGCCCTACGAAATCGGAGACATGATAGAGTTGCCCGAGCAGGACAAACGCGGCTTCGTCGAGGATATCACGCTTCGGTACACCAAGGTGTTCACGCTCGACAACACCTTCCTCGTCATCCCCAACGGGAACATCCGCGAGCGGGACGTGTTCAACTACTCCGCCGAGGACCCACGGACGCGCCAGACGCTCGATGTCGTCGTCACCTACGAGAGCGATATTGGAGCGGCCAGAAATGTCATCGAACGGAGTGCTCGGCGAGTGGACGACATCATCGACGGCGGACCGCGAATACGCATCGGCGGCGCTCGGTACCCCGCACAGCCGGACTGTCTCATCGGGAACTTCGGCGACCACGGTATCCTCCTGCGGTTGCGCTACTGGGTGAAAGAGCCCTACCGACTCCAGACGGTCAAATCCCACCTCCAGACGAACATCTGGAAGGCACTCGAAGACGCAGACGTGGAGATCGCCTACCCGCACTCACATCTGTACTTCGACGATACCAGCGGCGAACTGGAGGTGTCACTCGACGAGACAGACCGAGACGGGTTAGCAGCCAGACCTGACGACCGACGGATGGCACACCAGCGGACAGAGCCGACGGAAGACGAGACGGAAAACTAGCCAGTAACTGTGATGACATCGCAGTCGAGTTCGTTCTGGAGATAGTGTTCCACGTCGGGGTCGTCGACGAGGCGGCGAATCATCTGTCGCCAGCGGCTGACCTGCTTCTTGCCGATGACGACGATATCGGCCTCCTCAGCGGCGATTTCCTCGAGAATGGTCTCCTCGACGAGGAACCCCTTCCGAACGAGGTATCGAGCGTTCGGGAGTGGCCCGAACTCGCGCTCGACGGCGTCTTTCAGCTCGCTTCGGGAGACAGCATGTCCACCCTGGTAGAGGTTGACGTGAAGCACTGTGAGCGCAGCGTCGTTTTCTTCCGCGATATCGATAGCCTCCGCGAGCGTGGCGCGGGAGTGGCCGGTCAGCGGATAGCGAACGGGCACGACGACCTGGGTCATCGTCCGTGTTTCACCGCTCATCAACCTCAAAGTTTGTGACCGCGAACAGTACGCATTTGGGCGTGGGCGGCGAACCGAGACGCATGCAAGCGAAGAGTGGTCCCGACGGACAGACGCTGTACATAGACCGTTCCGAGGGGAGACGTGGGCAGAAGGGTCCGTTTTTCGTCGTCTACGAGAGCGAGTCCGCAGACGTACGCTGGGGCTTTTACTGTGCGAACTGCGGTACCTTCGACAACGCCGTCGACTCGATGGGTCGCGTCCAGTGCAACGAGTGTTCCAATCGGACGAAAGCCGAGGAGTGGGACGCCGCCCACGAGTAAGACCAACCAGTCCAGGTTCTGTTGTGTCAGTGTCAGTTAGATACGCTTAATACCTGGGGCTCGGTAGAGAGTAACGAATGGGGACTGTTACCACCTCACTCAGACAGGAAGCCGAGTCGATATTCGCAGACCTCGGATACAACGTGTCGGGGAACGGAAGGGAAATCCACGCGCAACGAAAGTGGCGGACTGTACATGTCACACCGATGTCCGAACCACGAGACATCCCTACGTCCGGGAACCTCCGCTGTTTCGTCACCTGGGAAGACCGAGCGGGTGACCTCGAACAGCACCTGACACGAGAGAACCCCGACTACGAGTGGGCAATCATCGGCGTCCGCGAGGGCGGCGAGTACACCGTCGCCGGCCGTACCGCCTGACGCTCACTCCTACCCCCACCCATTCTCGCACACACCCGAGTTGTGTCGTGCTACCAATTCAACGAGCAGTTTATAATTCGGTAGGTCGTACGGCTGACACTCATGTTCGTCGGTCACGGCCTGCTGGCGTTCGCCATCGCAGCGAGCGTCGCACATCGCCGCGGCTGGTCGACCGACCGCGCGCTCGCCGTCGGCATCCTCGCGGGTCTCTTCGGCACGCTCCCGGACATCGACATGGCCTACGCCCTGTTCGGTCTCGCTGCCGGTGCTGAAGGACTGTTTGCCGCCTCCGACGCGTTCTGGGAGGCAGCATCTGTCGTCCACCGTGCGGTCACCCATTCGCTGGTTCTGGGTGCAATCGCTGCAGTCGGGTTCGCAGCGTGGCGCGCACGAACGACGAATGCGATGGGGCAGACACGCATCTGGCTCGGTGCTGTCGTTCTCGCGTTTACCGCACTGCTCGGCTCCGTCTTCCTGACCAGCGGCCCGCTCGCCGCCGCGATTGTCACCATCTTCCTGCTGGGTGGGCTCGCCATCGTCCACGTCGCGGGCAGTCTCGATTTCGGTCCGGGCATCGTCCTGTCGACGGCACTCCTTGGACTGCTCACGCACCCCTTCGGCGACCTCTTTACCGGGTCGCCACCGCAGTTTCTCTACCCGCTGGACGTGACGATACTCGCCGACCGCGTGCTGTTGCACCCGGACCCGACGCTCCACCTGCTCGGTGCGTTCTTCGTCGAACTCGCGACCATCTGGCTGGCGCTGGTTGCCGTGGCACACCTCCGGGGCTGGCAGTTGCTCCCGCGCGTCCGACCGCGGGCGGCGCTAGGTGTCGGGTACGCCGGTGCTGTCTTCGCGATTCCCGCGCCCACGCTCCAGGTGTCGTGGCCCTTTGTCTTCAGCGTCCTGGGCGTCGGACTCATCGCCGTCCCGATCCGGCTTCGCAGACAGGTCGGAGACCGCTGGTACACCGTCGTGACGGCACTGACCGCCGTCACGCTGGCCGGCCTCGCCTACGCAACGGCGTATTCTCTTGTCGGGTAGCGGTTACAGCCAACACGTTTTACACGCCGCCGCAACTGCACCAACTATGGCCGATTTCGAGTTCGAGCAGTTACTCCGAGATGCCAGACTCAACGCCGTTCTGGCGTGGGTCATCACGGGTGTCGTGGCACTCGTCGCCGTCGGGTCGTTCCTGACAGGGGACCCACTGTGGAGCTTCTTTGCCGTTGCAGTCCTCGTCCTCGTCTGCATTCCGCCGCTGGCATTTTTTTCACCTCGGGTGATGCTCCCCTGGGAAGTCCTGTTGCTCGCCGCACTCCCGATACTCGGGCGGGCGGTTGCGACCTTCGACGTGAGTAGCCAGATTGCGACGTATCTCTCGGTGGCTGCACTGGCGCTCATCGTGGCTGTCGAACTTCAGACGTTCACGTCAGTCCGGATGACGCCAAGCTTCGCGGTGGCGTTCGTCGTCATCACGACGATGGCCGCGGCTGGTATCTGGGCCGTCGCGCGCTGGTCGGCAGATATCTGGCTGGGGACCGGCTTCATCGAGGCGCTCGGTCCGGACGAGGCAGCGCAGGAACGTGCCGTCATGTTGGAGTTCGTCGCCTCCTTTATCGCGGGCATTCTCGCGGGGCTTATCTTCGAATTCTACGTGCGCCGAGTGGCTCGCGTAAAGTCACGACTCCCGGCGGAGGTCGACCGATGAGAGTACGCGACTGGCTCGGCATCAGCAAACGGCGCCAGAAACAGCTCTCCTACGCCATGGAAGTGGGGCTGGTCGGCATCATCTTCGCCGGCGTCTGGGGTGGGAGTACGACTGTCGTCGTCAACGCCTTCGTCGGCTTCGTCGCCACGCAGATACCACCGATTCTGGAGCGCGATTACGACATCCCGATGGACCCGGCGCTGACGCTGTGGATCACCTCTGCGGTGTTCCTGCACGCCTTCGGCGTGCTCGGCTTGCCGGGTTCCGAACAGAATCTCTACGGGCAGATTCCGTGGTTCGACCACGTCACCCACGGCCTCTCCGCATCGGTCGTCGCCGCCGTCGGCTACTCGACGGCGCGCGCACTGGACGAACACTCCCCCGATATCCACCTGCCCCGTCGCTTCATGTTCGTCTACATTCTCCTGTTCGTCCTCGCCTTCGGCGTCGTCTGGGAAGTCATCGAGTTCGGTCTCGGCGAACTCGCACGCATGCAGGGCAACACCGCCTTGCTCACCCAGCACGGTCTCGAAGATACGATGCTGGATCTGGTCTTCGACACCATCGGGGCAATCGTCGTCGCCACCTGGGGAACCGTCCATCTCAACGACATCTCCGGCTACATCGCCGACCATCTCGAAGCACGCACGTCCGACTGAACTCACAGATGTTCGTCCAAACGCTCTCGACACTGCTCGCAGGTGCGCTGTTCGGCCTCGCACTCGCGGCACCGCCAGGCCCGATGAACGCCATCATCGCCGAAGAGAGCGTTCTTCGAGGGTGGCGTGCGGGCTTTACAGCGGGGCTGGGTGCGATGGTCGCAGACCTGTGTTTTCTCGTGTTATCGCTCGCCGGTGTCGTCACCATCGTCGAATCGATGCCACAGGTGCGGGGCATCCTCTTCGGGGTCGGCGGCGTTCTGATGCTGTGGTTCGGCGTCGACGCGGCACGGGGCGTGCGAGCGACACTGACACCCGACGGTGACCCCGACAGCGAGAGCAAGGGGTTCCGGAAGGCGTTCGTGCTGGCGCTGACCAATCCCTACCAGATCCTGTTCTGGCTCACCGTCGGCGTTGGGCTGTTGACGCCGGGAACACACGACCTGCTGGCCGAAGTCCAGTACGTCGGGGATGCGCTCGCGGGACTTGTCGTCGTCGAGACCGGGAGCCCGGCGCTGCTGGTCGGCTTTTTCGGCGGTATCGTCTGCTGGATTACCGGCTTTCCAGCGGGACTCGTGGCTGCCGGCGACCGGTTCGAGAAGCTAACGCCGGTCGTCGCTGGCGCGAGTGCGCTCGTGCTGGGCGGATTCGGCGTCGCCTTCCTCTGGGCGGCCGCGACGGTGTTACTCTAGGTCGATCGCCGCCACTTCGTCGTCGAGCCACTCTCGAAACCACTTGACGCGCTTGAGTCGGCGGTGTGCGATGTCCTGTGCCGTCGTGCTCCGGACCCGCTCTTTGGCAGTGATGCCGCGTTCGAGCACCCGCCCGACCATCTCCGCGCTGTCCATGTGCGTCCGGGACTCGTAACCCATCCGCAACAACATGAGTGCCGCGCCGTTGGCACCCACCTTGTCGAGGATGTCTGCCTCGACGAGACACTGGGTTTCGAGCGTGAGGTCAGTGAGGTCGCCCTGGTAGGAGTGGTCCGCGATGGACTCACAGACCTGGTCGACGAACGACTGGGGGTACTCACACTGCGTCGTCAGATACTCCCGGGCGATGCGAGCCCCTTCCTCGGCGTGGATGTCCTGCTCGACTTCCAGTTTCGCGATGTCGTGAAAGAGCGCAGCGACGCGCGTCACGTCGACGTTTGCACCCTCTTCTCGGGCGATTTTCGTGGACAGTTCGACCACGTTCCGGATGTGGTTGAACCGGTACTCCGCGGAGTGCCACGGGTACCACCGCATCCGGCCGCCTTCCTCCTCGTTTTCGACGCTCGCAGCGAGATAGTCCCGGACGAACCCCTCCATCTCCGCAAACTCCTCGTCCGAGACGGGCGACTCGCGTATCTCAACACCCACAGCACCACCTCCGAACGAAACGAACCTTGGTCATCTTACGGGCAAAAAAGGCGGTTCGACTCTTTAGCGTTACGACAAGAGACAGTTTGACAACAGACAGACATCGAGGGTCCCGTCTGAACGTGTGGATTCGTCCGTCCCCCTGGGATACTTGCGTGCTGTACGTTTATTGCATATCGGTGTGAACGCAAGAGCATGGAGATTCGAGAAGCCCGTGCCAACGACAGGCCCGCTATTCGAGACGTCGCCCGGCGGTCGATGCAGGCATCCTATTCGCTCGACCCGACGGCGATTATCGGCGCTGTCGAAGAGTGGTACGACGAAAACCGCCTGCGCAATCTGCTCGAAGACGACGACAAAGTGCTGCTCGTCGTAGAACACAACGAACAGGTCGTCGCCTTCTCCGACAGCGACATCACCGGCGAAAACACCGGCGAAATCCTCTGGCTCCACGTCGACCCCGACTACCGGGGCGAAGACATCGGTCTCGACCTGTTCAAAGCGACCCGTAACCACCTCGCCAGCATCGGCGCCGGCAACCTCCGTGGTCGTGTCCTCGCTGACAACGCCGGTGGAAACGCTTTCTACGAGAATCGCGGCCTCGTGAAAATCGGCGAAGAGACCGTCGATATTGATGGTACCTCGTACGTCGAGAACGTCTACGCCGAAGTCGAAGCCGAGCGGATGGAACCGGTCGACCTCGATAGTGGTGAGACGGTCTACATCGACCGCGAGAACGAGGAAACCGGCTCTATCGCTTCGTTCTACATCGTCTACACCGACCGAGCGGCCGAGGAGATCTACGGCTACTGGTGTGGCAAGTGCGACCAGCTCGCCAACGCGATGGACGCGTCGGGCCGCATCCAGTGCGACGAGTGTGGCAACGCCCGCAAGCCCACCCGCTGGGACGCTGCCTACCTATAACTCCTCTCGCGCACCGGTCCGGACATCGTCCAGTGAGATGTCTTCCGAATCGAGTTTCGTTTGCACGTCGCGCTGAAACTGTTCGAGTTCTTCCTGGTCTTCGGCGATTCCAGTCGTCACGAGCAGTCGAACCGTCCGGCTGACGCTCATGTCGATATCGATGACGTCCTCCGTCGGCACGAGCATAAATCGGCCCTGTGTCGGGTTGGGACTGTTCGGAACGTAGACGTTGTACGCTTCCCGACCCAGTGCGTCGGTCACCGCTCCCGGACTCTCGGAGGTGACAAAGCCCAGCACGTACAGCCCCTCGCGAGGATACTCGACGAGGACCACGCTCTCGTACTTCGATTCGCGGTTGACGAGTGAGTCCGAGACTTGCCGGACACTGCTGTAGACGACACTCACCATCGGGATAATACCGACGAGTCGGTCGAACAGGTCGAACAGCCGTGCCCCGCCGCTACGCTGTGCCAGATACCCCAACAGTGTGATGCCGAGCAAGAGAATTGCGAGGGCACCCAGTTCCGCCACGATTTCGATGTTTCCAGAGAGACTGACCAGCCCCGTCTCCTGGATAATCGGATTGAGAATACCGCGTAGCCACCCGAAGATGAGTCGGACGGCGACGACCGTGACGACGAGCGGCGCAATAAGCGCAATACCCGCTATCAGGCTCTTTTTCAGTGTCTCAGACAGCCCCATACACCCTGCCACCGTGTGTGTGAATAAAAGGATAGTGGCGTGTCCAGCCAGCGACGAGATACTGAGAGCCGAACTCATTCATCGCGTCGAAAAGACGTCGTCGTATCGATTGGCTCCGTCCCCTCCAGATCCGTGGACGCGTCGGCGGCCTGCTGATACGCCTCGGATCTGTAGATTTCTGCCTCACGTTCCAGCCCCCGATAGACGGTGTACACCATCACCAGAATAAGCACACCGAAGGGGAGACCCGCAGCTATGACAGCCGTCTGAAGAGCGTTCAGGCCGTCACCCAGAAGGAGCGCAACACCAGTTCCGCCGATTAGCAGGGGCCAGATCGCTCGTTGTCGTGTCTCGGCCTCTCGTGTTCCGCCTGCTGTCAGGTAGCTGATTGCGAGCGAGCCCGAGTCGGCTGACGTGACGAAAAACGTCACCAGCGCTCCGATAGCGGTGAGACTCGTCACGAGCGTGAGCGGGAAATACGACAACATTGTGAACAGGGAAACTGCACGTCCCTGGTCCTGAAGCGGACCTGTGATACCACCCCCGGCGATCTGCAGTTCGACAAAAATTGCAGACCCATTGAACACGGCCATCCAGACCAACGAGAACAGGGCGGGAACAAGCAAGACACCGCCGACGAACTCACGGACTGTCCGTCCCCGTGAGATACGAGCAATGAACAAGCCGACGAACGGTGCCCAGACGATCCAGAAGCCCCAGAAGAATATCGTCCAGTCGTGTTGCCACCCAGCGCTGTCGCCAGCGAACGCCTCGGCATAGAAACTCAACTCGATGAAATTGCCCAGATACGCCGCGATTCCGCTGTTGAACACATCGAGCAGATACACTGTCGGACCGAGAACGAACAGCAACAGAAGCAGGGAAAGCATCAACCCAACGTTTGCACGAGCCAGTCGTCTGACGCCACTCTCGAGGCCGACCGCAGCGGACACGGTGGTAACCCCCACAAGTACGGCAATGATAGCAACGGTCGTTCCGACACCAGCCGGAATACCAGTGCCAGTGTAGCTGGCAAACACGAAATCGAGGCCAGCGGTGATCTGTAGCGCACCCAGACCAGTAGCCGTGGCCAGTCCGAACACTGTCGCAATAGTAGCCGCGAGGTCGATACTGTGGCCAGGCCAGTCGTAGATGCGACTACCGAGAATTGGGTAGAATACCGAGCGAAAGCCGAGTGGGAGTCCCCGGTTGTACGAAAAAAAGCCAAGCCCCAGTCCGACGATACCGTAGATTGCCCATGGGTGGATCCCCCAGTGGAACATCGTGATTGCCGTCGCCGCTCGTCCGGCCGCCGGAGATGCGGGGGCCACGTCGAAAAACGAGCCACCGCCAGACAGGAAATGGTACATTGGCTCGGCCACGCCAAAGAACAGGAGTCCGACTCCCATCCCGGATGTGAACAGCATTGCCAACCAGGACATGTTCGAAAATTCCGGTTCAGCGTCAGGTCCACCCAGGCGGATGTGGCCATAGCTGCTCATCCCAAACCAGGCGAGTGCGAAAATGAAGACGTTGACCGCCAGAATGTAAAACCAGCCGAAATTCCGGTTGAGCGACTCGAAGACAACACTGTACACCCTCGCAGCCTGGTCACCTAAAACGAGAGTGAATCCGAGAAAGAGTGCAACGAAAAGGAGAGTAAGCGGAAACACGACTGGATGAATATCCATCCCACACCACCTGATAGTGGAATCTCCTGGGTTCCTGTCGAGAGTAGCGTGGAACAGTCGTTCTCGTCTCGTCGCCCGTGTCACCTCAGTCGTCGTCTCACTGTCGTCCGTCACGTGTTATCACCTATACAGGGAAGTCAGTTTCATCCGTTTCCGCCCTCACAGCCACTATGAATATCTGTCATTTAGTTCACGCCCAGCCTCCGGGGCGATCCCCAGCGAGTCAGTAAAAAAGAATATCCAGCCACGAACGCACTCTGGCATGTCCCCGTCATCTGTTCCGAGTTCGTTCTTATCAGAGATTGTAACAGCTATTGAGCATAAAACTACCGAGTCAACCACTCACTGAGCGACTACAAGAAGGATGCGGCCAGACGGTAATTATCGACAGTGACAACCAGGCCCACATTCAAATAGTGGACCGGTCAAATCATAACAAAATATGTCTGACGCGAGGAAAACAGAGGCAGGCGAGGGTACCCGGGAGCTGGCCTGGTGTCGTCAGATTCTCGAACAATCGAGTGACATCGTCTTCGTACTCGACCGGAACCGACGAATAACCTACGTCAGTTCGGCTGTCAAGCGCCGTCTCGGACACGAGCCCGGATCATTGACCGGTAAAAAGGGCCTCGAGTATGTGCATCCCGACGACAGGGATGCAGTCGAGGACACCATCGAGGAAGCACGCACATCCCCGGAGACACGTCAGAGCGTTGAATTTCGCTATCAGCAAGCCGAGAGCGCGTGGTGTTGGCTCGAAGCAACCGTGTACAACGGACTCGACGACGAGTATATCGACGGATTCCTGCTGAACTGCCGCGACATCACGGAGCGCAAGGAGCAAACTGCGGAGTTGAGAACGACGAAAGAGCGGATGGAAATGGCTCTGGAAGGGGCAAATCTTGGCGTCTGGGACTGGGACATGGAGACGGACGAAGTGTCACGTGACGAGCTGTTGGCTGAGATGCTCGGATACACACAATCCGAGATGGGAGATCACTTGCGGGGGTGGGAACAGATCGTCCACCCAGAGGGAGAGAAACGACACAACGAGGCGCTGGCTCACCACGTCGAGAATGAAACACCCTACTACCAATGCGAGTACCGGCTGAAGACAAAGTCGGGGAACTGGAAGTGGGTTCGGACCATGGGGAAAGTTGTCGAGCGGGCTGACGACGGAACACCTACGCGGGCAGTGGGGCTGCATCAGGATATCGACGACCGGAAGCTGGCAGAGTTGAAACTCGAAGCGGAACGCGACATGTTTCAGGAGGGACCAGCAGTCGTGTTCAAGTGGGAAGATGCGGAAGGATGGCCCGTCAAATACGTTTCCGAGAACGTCAGGGATATTTTCGGCTACGATCCAGAAGCGCTGCAGTCGAACGAGGTGTCGTTCGCCGACCTCATTCACGAGGACGATTTAGAGCAGGTCGTCCGTCAGGTGACAGAGTACCAGAAAGAGGAAGCCAGGCGCATGAGTCTCGACCCGTACAGGATCGTCACGGCAGACGGTCACACCCGCTGGGTGATGGAGTATACTCGTGATCTGCGAGAGGAAGGGGAAACCTCGCATCTGCTCGGCTACCTCGTCGACATCACGGAGCGCAAGCAGCGCGAACGAGAACTTCAGCAATTCAAGAAAGCCGTCGAACAGAGCGCTCATGCGATTTATATCACTGATGTCGAGGGAACTATCGAGTACGTTAACCCAGCCTTCGAGAACGTCACAGGATACAGTACTGAACAAGCTGTTGGTCGCACACCCAGAATCCTCAGATCAGGCGAACACGGCGAGGAGTTCTACGAGGAGTTCTGGGACACGATTCTCGCTGGCGAACGCTGGGAATCAGAGGTATTCGACGAAAGTGCAGACGGGGAACAGGTCGTTCTCAACCAGACAGTCGCACCGATAACGGACGAGGAGGGGACCGTCGAAAAATTCGTCGCGGTCGCGAGAGATATCACCGAACGCAAGCACTACGAGGACGCACTTGAGGAGGCACGGGAAGAGCTTCGACAGGTTATCGACCTGAGTCCGGATCTGATATTTGCCAGAAATAGCGACGGAGAGTTCTTGCTGGCGAACGAGACGACCGCAGAGGCGTTTGGGATGAGTCGCGATGGCGTCAGAGAGCCGACTGAGTCGGACGACTCCATACCAGACCTCTTCGCCGAGTTCGATGACGCTGACAGAGAGGTAGTAGAGTCAGGCGAAGCACAATTCGTCCCCGAGAAAGAGGTGACCACCGCCGCTGATGAGACACGGATCCTCCAGACAACAAAGGTTCCATTCGAGAGTGCAAAAACCGATCAGGACGCAGTCCTCAGCTACGCTCGGGACGTGACTGCGCTCAAAGAACGGGAGTACAAACTCCGCGAGCGCGAGCAGAAGTACCGGAGCCTGTTCGAGGACATGCGCGACGCGCTCATGTTGTTCGACCGCGACGGCTACGTCGATTGTAATGAGCGCGCGCTTGAACTGTTCGGAATCGAGTCCGTCGAATCGTTTCTCGAATACACGCCATGGGATCTCGCACCAGCCACACAACCAGACGGGGCGGCTTCAAAAGAGACGGCGCTGTCTCGCATCGAGACGGCGTTCGAAGACGGCGAGGCGTTTTTCGAGTTTACGCACCAACGTGCCGATGGAACTGAATTTCCCGCGGAAGTGAAACTCAGCCGCTTCGAACACGGAGACGAACCAGTGTTGCATGCCCTCGTCAGAGATATATCCGACCGCAAGAGACAGAAGCGAGAACTCGAAGAACGTGAATCGAAGTACCGTAGTCTCTTCGAAGAGACGCGTGACGCCCTCATGTTGCTCGATCGAGACGGGTTCTTCGACTGTAACGGGCGTGCGCTCGATCTGTTTGGACTCGACTCGGTCGAATCCTTCACCGAGTACAGCCCCTGGGAATTGTCTCCATCGACACAGCCCGACGGAAGAGACTCGAAGGAAGCAGCACAGTCACACGTCGAGAGGGCATTCGAGGAAGGGCAGGCGTTCTTCGAGTGGCGACACAAACGCGTCGATGGGGAATCGTTCCCTGCAGAAGTGAAACTCAGCCGCTTCGAGCACGAGGGCGAACCCGTGCTGCACGCACTCGTGCGGGACATATCCGAGCGCAAACAGCGGCAGCGAGAACTCGAGCGGAGCAGAGAGCGATACCGATCGCTGTTCGAGAACAATCCAATCGTGCTCTGGGAGGAGGATATCTCGGCGGCCAAAGCGTACGTGGACGAGCTCGCTGCCGAGATTGACGACCTGGAGGCGTATTTCGAGGCTAATCCAGCGGAACTGCAGGAGGTCTTCGACCGTGTCGACATTCGTGATGTCAACCAGAATGCGACCGACTACTACGGGGTCGAGTCGAAAGAGACGCTACTCGAGGGGTTCTCCCCGTTTGTCACCGAGGACGGACTAGCGGATGCGCAGTCAATGTGGGCCAGTATCGCGGCTGGTGAGACGGAGTTCCGCAGAGAGGTCGTCTCAGAAATGTCCGACGGTGAGCAGCGCCACGAACTGCTGGACATGTACATTCCCGACCCAGACGATTACTCCCGGGTCTACATCACAGCTATCGATATTACCGAACGCAAACAGTACGAGAGGCAACTCGAAGAACAGCGTGACAATCTCGATATTCTCAATCAAGTGCTTCGCCACGACATCCGCAATGATATTCAATTAATAATGGCACACGCAGAGTTACTCGAACAGAAGTGCGACGACATGGCGGCACAGGATTCGATCGAGACGGTACTCGAGAACGCCAACCATGCAGTTGAACTCACTACTTCCGCACGCGAGATGGCTGAGGTAATGGTTTCTGTAGACCAAGAACTGCAGCAAGTTAATGTCAAAACAATACTTCAAGGGGAGATAAGCGAAGTGCAGTCGACCTATTCCGAGGCAGTCGTTACAAACAAGACACCCATTCCATCGGTTCTAGTTCAAGCAAACGATATGCTTGGCTCAGTCTTTCGGAACCTCCTGAAAAACGCTGTTCAACACAACGATACTGAGGTGCCGGAGATCACCATTTCCGCAGCAGAGCACGAAAACGAAGTTGTGGTGCGTGTCGCGGACAACGGCCCAGGCGTGCCGGACGCCCAGAAAGAGACAATTTTTGGCAAGGGTGAAAAAGGGTTGAATAGCCATGGAACTGGCATCGGACTGTATCTCGTCCAAACACTCGTCGAGAGCTATGGAGGGGACATCTGGGTTGAAGACAGGTGTCAACAGGACAGTTCCACCGGCGCGACTATCGATGAAGACAGTGATTGTGACGGTGCGGTGTTCATCGTCGAGTTGCCGAAAATCAGTGGGGAGAGCATGATGACTTGATCCCGTGAATTTGGCTCTGTGGTGGTCTCGTGGCTACTTCATCGAATATCTCTCACACACGTCTAACAATATATGTTCCACACGAGCAGTCACGTCCCTGTTTCATTCCTAGCGAACTGTTCGTGATACCAGCCGGGCGGGTCGACTGTCGTCTCTCCCACATCGTCGTACGTGATTTCCCGACGAACGTCGACGATTCGGTCACCGTCGCGGATCATGTACGACAGAGAGACGTCACGGACGAGTCCAGTTTCGGTGACCAGCGCAGAGACGTTGTACCGCAGGACCTCACCGATGTCCTGCCACTCCGGCTGGCCGCTCCCGGTGAGCAGATACAGTCTGTCACCCCCCTCTCTGAGTATCCCCCGTACTTCTGTCGTCGGCGTCGACAACCGCGTGCTGACCAGCTGTTCGGTGAGTTCCGACGGCAGTGGTGGATACTGCTGGCGCAGTTCAGTCGCTGAGACCTCTCGGTACGAGACACCAGAGAATCCCTCCTGGGCGAGGTACGTCTTCGTGCCGTCGTGATAGAGGGTGCCCATCGGAATCGTCTCACCGTTCGCCCGCTCGGCAGCGTCGAGCAGATACGTCCCGTTACTGACCTCGATGTCGAGATCACGATGGACATCGATTACCTCCTGGTCCCAGATTTCGGGCTGATACCGGTCTATCGACATCGTATACGACTGCTCTCCGATGGCAAGGCTGTGTGCCGACGCCAGTGCATCGATATCGTCGATACCGTCGCTGGTCACACCGGGCGGAAACTGTGCCGGGTCGACCGTGTTCGCGTCGACGAGGCGAGACTCGTGCGACCAGGTCGTTGCCGCCGCCGGCGTCGCTGTCGCTGCCGGCGTGTCGCTGGCCCCCACCTGGGAGTCACTACTCACCGTATTCGGAATCCACCCCGAACTCGCGAGGAGTCCGACGGCGAGTACAGTCACCACAGCGATAACGAGAATTCCGGCCAGTGCGGGAGCGGACCGTCCCGACCCCCACCGCTGGAGCTGCAACCCGAGGGGTGTCGACAGCGCCGACGGAGTCTCGCCGAGATGGCGACGGCAGAGTTCCCGAGCGACCGGTCTGTCGACGGCGTACCAGAGTCGTTCGCCGAGGTCACTGGCATCGAGCGTCGTGGCGTGCCCATCGAAACCGCCGTCGATGGCGACCACCAGGTCGGCACTGACCGGCCCCGACACCGCATCGACGACACGGATTGTGAGGGTCTCTTCGCCTCGTGTCGCCACGACATCGAGTCCGTCCCGCTCCGTCCGGAACCCCTGTGCATCCCAGAGGTCGGCAACGAAAGCCGCCAGTTCGGATACGTTCAAGTGCCGGAGATGTGTCTCGACGACATCTCGGTCCGCCGGGGTCATCGAAACACACCCATCGGCTCGTCGATACGGCCGCGAGCAGTATAAACGACCGCTGCGGGTCGGTGAACGGCGTCAGCCCAGGACTGCTCAAAACGGTTTGCCGACACTGAGACCGGGCAGATTCGAACCACGGTCACTCACCGCTCAAACAACTCCGACGACACTGAGACCGGCAGATTCGAACCACGGTCACTTCGTTCCCTGGTTCGAACTGCCGAGGATATTTGCGACTCGCGAGATGCTCGTCGCAAAATAGTCCCGGGCAGATTCGAACTGCCGTCAGTGGCTCTCTTCTCACAGCCGCGCGAGACGGCCACAATCCAAAGGCCACTATGATTGGCCACTACACCACGGGACTGCAGTCGAGAATTTGGAACCAGCGTTTAAATCCGTTACGTAACGCTCAGATGAGATCCTGCTCTTCGAGTTGCCGCATCACGTCGTCGACGAACGACTCGACGTCGTCGTACGGGAACTCACCACTGCCGAGTTTCGTGTTCAGTTCCATCGCTGTCATCGAGAAGTCTCCCGACTCGAACTTCGTCGACGGCCCGCTCGGTAGTGCCGGGACGAGATCCATCGGGCTGTTTATCGGGTAATCCGCTCCTTCGAAGGCATCCGTGAACTGCTCTCGCAGGTCTTCCTTGTCGACCATATCCCACCCGTCGACCGGAACCCACTAAAAACCAACCGAAATAAGAAACGATACGAGTTGTTGGAAGTTTATTTCGTCGCCGGCAGCGCGGGTCAGTCGTCCGCGGCGGCAACCGCGCCGTGTTCGATGTCCGTCCCGAGCAGGTCAAGGAACTCGGCCAGCCATTCGGGGTGGTCCGGCCAGGCCTGGCCGGTGACGAGATTTCGGTCGCGCGTGACACCGTCGACCCACGAGCAGCCGGCGGCTTCGACTTCTGCCTGCACGGCCGGATAGGCGGTCATCTCGTAGCCGTCAAGCACGCCGGCAGCGGCCAGAATCTGCGGGCCGTGACAGATCGACGCGACCGGTTTGTCCGTCTCGAAGAAGTGCTGAACGGTCTCGATGACGACATCGTAATTCCGGAGATACTCGGGTGCGCGCCCGCCCGGAACGACCAGCGCGTCGTAGTCCGACGGGTCTATCTCCGCCATCGTGGCGTTCAACTCGAAGTTGTGGCCCCGCTCTTCGAGATACGTCTGGTCACCCCTGAAGTCGTGAATCGCCGTCTTGCACGCGTCTCCCGCCTCGCGCTCCGGACAGACCGCGTCCACGTCGTGACCGACCATCTGAAGGGCCTGAAACGGTACCATTATTTCGTAGTCCTCACCGAAGTCGCCAACGATCATCAGGATGTCTTTACCCATAGTGTATCACGCACTCCGTGTGCGGTTTTAGGTAACGACCCACTCGGCCAAAAGTGTCTATGAGCGAGAATAGTCAGGTCAGAATTGTTAGGAGAACGCAAAAGGTCAGCCGTCGACGGTCGCCAGCACCTCGTCGATATCGCCCAGACTGTCGACGACGTAGTCAGGTTGGATATCGCTTTTCGACACGTCGTCGCGATCAGTCACGCCGGTCAAGACGAGAACGGTCGTCATCTCTGCACGCGCGCCCATCGCGAGGTCAGTGCCGAGTCTGTCACCGACAACCAGACACTCGGAAGCGGTCACGCCGAGACGGTCCAGCGCCATCTGGAGCGCCGGTTCAGATGGCTTGCCCAGAATCGCATCCGGGTCCTGTCCGACCGTCGCAGCCAGCGAGTTGACAATTGCGCCCGACCCCGGCTCGAGACCGCCGTTCTCTCGCGGGAACGTTCGGTCGGGGTCCGTCCCAAGAAACGTCGTGTCCTCGTCGACTGCCTGGAGTGCTGCGTTCATGTCCTCGTAACCGAACGACGGCGTCCACGACCCGAGCAACACGTCGACATCGTCGGGCCTGGTGGTCAACGTCACGTCCGCAGCCGTCAGTTGCTCCCGGAGGCCGTCAGCGCCGACGAACAAGACGCTGTCGTCAGCGTGGTTGTCACGAAGGTAGCTGGTCGTCACGTCACCGGCTGAACAGGCCTCGCCGGGTCGCGCATCGATGCCGAAATTGGCGAGGTGGTCGACGTAGGTATCCCCGTCTCTGGTCGGATTGTTCGAAAAAAAGAGGAGCGACAGACCAGCCGACCGGAGTCGGTCGATACCCTCACTCGCACCGTCGAGGAGCGTGCCACCGCGGTAGACCGTCCCGTCTAAATCCACGATTGCACCGTTGAGCGCCATCACCCGTGTGTTGGCCGGGACAGACATAATCCCGCCGGTCGTCGGATGTGTTTGCAGTGTATTAGAACGAAAACAACAGACTACCCTATCGTTCGGTGACACCGATCACTTCGAACCGAGCGCCGCCCTCGTCACTGTCTGCAACCGTGACAGACCAGCCATGTGCGTTCGCGATATCCTCGACGATTGTGAGTCCGAGCCCAGTACCCTGCCGAGCGGTGGAGAAACCAGACTCGAATACGTCGTCCCGATTTTCCGGGGGGATACCGGTCCCGTCATCGGCGACGTAGAACCCGTAGTCGTCGGCGTCTGCTTCCTCAACAGACCCGACCGTGATTGTCGTGGCCTCACCGTGTTCGACGCTGTTCCGGAAGAGGTTGGTCAGCAGTTCCTTGAGGCGACTCGAATCGGCCTCGATTCGACCCTCCGTTTCGACAACGAGTGTCGCGTCGCCGGTCTCGACGTACGACCAGGCGTCCTCGGCCATGGTCTCCACGTCGACTGGCGAGGGCGAGTCGACGGTATCACCCTGGCGGGCCAGCGTCAGCACGTCCTCGATGATAGCACCCATCCTGACGAGCGAGCGGTCGATACGGTCGAGGTGGTCACTGTCGATTTCATCGTGGAGGAGTTCGACTGAACTCTGGGCGACGTTCAGCGGGTTCCGGAGGTCATGGCTGACCACGCTGGCAAAGCTCTCAAGACGTTCGTTCTGTCGTTCGAGTTCCTCCTCGCGCTCCCTGCGCTCGGTGATGTCTCTGGAGATGAACTGGAAGGAGTCGTGAGCGCGGCGCGTCTCGACGGGGACGAATATGTTGTGAAAGAAGCGGCCGTCATAGCTGTCCTCGGTTCGCACCGTCTCACCAGTCTCGATTGCTTCCCGCCCGGCGTCGAGACGTCTCTGTCCGGCAGTTCCTTCGAAGGCATCAACCAGTTGGGTACCGACGAGCGACTCACAATCCGTGTCGACCCCTTCGACCAGTGCGGGATTGGCAGCTAGAACGGTGCCGGATTCGGTGACGTGAGCGATTGCGTCCGGAGAGTTCTCGACGAGACGCTCGTACTTTTTCTGCGTCTGCTGCTGGTTGACGACACCCTCGATGCGGTTAGCCAGCCGTTCGTACTGTTCGTCCTCGACGACTTCGAGTTTGAGCAAGTAATCGGCGACGCCGGAGGCGATGGCGCGACTGGCGATCTCCTCGTCGCCGCGGCCAGTGAGTAAAATAAACGGCAGGTCGTCGTACCGCTCCTGAACCCGTTCGAGAAAGGTTAGGCCGTCCATTTCGGGCATCTCGTAGTCGCTGACGATGCAGTCGACCCGCGACTCCTCGAGCCAGTCGAGGGCAGCCTGAGCGTTCGTCTCGAAGGTCGCTTCGATGTCGTGTTCCTCGGTCAGCGTCGAAGCCGTCATCTCGGCGAAGAACTCGCTATCGTCGACAACGAGTGCCCGAATCGGACCGGTCGCCGTCATCGGTCCACCCGCTCAGTACACACCCTCGCGACGAATCCGAGCCTGCTCATGGTGGTTCATCAGTACAATTTCAGACACCTCTCAAAAGGTTTCTGGAACGCCTATCCGCCGGTTCGCAGTTTTACATCCCACCGCGGACCCGACTGCCGGACGAGCCAGTATCCCACGAGTGCGGACAGTCCAGACAACGCAATTGCCCCGCCGATTGCGAGCGTGGGCGCGGTCCCCGCAGCCAGCGACGCGACGAGCAACGGGACCGCAAGCAGTGCCATCCCCGCACCGAACGCCGCAAACAGCGGTGTATCGAAGAGCAGTTCGTTCGCGGAGAGCCCGGTCAGATACGCCGTCAGTCCGAAGACGTACACCGACACCAGCGGGAAGACGACCACCCCAACGAGCAGGTCAGCAACCGGATACCAGACGGCAGCGAGTGCGAGATAGCCGAGTCCAGTCGGCACTGCAAGCACGAGGTGAGCGCGGAACTTCGCCCCAAAGACGGCATCCATCCCGGTCGGATAGCGGAGGTACTCCTGTGGGTCGTCGAACTGCGTCACCCAGTTGAACGTCGTGAAACTCCCCAGTCCGAGCAGCGTTCCGAAGGCCACCCCAGCGGAGGGGTCGATGCCAGTCGCCGCAGCCACCCGGTCGAGCAGGAGTGCAGCGACGCCGAAGAGCACACCCAGCGAGAAGGCGACTTTCCACACCGAGCCACTCGACCGCGCCACCTCCAGTAGCGGGCGCGCAGTCATGCCGTCCACACCGGGGAGTCGCTGGAGTTCCCGGTAGCGGTCCGTGCGAACACGTCGTGTCGTGCCACCCGTTGCCGGCTCGAACAGCAGCGGGCCGAGGACGGTTACCGCCAGCAACGGGACGAGTGCGGTCGCCGCAGTCGTCGGTGAGGGGTCGGTGTAGACGGCATACGGCGTCACCCCGACGAGCGCACCGCCACGAAGCACCGCCAGCACGGTCAGTGCGACAACGACCACCACCAGCGCGACCTTGCTTCGAGTCCCGAGTCCAACGAGCGCGAGACTTCCCGCGGCACCGAGTGCGAACGTCCCCAGTAGCGTCCCCCAGAGCAGCCCAACCTGTCCCAGGGTGAGGCCACCGGTGAGTGCGACTGGAACGAACCCGACCACCAGCGGCGTCAGGAAGAAGACGGCGTAGTACACCAGGTCCTTCGCGAGGAACGTCGCGAGCAGTCGCCCCCACGAAATCGGGAGCGTTCGGGCCGAGAACACGAGCAGGGTAACATCACCCAGTACGTCGCGCATCGCGTCTCTCCCGACGAGTCCGAGTGTCCCGACCTGTAGTCCGAAAAAGACGACGAGCGCGTGCAAGCCCGCGACAACAGCCCCCATCGACGTGCCCGTCAGCGAGAGCAGGTAGACGCCGCCACCGACGATAGCAGCGACGAACACCGGGAAGGCGAGAAACCGGGTCGACCCGAAGAGCTTCGCGTGGAGTCGGTACTCCTCGAGTAGCATCCACCGGAACAGCGCAGCGTTACTCGTCATTTCTCTCAAGGGAAATTGTCGAGGAGAAGGTCATTCGTCGGCCACCTCGACCGGCGCACCCGGAGCGCCAGCGCTGCCCTCGACCTCCTCGACGAACGTATCGAGGAGGCCGCCGTCTCCGAAGTCGCGGGGGTCCTGCTGAGTGACGAGTGTCCCGTCCGCGATGATACCGACCTGCGTGCACAGTTCCTCGGCGACGGCCATGAAGTGCGTCGAGAGAAAGAGGGTGTTTCCCTCGGCGCAGTACTCCCGGAGGTAGGACTTGACCTCCTCTTGCATCAGCGGATCCAAGTTCACGAGCGGTTCGTCGATGAAGACGAGGTCGGGTTCGTGGACGAACGCCTGAGAGAGCATCACGCGCTGGCGCTCGCCTTCCGAAAGGTCACCCGCGATGGTGTCGAGAACGCCCCGGAACTCCAGGGTGCGCGCCCACCGCTCGATGCGGTCGTCGATGTTTTCGATTTCACGCACGTCACCGACGAACTGGAGGTACTCCCGCGGCGTGAGGAAACTCGGCGGGTCCTCGCGCTCGGGGAGGATGCCGATTGACTGGCGGACCGAAAGCGGGTCGGTCACCGGGTCCCGTCCGAGCACTGTCGCCGCCCCTTCTGTCGGTTCACGCTGGCCCGTCAGAATCTCGATGGTCGTGGTCTTCCCGGAGCCGTTCGGCCCGAGCAAGCCGAACAGTTCGCCGTCCTCGACCGAGAGCGAGAGGTCCGAGAGCGCCACCACGTCGCCGTATCGTTTCGTCAGCCCCGTCGTTTCGACTGCTGGCATTCGAGCAGGGCATCGGCACCCACCGACTTATACCCCCGCGTCGGACTGGTCGGTCCGGTCGGACGGCAGCCAGCGATTCCGAAGGAGACCGACGGAAATCCAGCCGGTCCACACAGAGAAGAGCAGCGCGCCCCAGAGTTCGGGAATCGCGAGGCCGGCACGCGTCGGCGGACCAGTCAGCCCCCAGACGAGCCAGCCGGCCAAATTCGCCGTGCCGAACGTCACAGCAACGAGTCCGCGCTGTCGCCACCCCTGACCGAGTGCAGTCAGTCCGTCGAGCCACAGCGTCACCGAGACGAGCAGGTAAAAGCCGAGAGCCACCGGAAAGTGAGGAGTCGTGTTCTGCGGGAATACCCCGACAAGCGCCATGAAGACGACGGCGAGACCGAAACTGAGAGCGGTCGCGCGGCCAGCGAGTGACACCGCGGCCCTGGCGAGCGCCACGGCAAAGCCGAGTCCGAGAAGTCCACCGAGTATCAGCCCACCGTTGAACAAGACTACAGTGAGACCGGTCCCCGCTGCGGTCTCCGTGACGCCGAGATTCGAGAGCGCGTTTCCGGTCCAGGAGAACGCCGGTGAGAGCACCGTCGCAACCAGAATAGCAACCATCGTCAGGACGACTGCAGCCACGCCAGACCCGCGAAGTACCCGGTCACCGCGATCCATACCTCACCACCGGAAGCCACAGCGACAAAATAGTACCGCCAGAGACCGAGTCGCCGCAGTCGACACCGGGGTCACCGGACCCGCAGCGCTCGCTGGAGATTGCTCGCAACGTCCTCGCGGAGTTCCTCGGCGACGCTGCTGTCGATATCGAGTGCGACGGCGTCGCCGCTGACGAGTCCCCCGCCACCGGCCGTGTCGATTGTGAGAGTCCCGAGACGACGGCGACGCTGGAAGACAGTCTGGCTACTGAACACCACCTGAACGCGGTCGTACGGGACGACGATTGTCTGTCGCCGCCAGAAGCCGTGCCTGGTGATGACGTGCTCCCCGTCAGTGTAGTAGCCGAGGTGTTTCCACTTGAGATGGGCGGCGACGGGCACGAGCACGACCGCAACGGCGGGGACGTACCACAGCGGCAGGAGGTTCGTGGTGGCGTTTACGAGCCAGAATATTCCGACGAGGACGGCCAGACCGATGGTGTACCGAGCCGCGTAGCGCGTCCGGGCTCGCGTCGGCGGGCGCTGGAACTCGACTTCGCCAAAGGGTTCAACGGCGCGAGCCAGCGAGAACGCGCGGTCGCGCTTTGCGATCGGAACCGCCGACTCGACCTGTGACCCGTCCTGCCCGGGGGCGTAGCCGGCCGTCTGGATGACGACCGACGCGTAGCCGAGCAGTCGCGCGAGGACGTTCTCCTGTACCGAAACGGTCTGGACTTTCGAGAGCGGGACGGTCCCGTTGTACCGCTGGAGCAGTCCCCGTTCGTACCGGAGTTCGTCGCCGCGCCGCGTCAACTCGAAGTCGTAGTATCGCAAAATCTGGAGGAATCCACTGAGTACCCAGAACGCGACCAGCCCCGCGATTGCGATGGCTGGCCCGAACAGCAACAGGAGGTCGGTCTCGGGCGCAAAAACGCCCGCGAGCTGTGGTGCGAGAATCGGCGCGAGCACTGACAGCGCCCCCAGGAACCGAAAGTCAGCCGAGACGACACCCAGAACGAGGTGTTCGCGGTCGCTGAGTTCGAACAGCGTCTCGCCGACCGCTTCTTCCTCGGTCTCTTCGGCCGCGTCGGCACCGCGCTTGCGCCGACTGATCTCGTCCTGAAGCCGGTCGGCTTCCTCGCGACTGACGTATCGCAGCTGTGCTTCGGTCGAGCCGCCGCCAGCAGTCTCCAGGCTCACCTCCGCGATACCGAACGCGCGCTGGACGATGTTCTGTCCGATGTCGACGTTCTGGATGCGATGGTAGGGAATCTCCCGCTCGCGGCGTGAGAACACCCCCGAGTTGAGATCGAAGGTGTCGGCCGTCAGCTCGTAGTCGATGCGGCGAAACCGGGCGAGTTCCCAGCCGATACTGAGCGCGACACCGAGGACGATCAGTCCCAGCAGGAGTCCGATACCGCCGAGCACGCTCCCGCCACTCGACGCCGAGGTGACGACACTGAAGATTATGAGGCCGACAATCCTGGCGCCGTTGGCGAGGATGCGGTACGGAACGGTCCGACTGTCGAGTTTCACAGCGCGTCACCGCCCTCCGATTCGATTGCCAGTTCCTTAACCCGCTGCTGGAGGTCCGCTGCAACATCCGTCTGGAGCCCGGGAATCGCCACGTCTGCACCCCGCGACCCGGCTGTGTAGACGACGAGCGTCGAGAGTCCGAGCGCGCGTTCGAGCGGGCCACGCTGTGTGTCGACGTGCTGGATTCGGACGTGCGGTGCGACGGTCTTGACGGTCGTGACGACGCCACGCTCCAAGTAGAGCGCGTCTTCGCGGACCCGGTAGGACCAGATGCGATAGCGCAGGTGGACCCACACGAGCGCGAGAATCCCCAGTACGATAGCGCCGCCAACGACGAAACTGCGGTCTACATCGAACCGAGCGGCGGCGAAACTCGCGATGGCACTGAGAATTGCCACGCCGACGAGTACGCGGAACGCCCAGATGAGCTGGACGCTCGATGTCAGCGTCCGCCGCTCGGTCGTGAACCGAGAGATGTCGGCAGGCGACTGCTCAGCCACGGTCGCACGTTGTTCGGACGTCGACGCTGCAGAGTCTTCGTCGGTCTGTTCGTCGCTCGGTCCGTCGGAGGGCGCTGCCATTGGCCTCTCTGCGGCCGCCTCACCGAAGTATACTGGGGTTTGTTTCCACGTCGGTTGTGTGGATTTGCGGGAATGAAATTTTCATGCTGGCCATCGAAGTGAGCGTATGGACTTCGAAGTCATCCAGGGAGACATCGCACAGCAGTCCGCGGACGTTCTCGTCAACGCCGCCGGGACAAGTCTCCAGATGGGGTCCGGCGTCGCTGGCGCGCTCAGGCGGGGAGCCGGCGGCCCGATCAACGACGAAGCCACCTCGAAGGGACCGGTCGACCTTGGGAAAATCGCAGTCACGGACGCCTACGAACTCGACGCAGAGTGGGTCATCCACGCCGCGGCGATGCCACACTACGGCGACGGCAAAGCGACTGAGCAGAGCATCGCCGACGCCACAAAGAACACGCTGGAACGGGCCGATAAACTCGGCGCCAAATCGCTCGTCATTCCGGCACTGGGCTGTGGCGTCGCCGGCTTTCCGCTTGACAACGGCGCCAGAATCATCTGCGAGACTATCGCCGAACACGACCCCGAGACGCTGGAAGACGTTCGGTTCATTTCTTACAGCGACGAGGAGTACAACACCGTCGCAGACGTGGCAGCAGCGGTCAAAGACGAACACGGGCTGTCGTGACTTCTCCCACGACTAAACAGTAGTTGCCGAAGTGCCTGAGAGACGGATTTCTCCGGTGGCAGCGTACGACAAGCATGGTCGCTACTGCCGAGGCACGTCAGGTCTGCCGTGCCGCAGGATCATTGCTCTATCCGTCCTTGGACTTCGGAGCGAAGCCTAACGGGACCTATCCGAGTGAGGACTTCGCCAGAGTCCTCACTCGGAGTGCCTTCGAGCGAGAATTCACCAACACCAGTGCTAGGCACCTCCAACTTGCCAGAGGTGACGATCTTGACCTCGAGGACCGGAGTCCGCTGGCGAAATCACTCCTGTACAATCTCGGTCAGATGAACGCGGACGCCATCGACGTTCAGTTCGATGGCGTCCGTGATCAGGTACTCACACAAACACGCAAAGCTCGTCGCTTTCCGAACACCCCAGAGGTTGCGTTAGACCTCCACGAGTGGCTCTATTACGGCTCGAAGCAGACACCAATGGTCTCACGGATCAATCCTGACCGAGGGACTGATCTCGCCTACGTTTTCGTGACACTGTGCATTGTGTCACCGGCAGTGCGGTTCACGCTCGCGTCCGCACACGTTGCTCGGACCGACACACCGTCGCTGATTGAGGCGATCTGCGAGGTGATCGAGACGGCGCGTCAAGCCGTCTCGATCACTCGCATCTACTGTGATCGTGGCCTCTATCGGGTGGAGTTAGTCGATGAACTCGTCGATCTCGGTGTAGAGTTCGTCATGCGCGCACCCAAAACGCCGGGGATCAAGCGCGTTCTTGCTGAACACGATGAAGAAAAATTCGTCACCGACTACGAGCTGGTCAGAAAGCGGTCTCCCACGATGCGTGTGCCGGTGACGCTCGTCGTCGTCCCGCACCACTCGCGGGACGACGACTCGCTGTGTCTGATCACGAATCGACCGAGAACGGTGGATGAAGCGGTGCCACTGGCACAAGCGTATCGGCGTCGTTGGGGTATAGAAACGTCCTACCGGAAGGTCGGTGAGTTTCTGCCCCGTACCACGTCACCGGTGTTTGCGGTGCGATTGTTCTACTTTTTGTTCGCTGTGACGCTGTACAATCTCTGGATCATGGTGTGTTTGCTGCTCTCTGAGCAACGGCGAGTGAAAACGCGCCCAGCAGTCTCAACGGCAACGTTTCGGTTCTTCCTCGGGCCGGTGATGTACGGCTAATCACCGTCGGGCGGCAGACCCGAGCTGGCACTCGGGTCAGCACGCCCCCCCGTACTGGCGAGACTCTCTGTCACGGCGAACCATCCGTCTCGTTGGTCGTTCCCTATGCAAATCACCGGTTGAACAACCGACGCAAGCCCGGATTTCGGCAATCTCATCATGCTTCAGCGAGCACTCTGCAGCCTGAATCGGCAACTACTGTGAAGTCGTGGGCTTTCTCCTAGACTTTTTGTAATTCGGTCGGCAGTACGCTTCCCGAGAAGCCACACGCGTTTTATTACCCGGGTCCGACGGACCAGTATGAACAGGCGGGCGTTTCTCGCGACGGTTGGCGGTGCCGTCATCGCTGGCTGCGGTGGGCAATCGACGCAGACGCCAGGTATCAGCGTCGGCGACCTGGACCAGCTCGGAGCGACACAGCGAACCTGCGATAACAGCGTCACAAACTCGGGGAGCATCAGACACGACGGTCGTGACGTTTCCGTCGAAGGAACTGTCGTCGGAGACGCAATCTGTGCGAAACCCACCGGTCAGGTGATCACTGGGTCGGGAACGACCGAGGGAACGGTGACAATCGTCATCGAAGCGGCGGTCCCGGGAAACCGGGACTGTGAGGAGTGTCGAACCAGCGTCGAGTACGAAGGGTCCGTCAGACTCGACGACCAGCCAGAAACGCTGACACTCGAACACGTCACTCTCGACGGCGGTCAAACGGAAGTCGCGCGCGCGACGACCGTCGCTGTCGATTCCGACTCGACGCAAACGGCGACTCCGACAGACAAAACGGCGACCAGAACCGCTACTCGTGACCGCTGATGGTCACCGGTTCATAGGGCTCCTCGAGCCACTCGATATCGCTATCCGAGAGTGAGATGTCGAGCGCCTCGACGGCCGCTTCGAGGTGTTCGATGCTCGTCGTCCCGACGATGGGCGCGTCGACCCAGTCGTTGTGGAGCACCCACGAGAGTGCAATCTGGGCCATCGTCGCGCCCTTCTCGTCGGCCAGTTCCTGCACGCGCTCGTTTATCTCCTGTCCGTTGCCCTCGAAGTAGGGGTGTTCTTTCGCGTAGTCGTCGGACTGGCCGCGTGCAGTCGCGTCGAACTCCTCGTGTGGGCGTGCGAGATACCCGCGGGCCAGCGGACTCCACGGAATGACCCCGATATCTTCCTTTTCGCAGAGGGGGAGCATCTCGCGTTCCTCCTCCCGATAGAGCAGGTTGTAGTGGTTCTGCATCGTGAGGAACTGGTCGAGACCGAGCCGGTCGCTTGTGTGCAGCGCCTCCGAGAACTGGTGGGCCCACATCGAACTCGCGCCGAGATACCGGACTTTCTCCCGGCGAACGGCGTCGTCGAGTGCGCGCATCGTCTGTTCGATCGGCGTGTCGTAATCCCAGCGGTGAATCTGATAGAGATCGATGGTATCCATCCCGAGACGGTCGAGGCTGGCCTCGAGTTCCTGCTCGATCGTTTTCCGGGAGAGCCCACCCGAGTTGGGGTCGTCGTCGTCCATCTGGAAGTACACTTTCGACGCGACGACCATCTCGTCTCGCCGTCCTTCGAGAGCATTACCGAGGATGCGCTCGGACTCGCCCTCGGAGTACATGTTCGCGGTATCGAAGAAGTTGATACCGAGGTCGATGGCGCGGTCGATAATCGGGTGGCTCTCCTCTTCCTCCAGCACCCAGTCGCGCCAGTCGGGTGTCCCAAAGCTCATACAGCCGAGACAGATGCGGCTGACCTCCATCCCGGTCTGACCGAGAGTCGTGTACTCCATGGGACAAGTGTCGACGGGCACGGTCGAAAAGCTTCCGTCACTGGAGCGCCAGAGTGCCGATCTAGAACGCCTCGGCGTCGATCGTACCGGCGTACCGCCGCGCAACCGCTGAGAGGACGATGGCCACGACAGCGAAGCCGACGACGTGGGCGTAGGTACCGACTGTCGCGCTGTCGACGGCCAATTTTGCCACGGTCGTCGCCGGATGTTCCGGCAGGAGGATAGCCGCTCCGAAGAGCAGGATGACCAGCACCGAGTAGAGCAACTGGGCCTGTCGACGCCGAGCCGTAATCAGTCCCAACAGTGTGCCGACGACGACAACGATGGTTGCTATCGCTGTCACGAACACCAGCAGCGGGACGACGTTCTGGACGGCGATGTTGTTGAAACTCAACAGCACAATCCAGAGGAGCGCCTGGAGCGGCGCGAGCAGAATCATCCCGAGTGCCTTCCCGTCGACGATATCGACCAGCGACACCGGTGCGACTCTGAGGAGTTCCAGCGTCCCCCGCTCGATTTCCTCCGTGATGGCGTCGACGGAGATAGAGCCGCTGATAAAGGGCGGGAGAAAGAGCAGGAGCGGAATGAGTACCGTGTAGGTGAACCCGAAGTAGGGACTCGAATCGGTGTCAGCCGGTGGTTCGACGGGCTGGTAGTCGAGATAGACCTGTCGCTGCTGGCGCTCAGAGCGTTCGAGTTCGGTCAGCATCTCGCGCAACTGGACGATGATGAGCGTCGTCCTGATGTTCTCCTCGGGCGCGACTGCGGTCACGTCTAACCGACTGCCACTCCCGTTAGCAGCAGGTGTGCTCTCGGCAGCGACGACAGCGTCGACTGCGCCGTTGTTGAAACTCTCAAGCGCCCCCTCGCGGGAGTCGAACTCGACAGGGTCGACGCCGTCGGTCTCGGCTGCAGCGCGCAGCAGGTCATCCTGGTGCTCGCCGGAGACGCCGATTCTGACGCCCTCGCCCTCGACGGAACTGGGGTCGTACAGCGACGTGAGCCCGACGACGAGAAACGAGGAGAACGCCGCGATGAACAACTGGATGAGCAACGCGAGAACGATCGTCTTCTCCCGGGAGAGCGAAGAGATCTCACGGCGAGCAATCGTCGTCCTGGTGTCGACCAACAGCCCGCGATTGGAGTCAGACAAGGGACATCACCACCACGAAGTTGTAGGCGAAGTGAACCACCATCGCAAGGCCCAGCGCGACGGCGTAGGACCGCCTGCCACGACTCGCTCCCACGGCCGATATCGCTGCGGTCACGGTGTGTAACACCAGCGGTAGGAAGAAGAGGCCAAGCAGGATGGGAATCCCGACGTCGCCCGGCGTAATCTGGAGGGCTGCCTGTCCGATTTCGAGTTCGGGTAGCCCGACCAGTTGCGCGACGTGGGTGAGCTTCTCGCCGACGAAGAAGCCGACGCCGCTCATGAGTCCGAGAACCAGGGCCGTTCTGGTCGTCGGCTCGAACCGCTTGTGTGCGTAGGCGGCGTAGATCGGCAGGCTCTTTGCGACCTCTTCGACGACGGCGACGACGACGAGAATCAGCGGGATGGAGATCTCGCCCAGCGCGAACAGAACCGCGATAGCGAGCAACTGGAGCACGAAGACGAATGGGAGGAGGATGGCGACGACGACTGCAACGTCTCGCGCCTTCCGAATCCGGCCGGCGAGCGCGTCGAGTACTTTCAGCGGAATCGATCGCTGGGCGAACATGTCCTCCTCGCGGTAGAGGCCGGCCCCGAGTCCGAACAGCACCAGCGCCGACAGCAGCGGTGGCGTCACCGAAAAGAGAAACTGCGAGAGCCCGACCGCCTGGCCCTGCAAATCGCGGACGACGACGGTCAGCGGCGAGATGAGCGCAATCGGCGTCACGTCGGTGAAGATGGCTGGGACGAAGGCGTAGCTGGTGAGCCCGACAGTGATGGTGACGGTGACGAAGGTGAGTTCCTTGAACGACCGGGCGAACATCGCGCCGAGGAACGTCGCCGCGAGAAAGAGCAACACCAGCGGGACGATGGCGGCAATCGAGACGAGTCCACCCAGCGTTTCCGTCGAGATGTAGGTGACGCCGACGGCGATGAGCGCCTCGATTGCCATCGCGGCCCCGAAGTAGGGTAGTGTTTTCCCGCCGATGATGTCGAACCGGGAGACGGGCGAGACGAGCAGGAGTTCGCCACGGCGGTTCAGTCGCTCGGAGAGAATCGTGCTGCCGTACGCCTGAATCAGGAAGTTCAGCGGGACGATGAAGACGAACGCGAGCACGAGCGACCCAAAGGGGAACGGTGGCGAGAGCTGTGACGGCGAATCGACGCTGGTCGAATCGCCCGACAATGACGAGCCGAACCCGCCGAGGCCACCGCCGGAGTTGGTCGGATCGCCGTCGACAGCGCCGGTGCTGCTCCCGGTTCCGTTGCCACCGGGTCCGGTGGTCCCGCCATCGTTCGTGCCGGTATCAGTCCCGTCGTCTGTGGTGCTGTCGTCGGGAGTGCCGTCGACAGTGGAGCTGTCACCGGTGGAGCCATCGGTGTCGTTCCCACCCGTAGTGTCGTCCTGCTGTCCCGACCCGCTCGTATCGACGCTGTAACTGCTCCCGACGTTCGACTGGTCGCGGTATTCAAGCGAGACAGAGACGGGGAACGCTGCACTCTGGTTGGGTTCTTGTCGGAGTTGCTCGGTATTGTACCGCTGGACTGTCGACCGGAGTTCCTCCATCGCGGCCCGGCCTTTGGGTGAGTCTGCCCACACCACCTCGCGGCCGTCGACGACGAGTTCGACCGAGTTGCCGAGGTCCGCCGACGTGGCATCTGGTCGGACGACGAACGTCTCGTCGTCTGCGACGGCGTCGTAATAGGGACTGTCCTCGGAGATGCTGACCCGGTAGAGTCCGTCGTCGAGGACCGCACCCTGCCCGGCGACGACGGGGGCGAACACGCCGATGAGTGCGATAGCGAGGGCTGCGACGGCGATAGTCCGTTTGTCGACGCCGCCGGCGTTTTTCGTGACCTCCCAGCGTGCGACCCGGAGGAGTTTCCGTAGCCCCACGCCTCAGGCCTCCGACCCCGAGCGTCGACCGGACTCGGCGACGTTCAGGAACACCTCCTCCAGACTCGACTCCTTGGTGCGAATGTCGACGACTTCGCCGCCAGCGTCCTGAGCGGCCGTCCGCGTCACGTCGACGGCGTCCATCGAGTCGACGACGCGGCGGTACCGACCGTTTTTCTGGACGCTCTCGGGGACTTCGACGGTCGTGTAGACGTGGTACTCCGTCTCGCCGTACTCGGCCTGGAGCGTTTCGAGGTCACCCTTGGCGACGATTGTCCCCTCGTTCATGATGGCGACGCGGTCGCAGATAGATTCGACGTGAAAGAGGTTGTGCGCAGAGAAGACGATTGTCTTGCCTTCCTCGGCGAGGCGCTCGGTAAACTCGATGATGTAGTTCGTCGTCAGCGGGTCCAGCCCCGACGCCGGTTCGTCGTAGACGAGCACGTCGGGGTCGTTGATCAGCGAGCGCGCGATGGCGACTTTCCGCTTCATCCCCTTGGACATGTCTCCGAGTTGTCGCGTGCGGTGTTCGAGATCGAGTTCGTCGAGCGTGTCGTGGATGCGCCGTTCTGCGGTGTCGCTCGGTACGTCGTAGAGGTCCGCGAAGAAGTTCAGGTAGGACAACGGCGTCATCTCTTCGTAAAGCGGGGATTCTTCGGGGAGAAAGCCGAGTCGCTTTCGCATCTCGGTGTCGTCGGTGGCGTAGCCAGCGACCGTCACGTCACCACTGGTCGGCTCCAGCAGGCCGGAGAGCATCTTCAGCGTCGTGGTCTTGCCGGCACCGTTGGGACCGATTATCCCGAACACCTCGCCCTGGTCGACGGAAAACGTGCTTCCCTCGACCGCCGCAAAATCTCCGTATTCCTTGCGGAGGTCACTGACCTCTATCATCTACACCCCCGTTACGAGCCCTCGAATGTATACTTTGGCTCCCGTTACCAGAGTAGCTCTGTCTTGCAGTGTGGATACCCCAGCGTTACTATCCTGTCGCCCCTACCGGTTGGTATGGGCCACACCGAGATCGGACTCGAACGGACGCCGGACGGTCGCCGCCTCGTCGTCGCGCGGGAGATTGCCGCGCCCCCGGACGACGCCTGGGAGTTGCTCACAGACACCGAGCGGTGGTCGGAGTGGGGTCCGTCGGTCCGTGCTGTCGACGCCTCTCAACGGGTCATCGACGGCGAGACGACCGGTCGGGTTCGGCTGCCCGGCGGACTCTGGCTCCCCTTCGAGATTACGTCGTGTGTCGACCGGCGCTGGACGTGGCGGGTCGCACGCATTCCGGCGACTGGACACTTCGTCGAAGAACGGCCCGGCGGCTGCCGTGTCGGGTTCGAACTCGCGATACTCGCGAGCGGGTACGCACCCGTCTGTGCGCGCGCACTCGGTCACATCGAAGAACGACTGGCTGGAGAAACGTCGTAGAGAGAAGAGACGGAGTTCAGGGTACTTCGAGCCGAACGTCGGTTACTTTGTGAATGTCCTCGCCGATACCGCTCCCGTCGCAGTCCTCGTTCGGACATCGATAGTGCCAGCCGTCCTCTGTGGCCGCTCGCTCTGCGAAGCGCTCCCCGCAGTCGTCACAGAAGAGTTGTCCCTCCGAACAGTTGTCCTGGTGAAGTTCGAGTTCGAGTTCGGACCCGAACGTCCGCTTGCAGTTCCGGCAAGTGTGTGGCATATCTTTAACTTTCTCCTTCTCATCTTAAAACTGCATCGGAACGTTCACGACCAACATTTTCAATTCTGAATTAGCAACGGAGGATTACTGTGAATAGTTCAATTTTAGCTCTAGCGAGTGAAAAATACACGACTGCACGGCCGAGAGATTGGCTACAACTCTTTCAGGATATGAGAACCGGCAGCGACGTTCTTACTGTCGCACTCGTAGTCTGAACCATGGCAACAGAGGAGACAATTCGGGTCTGGCTCGTCGAACGGACCTACGGCGACGACGAACAGAATCTCATCATCCTCACGTACGCAACGCTGGACGGAAAACGGGCGTTCCGGAAAGAGCGAGCGCTGACGAGTTTCACCGGCGACAGACGGGGAACGAAAGCGGCGCTCGACGTCTCGGTGACGAACTGTCACAGCGTCGACGACCCGGAGAAACGAGAGCAGTACGCCACGGAAGCGGCGCGAATGGCCGAAACGCACGACCCGGGCGACGAAATCTAACAGACCGTACTAGAGCAGGTCTTCGAGGTGGTCGACGACTTCCTCGGGCGTGTCACCGACCGGCGTGCCGTTATTTTCGAGCGCGTTGATTTTGGACTGAGCAGTCCCGGTCCCGGAGCCGGAGACGATCGCGCCGGCGTGGCCCATGCGCTTGCCCGGCGGCGCGGTTCGGCCGGCGATGAAGCCGACGACGGGCGTGTCCATGTGCTCGCCGATGTAGCGAGCGGCTTCCTCTTCGTCTTCGCCACCGATTTCGCCACACATCGCGATGGCGTGGGTGTCGGGGTCGTTCTCGAACAGTTCCAGTGCATCGATGAAGTCCGTCCCGATGATGGGGTCGCCGCCGATACCGATGGCGGTCGACTGGCCCAGTCCGCGGTCGGTGAGATTGTCGACGACCTGGTAGGTCAGCGTCCCCGACCGGGAGACGAGACCGACGTTACCCGACGAGAAGATGTTGCCCGGCAGGATGCCGAGTTTCGCCTCGCCCGGCGTGATGATACCCGGACAGTTCGGGCCGATCATGTAGGTGTCCGTCTCGTTGAGGCGGCGGTAGACGCGACTCACGTCCTGGGTTGGAATACCCTCGGTGATGGCGACGACGAGGTCGACATCGGCGTCGATGGCCTCGAATAGCGCGTCACCGGCAAACGCCGGCGGGACGAAGACGACCGACGCGTCGGCGTCTTCCTCCTCGGCAGCACGCTGCACGGTGTCGTAGACCGGCACGCCAGCGACTTCCTGGCCGCCCTTGCCCGGCACGGCACCGGCGACGACGTTCGTGCCGTATTCCATCATCTGTTCGGTGTGGAACTTGCCTTCCCCACCGGTGATACCCTGTACGACCACGCGCGTGTCGTCGTCGACGAGGACAGACATTATTCCTCCACCTCCTCGTCAGCGAGTGCGACAGTTGCTTGCACGGCGTCTTCGAGCGTTGCCTCCACCTGGACGAGGTCGGTGTTCAGAATCTCCATGCCTTCTTCCGCTTTCGTACCAGCGAGTCGAACGACCACTGGCTTTGGAATCTCGTCGAACTGTTCGAGTGCCGTGTTGATACCGTTCGCGACTTCGTCGCCGCGAGTGATACCGCCGAAGATGTTGAAGACGACGGCGTCGACGTTCTCGTCGGAGAAGACCATGTCGAGCGCGTTCGTCACTCGTTCGGCCTTCGCCCCGCCACCGATGTCGAGGAAGTTCGCGGGCTTGCCGCCGTAGTAGTCGACGAGGTCCAGCGTCGTCATCACGAGCCCGGCCCCGTTGCCGATGATGCCGACGTTTCCGTCGAGTCGGACGTAGTCGAATCCGTACTCGTTGGCCTTGGCTTCGAGGTCGTCGTCGGCAGCCTCGTCTTCCATCTCCGCGAGGTCCGGGTGTCGGAACAGCGCGTCGCTGTCGACGTTCATCACGGCGTCGGCCGCGATGACCTCGTCGTCGCTCGTGACCATCAGCGGGTTGATTTCGGCGTCACTGCCGTCCTTGTCGTCCCAGAGCTCGTACAGCGTCGTGAGAACCGACGCCACGTCACTGGCGATGTCCTGGTCGACGCCAGCATCGTAGACGGCCTTCCGCGCCTGGTATGGGTGCATTCCGAAGGCGGGGTCGATGTGCTCGCGGGCGATCGCGTCGGGGTCTTCCTCGGCGACCTCTTCGATGTTGACGCCACCTTTCGTCGAGACCATGGCGACGGGTTTGCCCTCGCCGCGGTCCATCGTGACGCCGACGTAGAGTTCGTTGACGAAGTCGACAGCTTCCTCGACGAGGACCGTCTCGACGTCGTAGCCCTTGAGGTCCATTCCGATGATGCTCTCGGCGGCCTCCTGGGCCTCTTCTTTGTTGTCGACAAGTTTGATACCGCCAGCTTTGCCACGTCCGCCAACGTGTACCTGTGCTTTGATCGCACAGGGGTAGCCAATCGTCTCGGCTGCCGCGACGGTGTCCTCGACCGTCGACGCCAGTTCCGATGCCGGTGTCGGGATACCAGCCTCGGCGAAGACCTGCTTGGCCTGATACTCGTGGAGTCTCATACGTCCGAATGTCGGGACAGGCACGCGCATAAAACCCGCTCATTCGCTCCGCGAGACCGGACCACAGTGTGGGACAACCGCCGACGGTTCGACAGACAGCGGACGATGTGCGTTCCGTTAGTCGGGAATCGTCGGACTGTGCCACCGCTGTCCCACCAGCCAGGTGACACAGCGAGAGGTTTTTCGGCGTCGGTAGTCCACGCACGACTATGACCGACTCGTCGCTCCCGACAGCGGACATCGACGCACTCGCGGCGGACATCCTCGCGGCCGACCACGTCGTCGCGCTCACGGGCGCAGGTGTCAGTACCGCGTCCGGGCTCCCCTCTTTTCGCGGCGACGACGGCATCTGGGGAAACGAGTTCGACCCTGCGGACTTCCAGTATTCCCGATTTCAGTCCGATCCCGGCGAGTTCTGGCGCGACCGCATCGACCTCCACGACCGGATGTATGGGGAGGATATCGAGCCAAACGCCGCTCACGAAGCGCTCGCCGACCTCCAGACCATGGGCACGCTGGACGGGTTGATTACTCAGAACGTCGACGGATTGCACGCAGCGGCCGGCTCAGAGTCCGTCCTGGAACTCCACGGTAACGCCCAGCGGGCAGTCTGTGATTCCTGCGGAAGACGAATCGATGCCAGCCCGGTCTACGAGCGCGCCCGCGACGGTGAGTTGCCACCGCGCTGTGGGGAGTGCAACGGTGCGTTGAAACCGGACGTGGTACTGTTCGGACAGCCGATGCCAGATGGTGCGCTCCAGCAGGCACAGCACCATGCCCGCGACGCGGACGTGTTCCTCGCCGTCGGCTCGTCGCTGACTGTCGAACCGGCCGCGTCACTGCCGCGCGTGGCAGCCAGCCGCGGCGCGACGGTGGCGGTGGTCAATCTCGACGAGACCAGCATCTCGGGGCAAGCAGCCTACGATATCAGGGACGACGTGACCGCGGTACTCCCGGCCCTCGAAGCTAGAGTTCGACGCCGCTCGGAATGAGACTCCGCTGGCGGAGCAGACTCCCTTCCTCGTCGTAGACGAGCAGCGTCTCCATGTCCATGACGACGGTCTCGGCACCGGGGCGCTCGATGCGGATCTGGTAGGCAGTCTCGTCGGCCTCGCGGGCGGCGTCGACGAGCGCGAAGATGTCCTCGGTGTTCGCGTTTGCCTCCAGCACGAAATCACCGGTGAGCCGGCGGCTGAGACCGAACACGCCAGCGCCGTCCGCGCCGTCGTCGTCGGGCAGCAATCTGAACGAGGCGTCGACGTCGTCGCCGCTGGGTGGTGTTCCGGTCTCGGCTTCGAGGCGCGCTGTCAGTGTACCTGGCGGGCCGCTATAACTCACGACAAGTACCGGTCCGTCGGCTGTCTCTGGGGAAAGGTTCTCCGCAGAGAGGGTGAAGTGGTCGCGCCTCATCGGGTGTTCTCCAGTAGTACTCGTAGGGCAATGAACGTAACGCCGCTAGCGGAACAAGCAGGTAAGACGAGGCGAGGCGATACCTTTTACCAGCGGGGGTGTGCGGGAGAACGTATGTGGGTGAAATCGGAGTACGCCGGGGAAGTTGCCGTCCTCTCGACGTGGCTGTGTGCCTTGCTCCCCTGGTCGGTGTCGGTGTTTCGCGAGTCGTTCGGCACGGCCGGCACGGTCAACGCGGTCTGGCTCCGGTTCCTGCCCGGTCGCTTCCTCTACGTCTTCGGCGCAATCGAGCGGAGCGGGTCGCCCTGGAACGGGGTCTGGGAAGTCCCCGGCTTCGTCGCCTCGCGAGGCGAAACTATCGCCGGGTACGTCTGGGCGGTCGCGACAGTCGTGTTCCTGCTGGCGCTCGCCCTGAGTATCGCCTACTATCTCGACGAGGCCCGCGTCGAGTCGTTGCGTTTCGACCCCGTCCGCACGCTCGGTGGCTTGCTCGTCGCCAGCGGCGCGCTGTTGCTCGTCGCCAGCGGTCTGCTGTTTGCCGAGCAGTCGGGGACCACAGTCCCGGTCGGAGCGATCGTCCAGCTCGGGCTGGGTGCAGTCTTGCTCCGGGCCGAGCGAACCTGACCGAGACGATCGTCCCCTCGGTGGGTTCGAATTTAAGTACCTGGCCGCGTAAGCCCTGTCTAACCGCGTTCGCGTCCCGAGTAGGGGTACTCTACGCAACGATGTCAGAACCAGAGACCGGAGACGATGAGGGGAATTCGGTGCTACCAGGGTGGCTCTCGAGTGACCAAGCCGGCGAGTCGGCCGTGGGGACTGACGAGACAGTCGCAGACGGTTCTACCGGCGCCGACGAGGGAGAGTCGAGTTCGCTGGCCGAGGTGCGCGAGTGGCTCTCCCGGACCAGCCGGCTGTTGACCGGATCGGCCATCAGAGTCACCGATTACGACCCCAAACGACACGGTCAACTGGTCAGTTTCGACGGGCTAGAGGGGTACGAAGAGGTCGAGCGCTACTGGGTCGACGCGCCCTTCGCGTTCGTCTCTATCAACTTCGATCCCGAGGCACAGGAACATCTCTACCACGTCGTCGAACCGCAGCTCTCGGCGGTCGAACAGCGTCTGCTCGACCGGCTCTACGAGGACGTTCGCGACCCGCTGCTGTACCGCGAGGACATCGACGACAATCCCGAGGTCGCCCTGCGGGACGAACTCCGCGAGCGACTCGAAGAATACGGTGTCGCTATCGAGGAAGAAACCTTCTACCGGCTCTTTTACTATCTCTACCGGTCGTTTCAGGGGTACGGCAAACTCGATCCGATGATGTACGACCCCCACATCGAGGACATCTCCTGTGACGGACCGGGACTGCCGGTCTTCGTCTACCACGACGGGTACACCGACATCGAGACCAGCGTCGTCTACGACGCCGAGGAACTGAGCAACTTCGTCATCCAGCTCGCCCAGCGCTCGGGTCGACACATCTCCGTCTCGGACCCCGTCGTCTCGACGACGCTGCCCGACGGCTCGCGTATCGAACTCGCGCTCGGCGAGGAAGTCACGCCGAAGGGGTCTGCCTTCACGATCCGAAAATACGCCGACGAGCCGTTCACGCCGATAGACCTGCTGAACTACGGCACGTTCAACCTCCGACAGCTCGCGTATCTGTGGCTGGCCATCGAGTCCAACAGGTCCCTGCTCTTTGCCGGCGGGACTGCAGCCGGTAAGACCACCTCGATGAACGCCGTCTCGATGTTCATCCCGCCCCGGTCGAAGGTCCTGACAATCGAGGACACCCGCGAACTCTCGCTGTATCACGACAACTGGCTCTCCTCGGTCACCCGCGAGCGCATGGGTGACGGCGACATCACAATGTACGACCTGCTGCGCTCTGCGCTGCGTCACCGGCCCGAGTACATCATCGTCGGCGAGGTTCGTGGTGAGGAGGCGATTACGCTGTTCCAGGCGATGAACACCGGACACACGACCTTTTCGACGATGCACGCCGACAGTGTGCAGACGGTCATCAACCGACTCGAAAACGAGCCGATCAACGTCCCGCGGCCGATGGTCACCTCACTTGATGTCCTCTGCGTGCAGGTGCTCGCACGCTCGCAGGGCGAGCGGGTGCGTCGTGCGAAGACGCTGGCGGAAATCGAGGGTATCGACCAGCGGACAGGGGAACTCGACTACTCGAACACCTACAACTGGAACGCCACCGAAGACGAGTTCAGCGAGTCCAACTCGGAACTGCTCGAAGAGATTCGCGAGGAGCGGGGCTGGAACAAGTCCAGGCTCCTGCGCGAACTCCAGAACCGCCGTCGATTCCTCCGCTATCTACAGGAACAGGACATCACCGACTACCGGCGCTTTACCGCGATGGTCAACAAGTACTACGCGGACGCCGACGAAGTGATGAACCGAATCGACAGCGCGGGTGCCGAGATCGAGACCTGAGATGGTAAGCCCAGTCTGGTTGCTCCCGCCGGTGTTCGTCGTCCTCTCGGTCGGAGCGTGGTTAGCCGCCAAGTTCCACACCGGCGTCAATCGCGTCGTCTACCGCTTTGCCCGCGTTCTCTTCGGCCGCTTCGTCTCCGAGAACACGGACCGAAAGCGGGCACTTCAGGCCGCGTACATCAGCGAGACGTACAACGGCTACGCCGCGACGACGCTGTTGTACACGCTGCTCGCCTTGGTGGCCGGTGCCATCACAGGTGCGTACGCCCTGGCCGGCGTCCTGCTGGTCTTCGAGGATTTCGTCCGGTTGCTGACTGGCCTCCCGGACACGATTGCCGTCCCACTGGGTGCGCGCATCGACTACAGACTCGTACTCTCGTCGGAAGAGCGGTGGGCTATCCTGCTCGGTGGCGGCTCCGCTGTGGGACTGGTCGCGGCAGTGCTGGCCTACGTCTTCCGCTGGCAGTTGCCCGTCAGTGACGCCGAGGTGCGCCGCCGGAGCATCGAGGCCGGACTGCCACGGATGACGGCGTTCATGTACGCGCTCTCACGCGGCGGCCTCGAGTTCCCGCAGATTCTGCGAACGCTGACGGAGAACCGGGAGATATACGGCCAGACGGCCGACGAGATGTCGATTGCCGTCCGCGAGATGGACCTGTTCGGCCGGGACATGATTACGGCGATTCGGCAGATGTCAAAGCGAACACCCAGCGAGCAGTTCAAGACGTTCTCGGAGAACCTGGCGAGCGTTCTCCAGAGCGGGAGCGACCTCTCCGAGTTCCTCAGCGAGCAGTACGAGCGGTTCCGCGAGGACGCCGAAGAGCGCCAGGAGGAGGTGCTCGAAGTGCTCGCGACAATCGCGGAAGCATACGTGACGGTCCTCGTCGCCGGCGTGCTCTTTCTCATCACCATCCTGCTGGTGTTCGGGCTGACGACCACGGATACGCTGTGGTTGCTGCAGGGGCTCACGTACCTTATCGTGCCACTCGCCAACCTCGGCTTCGCAATCTTCCTCGCACAGAAACTGGAAACGCTCGGCATCTCCCGTGGCGGCAGCGACAGCATCCTCGAACGGTACAATCTGAGCACACCGGTTCGCTCCTCGCCGCCGGCCGAGACACGCCGCGCCGACGGTGGCCTGGCCAGAGACAGCGAAAACGAGCGAATGTTGAACTGGTTCGATACGTTCAGCCGCATCAAGCACGTCGTCCGGAGCCCGCTCCGGACGATTGTCTGGAAGCCGAAGGTGCTGCTGTACATTACCGTCCCGGTTGGACTGCTTGCCGTCGCGATTCGATTCCCGAGTACGCTGACTGATGTCGGACTCAACGAGCGAGCGCTCGACGACGTCCTCGTCCAGTCAGCACTGTTCGTCCTCGTGACGTACGCCGTCTTCAGGGAACTGTACAAGCGCCGAATCGACCGCATCGAGGCCGCGACGCCCGAGTTGCTCGAGCGACTGGCCAGCCTGAACGAGGCAGGGATGTCTGTCGTCGAGGGGTTCAAGCGGGTTCGCGGGAGCGACCTCGGCGTCCTCACGCCGGAAGTCGACCGCATCTGGCGTGACCTGGAGTACGGCTCGAACCTCTCGGACGCGCTCGTGCGCTTCGGTCGCCGGGTTCGAACGACGACCGTCACCCGAATGGTGGTGCTGTTGACCAACGCGATGAAAGCCAGCGGTAACATGGGGCCGGTGTTGCGTATCGCAGCCAACCAGTCACGTGCGGACCTGAAGATGCGCAGACAGCGACGCCGACAGATGCTCACCTACCTCGTCGTCATCTACATCTCCTTTGTCGTCTTCCTGGTCATCATCCTCTCGGTCAACGAGGTGCTCGTTCCGAGTCTCCCGGACACGGTGCCCACACCGAGTTCGGGCAACCGGCTCGGGGTCGACACCAGTTCCTTCGCCAGACTGGGGAGCGTCGACAAGGCCGGCTACACGCTCGTCTTCTTCCACGCTGCACTCATCCAGGCAGTCTCCTCGGGGTTCATCGCCGGCCAGATCGGCGAAGGCTCGCTGAAAGACGGGACCAAACACGCCGCAATCATGCTGACAATCGCGTACGTCGTCTTCCTCGTCATCTCGTCGCCGGTGGCCTCGATGAATCCCGGGCAGGCAACGACCGACGGCGACAGCATTCAGATCGAATCAGCGTCGCTGTCGAGCGGCGGCTGGATCGTCGTCTACGACGACGGCATCAACTCCTCGGTCATCGGCCGGAGTGCGTATCTCGAACCAGGCGAGCACCGAGAGATAACGATCCCGCTGGACCGACAAATCACCGAAAACAGGACCGTCACTATCGTCCCTCACCGGGACACCGACGGCAACAGACAGTTCGGCTACGAGGGGCCACCGTATCTCCCGAACACGGACCAGACCGACGACCCCTACGAGTCACAGGCTGCCAACACCAACCCCGGCGCCGATATCGAAGTCGGGTACGTCGGCGACTGACGGGCCCCCGAGCGACGAATGGGGCGACTTTTTGTCCGGGCTATCGTACCCTGCGGTGATGGAATTTGTCGAGTTCGCCGCCACTGCCGCTGCTATCGACGAGGAACCAGCGGATCTGGAAATTCAGTCGCTGGTCGCCGACGCGCTCCGTGACAGCGGGACTGACCTCGCCACGCTGGTCCGGTTCCTGCTCGGTCGCGTCTTCCCGGCTCACGACTCGCGGACGCTCGACATCGGGCCGCGGCTGTGTTACGAGGCGATTGCGCGGGCCGCCGGACAGAACGTCAGCGCCGACGACGTGGAGACGCGCCTGGCAGAGACGGGGGAAATCGGCGCGGTCGCAGCGAGTTACGACTTCGGCGGTCAGCAGGGACTGGCCGCGTTCGGAAACGGTGGGCAGGAGGCGCTGACCGTCGCAGCGGTCGAAACCCGTCTGCGGGAACTCGCCGCCGTCGATGGAGCCGGCAGCCAGGAGACGAAACTCGACATCCTTTTCGGGCTGTTCAATCGCTGTAGCGACGACGAAGCGCGGTATCTCGCTCGGCTCGTCCTCGAAGAGATGCGCATCGGCGTCGGTGGCGGGTCCGTTCGCGATGCAATCGCCGAGGCGTTCGACGTGCCCGTCGACAGCGTCGAGCGAGCGCTCCAGTTGTCGAACGACTACGGACTGGTCGCCGAGACAGCCCGATCGGAGGGCGAAGACGGCCTCGACGCGATTCAACTCGAAATCGGTCGGCCGGTCCAGGCGATGCTCGCACAGACCGGGACGGTAAGTGGGGCACTCGAGGACTGGGAGAACGTCGGTGTCGAAATAAAGTACGACGGCGCACGCGTCCAGGTCCACTACGACGGAGAGCGCGTCGCCCTGTACTCCCGGAACATGGAGGAGGTGACCGAGCCATTGCCGGAGATCGTCGCGACTGTCGAGCAACGCGTCGACGTGCCGGTCATCCTCGACGGTGAGGTGGTCGCAGTCGACGACGCTGGTGACCCGCTCCCCTTCCAGCAGGTCCTTCGCCGGTTCCGCCGCAAACACGACGTGGCGAAAGCCCAGGAGAACGTCTCGCTCCGGCTCCACGCCTTCGACTGTCTACACGCCGACGGCGAGGATTTGCTCGATGCACCGCTGGTCGAACGCCACGACCGACTCGCGAGTGTCTTCGACGGCGAGAACAGTCGCGAAGTCTCCCGACTCTGGCTGTGCGAGGACGCCGAGACCATCGAAGATATCGAGACCGATGCGCTGGCAGACGGCCACGAGGGAATCATGTTAAAACAGCCCGACGCACCGTACACACCGGGCAAGCGGGGGCAGAACTGGCGCAAGCGCAAACCCGACGTGGAGACGCTGGACCTGGTCGTGACCGGTGCCGAGTGGGGCGAAGGCCGGCGGGCGAGTGTGCTCGGGACGTTCGAATTGTCGGTGCGTACCGGCGAGGAGTACGAGACCATCGGGAAGGTCGCGACCGGCATCACCGACGAGAAGCTACAGGAGGTGACCGACCTGCTGGAACCGCACATCACGGCCGAATCCGGAACGGAAGTAGCGATCGATCCAGCCGTCGTCTTCGAGGTGGGCTACGAGGAGATACAGTCCTCGCCGACGTACTCGTCGGGGTACGCGCTCCGCTTCCCGCGGTTTCTGAGTATCCGCACGGACAAAGCACCCGCCGATGCCGATTCGCTGGCACGCGTCGAGCGACTGGTCGAGACCGGTGGCGATTAACGCCCCCGACGCCTTCGTCCGACAATGACTGTCCACGTCGACGGACTCACCATCGACTGGCTCGGCTACGCCACCGTCCGAATCGAGAGCCCGGAGACTGTCGTCTACGTCGACCCCGGACGCTACGGCGTATTGACTGGTGAGTGGACCCCCGACAGCGAGGCTGCCGCAGACACCCACCCACCAGCGTCCGATTACCGGCCGGAAGACGGTGACGCCGTCTTCGTCACTCATCGCCACCACTACGACCCCGACGGCATCGAACGCGTTGCCGGTGACGACGCGACACTTATTACCTTCGACGGTATCAACGTCCACGGAACGGACAGGACCGACGTGCGGCCGGTCGACCTGTCCGTTGCAGTCCGGTCGGTCGGGCTGGAGTCGCAGGGGCTGGTCGACGACGTGGCGTTCTGGACTATCGCCGCGTACAACCATCCCAACGGTCCGCACACGCGTCCGGACGGGACGCCGATTCACCCGGAGGGCTTTGGCTGTGGCTACCTACTGAGTATCGGCGGCACTCGCGTCTTCTTCGCCGGCGACACCGACGTACTGGACGGACACGCGGAACTCGATGTGGACGTGTTTTTGCCACCGATTGGCGGCACGTTTACGATGGACAGTCACGCCGCTGCCGACCTCGCCGAAGCGATGGATCCCGAACTCGTCGTTCCGGTCCACTACAACACCTTCGACGCTATCGAAGCTGATTCGAGTGCGTTCGCGGCCGACCTCGACGAGCGCGGTGTGGCGGTCGAACTGGACGAACAGTAGCGGAGCAGCGTTCGGGGTGCCAGTATAGTTCTTTCAATTGAAAGTGTAGTCGGCTGCGAGAACGTTTCAACCGGTGGAGTGACTCATCGTTTTCGAGGTGAGGGACACATCCTCACGGAGCGAACGGCTCAGCAGCCAGCGAGAGAGGGTGATTTACGGGAACGGAATCGTCCGGGTGGCTTGAACGGTTTCGGCACTGTCCAAGAGAGAGATTCGAATCGAGTCAGCCTGGTTCTGTCCCTTGATTGTGACCGTCTGAGGTTGCGACCCAACACTGACAGTTGTTCCACCTTGCTTGGCAGTTCCATTTTTAAACGACTGTACCCGCACCTCTGCGTTACTGTCGCTCGTACTAACGTCGAACGTGACATTGATGTTGTTGCCGCCGCCGCTTGCGGTTGCGTTCACACTGTTGATCGCGTACTCGGTCGCAGGGACCCGAACAGAGAGGTTCTCGACCAGCCCCCAGTTGCCGTTCGCGTCCTGGGCGCGCACCGAAAGCACGTGTTCGCCGGCAGCCCACGACTTCGTCTGGATGCCGGTGTCGAGAACTGTCTCGTCGACGGTATCGAAGGCCCCGTCTGCGGGGGTGAGAGCGGTCGTCGGACCGGTGGTTCCGTCCGGAGCCCTCCGAGTCCACTCGGCAGCGTAGATGTCGGTCCCACCCCGAGCGAAGTCGCTGACGTTCGCAATCAGCGTCAACACTGCGTCCTCTGGAAGCGTCTGATTGTTCGCAGTCGTCTGATTCGTTCCAATATCAATAATCTGCGGCCCGGTGGTGTCTGTCCCCCCACTGGCCGTCGTCCCCTCGACGGTCACGGACGCCTTTTCGAGCGCCCCGGGTGATTCCCCGAACGTCGCGTTGATACTCGCGGTTCCGGTCGTCTCGGTCGTGTACCGGAACGCCGCGTGCCCATTCTCATCGGTCGTCACCGTCGGCGTATCCAGAGCGCCCGGCCCGCTGCTGACATCGGCATCGACTGTGACGCCGCTGACGGGGTTGTTGTACCGGTCGCGCACCTCGAAGGTCACGCGCTCGGCACTCCCGACGGGGGCCTGGATTCGAGTGGGGGATTCGGTGGTGATGTAGTGTGGGCCAGGTTCGCCGGTCCCGCTCCCGACCCTGACTTTTGCCAGCCGGAGGTCGTACGACTGGTTGCCACGCAGGGAGATGGTGACCGTGTCGTAGGGGTCGCCGGGCGTCACGGTCACGTTGTCGTAGACGTTACCGCCTTCGGTGACGAACTCGTCGGCGAGCAGTTCGGTCCACGTCTCCTCGTCGAGGCGGGTCGGCAACTGTATCCGGACGGTGCCGTTGCCAGTGACGCTGGTGACTTGTTGGGGGGCGCTCACCGGTTCGACGGTCACCGATTCGGCCGAGGTTCCCGATTCCGAGAGAGACCCGTCCACAGTAACCAGCGTGATGCGACGCCCATCGACGACAGTGGCGTCGGTCAAGGGGAGTGAACGGTCACCGCGTCGGTCGTAGAGAACACCGTGTTCCAGAACCGTCGTCGGTGCGTTGCGGTACTCGTTGTAGTTCGGTCGGTAGCTGACGTGGCGCGTCTCGAACGTCCGGGTCCGGTTCCCACTCGCCGTCCAGTAGTCGCCGGTCTCACCGCTGGCCGTCAGATTCTCCAGTCGGACGGTCCCCGGGTCAGTGGTCCGAATCCGACCCGACGGGTCCACCGGATTCAGCAAGAACGGTCGTCTGGGATATCGAGTCCCGAGTTGTACCGGCTGGGACGTGATGCGCCCGGTTGCAGCCGTCTGCAGCGTCCCCTCGCGGAGCCCATCGAAATCGTCACGGACCTGCTGGCTGTGTTCGAATTCAGCGCCCTGGTTCCAGGCGGGAACGGCCGTCGTCTGGAGCGTGACCAGTAACAGCATCAGGATGCCAAAGACGAGGACGAAGCCGATGACTGCCGTCTGCCCTCTGCGAGAGTGTGGCCGTCGCATCTCAGAGCACCCCGAAGGCGGCGATAGTGAGCAGTATCATCACCAGACTGTATTTCAAGCCCGCGAGGACGCGGCCATCGGCCATCTTGCCCGCGACCAGCCCGATGAACAGCGACTGGACGAGCGAGGAGTGGACAAACGCGAGCTGGAAGCCGTCCGCGTCTATCGACTGCAGACTGATGGGCAAGTCTGGCGTCGAGGCAGTGCTCTGCTGTCCCAGAGCGAGTGCCTGCTCGAAGTAGAACTCGTTGATCAGCAGGATGATGCCGAGGTAGACGAGAAAGGAGATAAACGCCGCGGCGACGTACGACGACAGCTCCTGTGACCGGCGCTGGAGGAACTGACGCTGGTTTCGCGCGTCCTCGGCAGCGACAGAGAGCGTCTCCGAGAGGTTCCCACTCGCCTCGTCAGCGTCGACGACGAGTCGAATCGTCCGCGTGACGACACGCGTCTGGGCGCGACGTGCGAGTCTGACGAGAGCGCCGCGCATGTCGTCGAACCACTCCATCTCGTTGTGAACCTGTTCGAGTTCCACCGACAGCGGCCCCTCGGAGCGTTCGGCCGTCGCTGCAATCGCATCGGGTGGTCGAACTCCCATCCGGCTTGCACCCGCAATCGAGGAAAGAACGTCGGGGAACCGCCGCAAAATTGTATCGAGGCGGCGGTTGCGAAGTTCGTAAAACCCCACGAGCGGGAGCGTTGCAAGCACGAACGGGACAACAAAGAACAACGTTGTGGCGACCAGCGGACGCGCATAGACACCCGTTATCGACAGCGAAGCGACACCGGACCAGACGGCAAGAACAACAGCGAGGACAGACAGCGGAACCGACGCCACGAGGACGTATGTCGGCTGCGTCCGACAGCGCGAACGGAACCGCGAAACGTATCCGTCCGTCGAGAGACGCCGCTTTTGCCGCGCGTAGGCCGCTGTTTCGGGGTCGTCGGGAATCTCGGGGCGACGGGTCGCAGTGTCGTTCGGACGGGACGTGGTCTGTCTGAACGGTTCGCCGAGTTGGTCGAGTACCAGCAGAGAGAGCACCGACGCGAGCGGGATGCCGACATAGACGACGATGTTGACCAGTTCCAGCGTCCCCAGACCGGTGATTCCCATCACCATCAGCAGGATGAGCAAGAACAGCGGACCGGCGATGAGCACCGTCACGTACACCTCGGCGAACAGCGCGATATTCTCGATGTAGGAGTCCTGGACGACGCGAGCGTCCTGTAGCGCCTCGTTGCGCTGGTCGGCGAGAAACGCCTCGGTATCACCACCAGACTCGATGACGCCCAGCAGATCGGTAAAGAACTCGGCGGTGTAGTCACAGGGCGTCACTTCGCTCGCTTCCCGGAGCGCCTGCATGAAATCCCGCCCGAGATAGTCGACGTGATTGAGAACGAGTCCGGCCTCACGAGACAGTTCGCCGTACGTTTCCTCGGCAGCGGCCAGTCGGCGAAACACCTCGACGATGTCTAACCCGCCCCGGGAGAGGGCGTACATGTAGCTGATAGCCGACGGGAGCATGAGGTTGAGCTTCTTCGCCCGCACGCTGGCCAGGTATCGTGGGAAGTAGTATCTGAAATACCAGGTTCCGGCACCAGACGAGAGTCCAGCGCCGACAGCGAGGACGAATGCGACGATGGGGAAGCGATAGGTGCTGACAAATCGCCCAACTGCACCGAGACTCCCGATGCCGGTCAGCGCTGCGATGTGGCCCAACTCCGCAAACAGGATCGCAGCTAGCAGGCCAACGACGGCGCCGATACTGGCCACGAGCAACGCGAGGACGACCGAGCGCGCGAGATAGCCAGCGACGGTTACCGGCACACGAGCGGCGTTGAGGTCACTCCGGAGTCCCTCGTGGCGGTCGCCCCGTCCGTCGAAAAAGCGCCGGAGCGGCTCGTAGAGCCACGCAGTCTGTCTGATGAGCCACGTTCGTTCCGTGGTGGCTGTCGTGTCGGTCATGGTCACAGGAGCTGTTCGAGTTGCCCGGAGTCGACCAGTGCCATCACTTCCTCTCTGTTGCTGGCGTACTGCCAGACTATCGTCTGGAACGATTCGTAGTCAGAGATACCCTCACGAACGAGATATCGGAGCAAGCGTTCACGACGACGCAGTTCGGCTTCGAGTTGCTCCTCGTCCCAGCCGTTCGCATACATGATTTCGCGGAGTTTCCCCGATGGCGCGACCGACGCCATCGAATCCGTCGCGGGACGCCACTCGTAGATGTGCTGTGTGCTCGGGCTGCCGTCGTCACCGCGGCCGAGTTCGGAGATGCTGACGTTGCGGCGCACGCGCTGGTCACCGACGAAAATCTGCCGTTGCACCGCGACGATGTCCAGTTCTCTGACCATCTGTTCGGGGACCGACAGCGGCGGATTCTGCAGGCGCGAGAGGACCGTCGCCGTCGAGTCCGCGTGCATCGTCGTGTAGGCGGCGTGGCCGGTTGCCATCGCCTGAAAGAACGCGAGTGCGACCTCCGCTTCGGTTCGAATCTCCCCGACGAGCAGGTACTCGGGTCGCTGGCGCAGGGCCGCCTGGAGAAGCTGGTACATGTCTACCTCGCCGGTTCCAGACGTACGGGCCTCTCGCGTGACGCTCTGAATCCAGTTGTCGTGCGGGAGCGTAATCTCGCGAGTGTCCTCGATAGAGATGACCTTGTTCTTGCGCGGGATGAACATCGAAATCGCGTTCATCGAGGTGGTCTTGCCCGACGCGGTCCCGCCCGCAAACAGCAACGAGAGGTTGTTCTCGATTGCCAGCCAGAAGTACGTCATCGTCTCCACTGAGAAGGTTCCGAACTCGATGAGATCGACCGGGGTCAGGGGAACGTCCGAGAACTGTCGGATGGTGAAGTTCGACCCGCGGGTACTGACTTCGGTTCCGAGCGTCATCTGGATGCGCGAACCGTTTGGCAGACTGGCGTCGACGAGCGGGTCCGCGACGGAGACGTGTTTGTCACTGCGCTGAGCGAGGCGAACCACCAGCGAGTTGAGCCGGTCCGCGCCGAAGGAGATGTTCGTTTCCATGTCCCGGTATTCCCGGTGGTAGACGTAGACTGGAACGTCAGTGCCGTCACAGGAGATATCCTCCAGTCTGGCGTCGCGAACCAGCGGGTCGATGCGGTCGTATCCCAGCAAATCGCGGAAGATGTAGTAGCGTATCTTGTGTAACGACCCCGGCTCTGTATCCCGCAGATACCGGCTCGACAGTGTGGTGAGTTCCTCCTCGAGACGCTGTTCTCGGTCGACCGCCCCAGGGTCGACGTGCATCAGCACGTCCCGCAGGTCCACCATGATGTCCTCGCGGACGTAGCGCTCGAACTCGGTCAGCGTCGGTTCGACGACGCGGTACTCGTAGTCGTTCGTCCGTGGGTTGTGACAGATGGCGATGTACGCGAAGGGTTCGTTCACCCAGTACCGATCGACTTCCTCGAGGTCCTCGCGGTATCCGAAGTCGAAAAACGAACGCTCGATGAACTCGTCGGCTGGGGCAGGCGCAAACTCGCTCTCGAAGTCCGAAAAGTACTCCCGAACGTCCGCGAGAACGGTCTCCGCTGGGTCGGCCGGCGCGTCCTCGATAGTCGGAACAGATTCGACGATACCCTCGACTGCGTCACGCCCCAGGTTCTGTGGGTCGTTCTCGTCGAGGTGGTCGGCGGTGTCGATTCGGTCGCTCCAGTCGGCCTCGCCGTCAGCCCCACCACCACCAGGTTCCGGTTCAGGCATGCAATGGCACTAGCTGACGAGCGGGGAAATAAAGGATTTGTGACAATGTTCGAATATGTGATGACTGCGGCACCGACCTATCTGTCGGCGCGTTGAAGACGTATCCGAACGGCGGTCCCATCCGTCTGTTCCGGAACACGAACCTCGCCATCGAGGCTGGAGACAATCCAGTAGACGAGCCACAGTCCCAGTCCACTCCCGTGGACCAGTGGCGTCTCCTCGCCCGTTTCGAGCACTGTCGCTTCCTGAGCGGGAATGCCGGGGCCATCGTCTGCAATTCGGATCTCGACAGTATCGGTCGCGACAGTGACAGTGGCAGAGACAGTCGGGGACTCGCCGGCGTGTTTCACCGCGTTGTCCAGCAGTTCCCAGACGACAGTTTCCAGTCGCGGTGCGGCGCTTGCAACGGCGGTGTCGGGCGCATCGACCGTGATTTCGGCGGCAGGGTCGCGGGAGGCGACCTGCTCGACCATTCCACGAACGACCGGAACGACGTCGAGGGGTTCGAGCGTGGGCGGGTCGGCGAAGTTGTCTCCGAGTTCCCGAGCGGTCTCACTCATCCCGAGGAGTCGGTCAGCCGTGTTCTGGATACGCCTGACGAGGTCGGTATCGGACTCGTCGACTCTGTCGGCCAGCATGTCGGCGTAGCCGGTGATAATCGTCATGTCGTTGCGGAGGTTGTGACGCAACACGCGGTTGAGGACGCGGGCCAGCCGCTCGCGTTGCTTCCGTTCGGTCGCGTCGTGGGCCATCCCCTGAACTGCGACGATGTCGGCGGGCGTCCGCTCCGCTTCTGGAACGTCTGCCGCGTAGATCGGCGTCACGCGGACGTCGACGTAGACGATATCGCCGGCTGCCGTTTCCAGCGGGAGATACCGTTCCTCGACTGTTTCGCCGTCGAGGACGCGCTGGAACAGTCTGTCGGCGACCTCGGCAGTCGCGTCATCCGGAAGCAGTGTCCGGTACGGTCGCCCGACGATCTCGTCGGGAGTGTACCCCAGCATCGGCTCGATAGTCGGAGAGTGGTACGTGTACGTCCCGTCGGCGTCGACGCGAAAGAGCAGGTCGAAACTGGCGTCGATGACTGCGCGATACAGCTCCTGGCGCTCCTCGAGTTCGCGTTCGCGCTCGTCCAGGGCGGCCTGCTTTCGCTCGCGCTCTATCTCGGACCCGACCATCTGTGCGATGAGGTCGGTGAACGCCTTTTCAGAGTCCGAAAACGGCTCACCGCGCGCGTCGTGTGAGACGAAACAGACCGTCCCGAAGGCCTCTCCCTCGACCATCACCGGTGCGCCGTGATAGCAGTGAACGCCGTGGCTCTCGAAGTTCGGGTCAGCCGCGTACGCCTCGTCGGGGCCGTCGTGGAGTGCAACAACCGTCTCCTCCTGGATGGTCCGCCGGCAGTACGTCGTCGAGTAGTCGACCTGGAGCCCCTCCGGCACAGTCGAACTGTCCGGGTCGATGCTGATGAGCACCTCCCAGCTGTCGGATTCCGGATCGACCTCGGCAACGTAGCCGTATTCGACTCCGAAATACTCGGTGCCGACCGTCAGCGCCCGCCGGATGCGTTCCTCGGTCGACCCCTCGGCCCGCATCACGTCGTACAGACGCGACCGGGCCTCGTCTCCCGCCAGACGCCCCTCGGAGTCTGCCATGGCGCGGCCTACGGATCCCACTCAATAAGTGATGGCGATTCCGCTGTGGCCCTCAAAAGGAACAGCTCTCGTTACAGGACGCCCATCTCGTCGAGTCGTTCGGGCAGGTAGGTGTCAGTCACGAAGTCCAGCCCGCGAGAGGCGAGTGACTGCTGTTCCGATTTCTTCCCGAGGTCGAGTTGGAGTTCGATTTGCTCCGTCCAGAACTCCGTCTGATATCGGGGATCCTCCAGTTCCGACTCCAGGGCGTTGACGTCGGAGTCCGAGAGCGGGTCCGTCGGCAGGTCGTACTCCACGATGTCCTCCGGGCGGATACCGATGAAATCCGCTTCGGGCGTCGCCAGGTACTCAGAGAGGTGTGCGCTCTTGATAGAGCCGTAGGCGACCGAGCCGTAGATCCGATAGGACCACGGGTCACCGTCAGTGAAGACGGTGACCGGCAGGTCGAGTTCGTCGTGCAAGCGCTTGGTGATGCGCCGGGTCGCCCGCGCTGGCTGGCCCTTCAGGTGGACGACCAGCGCGTTGTACTCCTCGTCGAACCCGTTCTCGACGAGGCGGTCGCGCATACCACCGGTCTCGACGGCCAGGACGAAGTCGGCGTCGTTGTCCAGGAAGTCGATGGTATCGGGGTTGTTCGGAATCTGATAGCCGCCCTCGCCGACGTCCTTCTGGCAGTGAATCTCGCGTTCGCCACGACGCGTCTGCTCGCGCAGGCGAAGCGGTCCCATGATGGTCGCCCCCGACTCCTCCGGGCGCATGTGGAAGTCCTCGCGGGTCGCCCCGGAGACGATTTCTAAGTCCTCGACGAGGTCGTTGGACTCGTCCTGACTCGAGAACTGTGCCTCGTCGAGGTCCCAGGACTCGCTGAGATAGTAGAGTTCACGCAGGGTCGACGAGCGGTCCTCGTCGAGTTGCTGGGCGAGGAAGTCGATGGTGTAAATCGCTTTCAGGAGTTTCTCTGCCCCGCGGACACTCTTGGCCGAGCGCGTCGAGGTGCGGTCGCCGTACACCCAGACGTTCTTGTCCTCGTCGTACTCGATGTTCGATTTGGTCCGGGTTGGAACCTCCATCGAGGGAACGGTCCCCTCGGCGAACTGGTCGTAAAACTGTGCCGCGAGGTCGATGAGTTGCTCGCGCGCCTCTGAGTCTGTCTCTACGCTCATTGGTCTGTCACCGTTAGTTTCTCGTCTTCGATTCCGTCGACGGAAATGCTGCACTCCGCGTCACCTGGCAAGCTATACGAGAGCGTGGCCGTCTCCCCGCCGCCGACCGTCGGGGACCACTTGACGAACCACTCGCCGTCCATCTCGACGACGGTTCCCTCCTCGACGGCGTCGGGTTCGGCCGTCACGATATCCGTGATCTCGATGTCGGCGTTGGTGTCGGCGTTGTTCTCGACGACGACTTCGACGCTCCCGTTCTCGCGCTGACGCTCGACGAGGACGTTGTTCATGATTCGAGCCATCGTGTCGTCGATATCGAGCGGTTCGTTGCCGGTCACCCGTGAGATCTTCTCGGCCATCTCCGGGAGGATCGTCGCGAGTTTGTTCTCCTTCTCCCGGCGCTGTTGCATCGAGCGGCGCTTGTTGAGGAACGATTTGAGGTCACGAGCGGCCTCCCGAATCGCCAGCTCGATTTCGTCCTCGATTTCCGGGATGTTGGCGACGGCGTCTTTCGATTCGCTCGTGAAGGGAACGTTCGTCGACGCGATGTGGACCATGATGACCGCCGGGCCATTGGGGATGCCGCTCCCGCCCGGCTGGTCGAGGCCGTAGTTGCGCCAGTTGATTCCCTTGACCACGTCCGTCGTCGCACACGCCCCGCGCTGGTAGACCAGCGGAACGCGGTTGGCAAACCGCATCACCTCGGCTTTGCCGCCGTCCTCGACATCGCCGCCGTAGGCGATGCCCGCCTCGACGATGAAGGGGTCACCGCCGTGGACGGAGGCGTCTCTGGTCGCCGCGGCGTAGAAGTCCGCGTCGTACTCCTTGGTGAGGCCGGCCTCCACGAGGTCCGCAGAGATCGGAGAGAGACAGTCCGTCGGCGGCGAGATGATGTCCGTCTCGCGCATCGCTTCGAGCAGCTCCGAGGCGGTGTCGCGCTCGCTGGCGATGTCGTGGACGTGTGGCACGTCGTCTGGGACAGTCTCCATGCGCGTCCAGAGCGCCTCGACGACGTTCTCGCGGGCTTTCTCACCGAACGTAGCGTCGTCGAACTCCTCGGTGTCGTCGGCCGCTTTGCCCACGTAGGCAGTGAGGTCTTTGTGCGTGACGCGGTGGCGCGAATCGTCCGTTCGGTTCTCGAACTTCGTGGCGATACGCTCGGCGAGCCCCTGGACATGGGCGTCGTCCTTTCGCTTGGTCGTCGCTTCGTCGACGAGCGTATAGATGTCCGAGGTGAGTTCTGCGGTCACCTGTTCCCAGGCTGCCTCGACGGCGTTCTCGCGGACCGTCTCGCCGAAGGTGGTGCCGTACTCGTCTTCGATATCGTCGGCAACGTCGTCGACGTTCTCGGCGACCTTGCTGTGGGCGATGCGCTCGGTGTTCTGGATTCGGTCGGCGACCTCGCTGGCGAACTCGGCAGTCGCATCGGCTCCCTTGTTGGCGACGGCGTCTTCGACTGCAGACGCTACGTCGGCATCTTCATGGCTCTGCGGTGGTCGCCACCGCATCTCCCGGCCGAAGTGACGATCACGGAAGTTGTCGATGACCGAATCGGACGTCTTCTGCCCGACGCGGGTGAACTCCCCCTGAAGAAACCCAGAGACAGAGTACGAATCGGTCGCGTCGAGCATCTTGATGAGCGTCCCGAGTTCGACGCCGTGGGGGTGGGGACGAATCTCTTCGGTCTCGTCGGGCAACTGGTCGGTCGCCCGCTCGTATTTGAAGTGCTCGTCGGGTTCGACCATCTCGATGCGGGCGTGGGGGTTGACGACCGCCGTGTGCTTGATGTAGTCGTGGAGTTGCTGGCGGGCACGCATGTTCCCTTCCATCTCGAGTTCGATGCGCGTCCCGTGAGGACGCTCCCAGGACGTAGTTGCCTCCTCGCTAATCTCCGGTTCGTTGGTGTCGGTATCGATGATGAGTTCGAAGTACTCGGCCTCGGCACTTCCCTGCGTCCGCGAGGTGATTTTCGCGGGTTTGCCGGAGGTGAGTTGCGAGTAGAGAACCGCCGCAGAAATCCCGATTCCCTGTTGACCGCGGTTTTGCTCGCGTTTGTGGAATCGGCTCCCGTACAGCAGTTTCCCGAAGATTTTGGGAATCTGTGCTTTCGTGATCCCGGGGCCGTTGTCCTCGACGACCAGTCGGTAGTAGTCGCCCGCTTCCTCGATTTCGACGTAGATGTCGGGGAGAATACCGGCTTCTTCGGTGGCGTCGAGCGCGTTGTCGACGGCTTCCTTGACGGCAGTCACCAGCGCCCGGGCTTCCGAGTCGAACCCGAGCATGTGCTTGTTCTTCTCGAAGAACTCGGCGATGGAGATAGACTGCTGGCTCTCGGCCAGCTCCTCGGCTATCCCCTCACCGTCGCCGAGGTGCGACTGATAGGAGGTCATGTGGCTATACGTTCCACACCGGAGCTTAAATGTTGTGCGCCAGCGGAGTGAAAGTGGACGGGTGCCAGTGCGTGGCGTTCTCACGCGCTCGCGCGTGCGTGAGCTTTAAGGGACGGGGTCTACTATCAGTGTCTAAGGTTTTCATGTCTGAGGATACTGAGTACGGCGCAGGCCAGATACAGGTACTCGAAGGGCTGCAAGCCGTTCGGAAGCGGCCCGCGATGTACATCGGCTCGACCGACTCACGGGGACTGCATCATCTCGTCTACGAGGTGGTCGACAACTCCATCGACGAGGCACTCGCCGGCCACTGTGACACTATCGAGGTAACTATCCACGAGGACAACTCCATCTCCGTCAGCGACGACGGCCGTGGGATTCCCGTGGACATGCACGAGGAACACGGCAAGCCCGCCGTCGAGGTCATTATGACGATTCTCCACGCCGGTGGGAAGTTCGACAGCAAGTCCTATCAGGTGTCGGGCGGCCTCCACGGCGTCGGTGTGAGCGTCGTCAACGCGCTCTCGAAGTGGCTCGAAGTCGAAATCAAACGCGACGGCGCGGTCTGGAAACAGCGCTTCGACCACGGCGAGCCCGAGTACGAACTCGAACGGGTCCGTGATATGGAGCCAGACGAGGAGACGGGGACCGAGATTCGGTTCTGGCCCGACGACGAAATCTTCGAGACGACCGACTACGTCTTCTCGACGCTGGTCTCTCGCCTTCGGGAACTTGCCTTCCTCAACTCCGGCGTCAAGATTACGCTCACTGACGAGCGCGACAGCAACGAAGAGCAGTTCCAGTACAGCGGTGGTATCCGAGAGTTTGTCGAGTTTCTCAACGAGACGAAAACGCACCTCCACGAGGACGTCATCTACTTCGACGACGAAGAAGAGATCAGCGAGGGTGTCGTCCAGGTCGAGGTGGCGATGCAGGCCACCGACGAACTCCAGGGCTCGATACATGCCTTCGCGAACAACATCAACACCCGCGAGGGTGGGACACATCTGACGGGGTTCAAGACCGCACTGACACGAATTATCAACGACTACGCCAAGGAGAACGGGCTGCTCCGCGATCTGGACGATACGCTCAAGGGCAACGACATCCGCGAGGGACTCACGGCCGTTCTCTCGGTCAAACATCCAGACCCGCAGTTCGAAGGCCAGACCAAGACGAAACTCGGCAACTCGGAGGTCCGGGGTATCGTCGAGTCGGCCGTCCACGAGGAACTGGGAACGTACTTCGAGGAACACCCCGACACCGCCGAGGCCATCGTTTCGAAGGCCGTCGAGGCCGCGAAGGCCCGCAAGGCCGCCAAGAAGGCAGAGGAACTGACCCGCCGGAAGTCCGCGCTCGATTCGACCGCGCTGCCGGGAAAACTGGCCGACTGCCAGACCAAAGACCCCAGCGACGCGGAACTCTTTGTGGTGGAGGGCGACAGCGCCGGCGGCAGCGCCAAACAGGGCCGAAACCCCGATTTCCAGGCGATTCTCCCCATCAAGGGGAAAATTCTGAACGTCGAGAAACACCGCCTCGACCGAATCCTGGAGAACGACGAGATTCGTAACCTCATCACGGCGCTCGGGACAGGAATTGGCGACGAGTTCGATATCGACGACGTGCGCTACGAGAAGATTATCTTCATGTGCGACGCCGACGTGGACGGCGCACACATCCGGACGCTCCTGCTGACGCTGTTCTACCGCCACATGAAGCCGCTGCTTGACGCGGGCTACGTCTACGCGGCCCAGCCGCCACTCTACCGCATCCGGTACAGGGGCGAGACGTACGACGCGATGACCGAAGCCGAACGCGACCGGATCGTCGAGGAGAAGTGCAACGGCAACCCCGACCAGGTCCAGCGGTTCAAGGGCCTGGGCGAGATGAACCCCCAGCAGCTCTGGGACACGACGATGAATCCGGAGACTCGCTACCTCAAGCAGATTACCATCGAGGACGCTGCGGCGGCGGACAAGATGTTCTCGGTGCTGATGGGTGACGCCGTCGAGCCGCGGAAGGAGTTCATCAAAGATCACGCGCCCGAAGCGGAGTGGGTCGACATATGAGTTCGGACATTCCCGACACAGACGACGTGGAGGCACCGGCCGCGAACGTCGAGCACGTTCGCATCGAAGACGAGATGGAGCAGTCCTACATCGACTACGCGATGAGTGTCATCGCGGGACGTGCGCTCCCGGACGTTCGCGACGGGTTGAAACCCGTCCACCGGCGCATCCTGTACGCGATGTCTGAACTGGGCGTCACCGCCAGCACCAGCCACCGGAAGTCGTCCTCGATTATCGGCGAGACGATGGGTGACTACCACCCACACGGTGACTCGGCCATCTACGACGCGCTCGTCCGGATGGCACAGGACTTCTCGATGCGCTACCCGCTGGTCGACGGCCAGGGGAACTTCGGGTCGATGGACGGCGACCCGGCGGCGGCGATGCGCTACACGGAGGCCCGGATGTCTCCTATCGCCGAGGAACTGCTCGCGGACATCGAGAAAGACACCGTCGATTTCCAGCCCAACTACGACGACCGTCTCGAAGAGCCGGAGGTGCTGCCGTCGAAACTCCCGAATCTCCTCCTGAACGGCTCGTCGGGAATCGCAGTGGGCATGTCGACGAACATCCCCCCGCACAATCTCGGTGAAATCGTCGATGCGACGGTCCACCTCATCGACAACCCCGACTGCACGGTCGAGGACCTGATGGAGTACGTCAAGGGACCGGACTTCCCGACGGGCGCGAACATCGTCGGTAAGGACGCGATCTACTCGGCGTACTCGACCGGTCGAGGCCGACTGCGAGTCCGTGCGGACTACGAGATACAGCGCAACGAGGGCGGGGCCGACCGCATCGTCATCACAGAACTGCCCTTCCAGGAGAACAAAGCCCGCGTCGTCGAGCGCATCGCCGACGACGTCAACGAGGGCAAAATAGAAGGTATCGCAGACCTCCGGGACGAGTCCGACCGCAACGGCGTCCACATCGTCGTGGACCTGAAACGCGGGGCAAACGTCGACGTGGTCGAGAACCAACTGCTCGAACACCACCTCGAATCGACCTTCGGCGTCATCAACCTCGCACTGGTCGACGGCCAGCCGCAGGTGCTCTCGCTCAAGGAGACGCTGGGCCACTACATCGACCACCGAAAAGAGGTCATCCGGCGGCGCTCGGAACACGACCTCGACGAGGCGACGGACCGCGCACACATTCTGGAGGGACGCCTCGAAGCCGTTGATAAGGCCGAAGCCATCGTCAACCTCGTCACCGAATCGCGCGACCGGGACGAGGCCAAGGCGGTTCTGCAGGGCGAGCAGGAAATCTCCGAGCTGGAGGGAGACCTCGACTACCCCGACGTGCAGTCGACGTTTTCGTTCTCCGAGGAACAGGCCGCCCACATCCTCCGGATGCAGGTCGGGTCGCTCACGTCGATGGAGGCCGACGAAATCGAAGCCGAGTACGAGGAGGTTCAGGAGACCATCGAGTATCTCGAAGCCGTCCTCGCAGACGAAGAGAAACTGCTCGGCGTCATCAAGGACGAACTCCGCGACATCAAGGAGGAGTACGACGACGACCGCCGGACGGCAATCATGGAGGCCGAAGGCGAAGTCACCCACGAGGATCTCATTCCCGAAGAGGACTGTCTGGTTGTCATCACCGAAGACGACTACATCAAGCGGATGCCGACAAGCGCCTTCGACCCGCAGAACCGCGGCGGGAAAGGCATCATCGGCTCGGACCCAAAAGAGGGCGACCGCGTCTCGAAGGTGTTCCGCGCGAACAGCCACGACTACCTGCTCTGTTTCACCAACCAGGGGCAGGTCTACCGGCTGAAGACCTACGAGATTCCGGAGATGAGTCGGACAGCACGCGGCAAATCTGCCGTGAATCTCATCGATTTCGACGACGGCGAGGAGATTACCGCAGTGGTGAACACCGACGAGTTCGAACCGGACGAGTGTATCACGATGGCGACCCGGCAGGGATACGTCAAGCGGACGTGCGTGACGGACTTCGAGAACATCCTCTCGACGGGTATCATCGCAGCCAGCCTCGAAGACGGCGACGAACTCGTCGACGTGGAGGTGACAGACGGGACGAAAGACCTCGTCATCGCCACCGAACAGGGGATGACTATCCGCTTCGACGAGGACGAGGTCCGCGAGATGGGCCGGAACGCGCGCGGCGTCGGCGGTATCAAACTCCAGGACGGTGACCACGTCGCGGGGCTCGTCGCCACCGAACACGGCGACGAGCGGGACCTGCTGACGGTGACGACCAACGGCTACGGCAAGCGGACGCCACTGTCGGAGTACCGAACTCAGTCCCGGTACGGAAAGGGGCTCATCGACATCAAAACCGACGAGCGAAACGGATCCGTCACGACGGTCAAGGCCGTCGAAGACTCCGACCATATCGTCGTGATGAGCGAAACCGGCCAGATTATGCGCTGTCCGGTCGCAGACATCTCGACGGTGGGCCGGAACACAAAAGGCGTGAAAGTGATGGAAGTCGAGACCGGCGACGGTGTAGCGAGCGTGACGGTGATTCCCGCAGTCGAGTCGGACACCGGCAGCGACTAGGACGAGTCGTCGGTCGCGTCCTGGGACTGGTGTCGGACGACCAGTACCGGCGCGACGGCTGCGTCTGCGACACGTTCTTCGTCTTCTCCCAGCAGCACCGAGAGCAACGACCCCTCACCGGCACCCATCACGATGGCGTCGAACTCCGCCGAGCGCTCGACGATGGCTCGGAGCGGCGCCTCCTCGCTAGAGCGCTCGAAGTCGACCTGCTCGGCGGGAACGCCTCGCCGACCGAGTCGCTCTCTCGCCTCTTCGATTGCAGTGTCGGCATCGAAGTCGGAGTCGCCGAGGTCGATACCCCAGAGAGTGACCGACCGGTCGCCGTCGATCAACAGCGTCGCAACGAGGTCCGCGAGGCGGTCGCGGTCGACAGCGCCCCGAAGCGGAACGAGCACGTCGTGTATTTCACTGGTCGGGTTCGGGAGGAGAATCGCCGTCGCGTCGATATCGTCCGCGACGCGCTCGACGGTCTGGTCGCGGTCGTGAGTGAACGCGATTCGGGTGTCGGGGTCGCCACCGGCGGCACGGAACGTCTCGGCGATTGTTTCGACGGCCTGCTGGGCACGGTCCTCGAACTGTCTACCCGCCTGTTCGGTCGGCGTCTGCTCGGGCAGGACGTGGTATCCGAGAATGACAACCCGAGCAGGTGCGAGAAAGTCGACGACCGTCTCCGGAATCGTCTGCCCCTCAAGAACCGCCACAGGAACGAGTACAACGGGCGGTTCGCGGATAGTCGTCTGCGGTCGGTCGGTGTCTCCGGGCACTTAGAACACCCCTTTGAGTGAGACATCACTCGCGTAGTACTTGTACCACCCGGCCGCCCCGAACATGATAACGACGCCGATGATCTGTGAGGCCAGTTGCATGAACGCCAGTAGCCCGAAACTGGCGACTGCGCCGAGGCCGGCGACGAACGGGTATGCGGGCACCCTGAACTCCGGGTCGTACCACTCGGGTTCGTCACGGCGAACGGCAAGCAGTGCGACACACATCAACCCGTACATCACGAGATGCAGGAACGAGGCCACCTCCGCCAGCACCTCGACCTCCCCGAGCGCGACGAGAACGAGAACGGGGCCGCCAGCCATCACCAGAGCGACGTGTGGCGTCCCGTAGGCCAGGTTCACCCGACTCGCGTACTGTGGGACGAGTGCGTCCTTACTGATAGCGAAAACGGCCCGCGAGGTAGAGAGAATCGAAGCGTTCGCGCTCGAGATGGTCGCCAGTAATCCCGCGAGAAGGATTGCGATTGCGCCGCCCAGCCCGCCGAACGCGCGCGCCACCTCGACGATAGCGGTCTCACCGAAGCCAGCGAGTGTCGCACTTTCGAAGGCGCTGGTGGCGACGAAAATCGTCGCAACGTAGAGGATACCGACGACGATGACGGAACCGACCATCGCCAGCGGGAGATTCCTGCCAGGATTTTTCAGGTCGCCGGCGACGGTGGCCACCTGCGCGAAGCCGAGATAGGAGGTGAAGACGAGGGCAGCGGTTGTAAATACCGGAATCGGGCCGAATGGCATGAATCGCTCCGGAGCGGAGGCGGTCCCAAAAATACCGAGCGAATCGAGGCCGCCATAGCCCAGAAACAACACCAGTATCGTCAGCAGGATACCGACGACATAGTTCTGGAGGCGCGCGGCGTTCTCGGTACCGAAGAGGTTCAGTGCGGTGAGCAAGACACCGAAGAGCAACGCCAGTGGCGTCACGACCGGAATACCACCGACCGGGACGCCGGCCTCGGCGAGTACGGCCACAGCGTAATTGCCGAAGCCGACGAGGTAGAACGCAGTGGCAAAGACCAGACCTAGCCAGATGCTGATACCGACGACAGCACCGGGAAGCGCACCGAGTGTTCGCGAGATGAAATAGTAGCCGCCGCCGGATTTGGGCATCGCCGTCGCCAGTTCGGAGGCCGGCAGTGCAACCAGCAGTGCAATGACTGCACCGATAGCGAACGACCCAGCAGCGGCCGGGCCAGCACGCCCCGCCGCCAGTCCAGGGAACACGAAAATGCCCGCCCCAATCATCGTCCCGATCCCGATTGCGAGTGCCCCCGACAGCCCGATAGACCGCTCCAGTTCGGTCCCTTCCTCGGTGACGGTTGTCTCGTCGGTGACACCCGCAAGCGGCGCGTCCGTCTGGGGAGGTACGTCATCCCCAGTCAGAGTCTCTCCTGATGAATCACGAGAAGAACCCATTATCTGCATTTACCGAGGGCACCCACTAGTGAGTACCGGCTATTTTCGAACCAGTCTCTCGGGCGGAACCGACCCGTAGCGAGCGATAGCGTCGAAGTGGTCGTCGCCGGGCGTCTCACCGCTGGTGATACCGTCGGCGTCCTCGGATTCGAACCGGTCGCGAACGAACCACTCGGCGACCAGCGCTTTCCGGGCGTTATCGGCCTCGTCGAGTTGGTGCTGAGCCTCAGCGACGAGGATAGCTCCAGAGACCACGTCGAAAATCAGGTCCGCGAGGCGCTTTGCGTGGTACTGCGCGTAGTCTGTGTCCTCGCCGGCGAGCGTCGCGAGTGCGGTCTGGAGGTCGTGGAAGGCCGCTTCGACGGTATCGGCGAGTGCTTCGAGGGCGGAATGCTCGGCCGCGTCGAGGTGATTCGTTACCAGCGGGAACAGCGCCTCGTGGGCATCCTCCCGATCGAGCGCGCGGAGCACGTCGAGCGAGAGGATGTTCGAGGTTCCCTCCCAGATTGGGAGGACCTGAGCGTCCCGGAGAAGGCGGTGGGTGATGCGGTCGCGGACGTAGCCGTTGCCGCCGAGCACCTCCATCGCGTACGAGCAGGTGTCGACGACCATCTCGCCGGTCCTGTACTTCGCAATCGGGACCAGCAGTCGCATCAGTTTGTAGGCGTCCAGCCCTTCGTCGTCAGGGTACTGGCGTTCTCGCGGCTCACCGCCGCTCGAATTAATCGCAGAGCCACGCTCCGCGCGCTCTCGCCGGTCGTACCACTTCGCAGATTCGAAGGCAAACGCCGCGGCAGCCTCGTAGTCAACAGTCATCTCGACGAGGTCGCGACGAAGCAGCGGATACTCCTGAATCGTCTCGCCGAAGACCGCCCGATTGGCGGCGTGGACCTTCGCCTCCAGCAGCGCCCGGCCCATCACACCGACGGCACCGGTCGCGTTGGTGAGGCGCTCGTAGTTGAGCATCTCCGTCATCTGGCGGAAGCCGTTGCCCTCCTCGCCGACGAGATAGCCCGTCGCGCCCTCGAATTCGATTTCGCCGGTCGGCACCGAGAGCGTGCCGAGTTTGTCCTTGAGACGGCGAAAGGTCGCAGCGTTGAGCGTCCCGTCAGGCAACTCACGCGGGACGAGAAAGAGCGAGAGACCGTCTGTTCCGTCGGGCGCATCGGGCGTGCGAGCGAGCACGAGCGCGCCCTGGGCGTCGATGTTCGAGCAGAACCACTTCTCGCCGGTGAGTTCGTAGGCGTCGACGACGTCGCCGTCCGCCCGAAGCGTCGCTGCACCCTCGCCGTCGGCCTGTGGAACCGCGAGCGTCTCGTTTGCGCCGACATCGGAGCCACCCTGTTTTTCTGTGAGAAACATCGCTCCCTCGATATGGTCCTCGGAGTCGGCGGCGGTCAACCCCTGGAAATAGTCGTCGAGGCTCCCGTCGTCGAACTTGTCGAGGACGATCGCCGCGCCGACGGTCATCGACGCCGGGCAGGCGAAGCCAACGTCAGTGTAGCACAGCAACGTCTGCATCGTCAGCGGGTGGAGCAGCCCCACCGGGTTGTTGCGGTTCGGCGGCGCGTGAAAGGCGTCGTGCGTCAGTCGAAAGTCGTCGTAGGTGATGCGCTCGTTCTCGAACTGCAGCGGGTGATACTCGACGTGGTTCTGGACCTCGCCGTCCCCGTCGTAGGTGTGGAGTTCGGGTTCGTTCCGGTCGACGATATCCGAGTTGTCCGCGATTGTCTCCCCAACGGCGGCGCCGTACTCGTCGAGGACGCGCTCGGCCCACTCGAACTCGCCGTCGGGGTAGACTCGGCGGGCTTCGTACCGTACCGTCGGGTCCCACGCCCAGTAGTTACACTTTCCCTCCGCCAGTTGGCCGTATTCCAGCGGCTCCCGTGTCATGCTACCACGGTACGAAAAGCAGCGGTATAACACTAGTGCGGCCCTCAGACCAGGAGGAAGCCGATACCAGCGGGAACACCGACAAAGAGGAGACCTGCCAGCGTGAGACCAACACCACGCCGGAGGAAGTGACGCCTGATCGTCGCTTCACCGCCGTCACCGAGGACGAACGGAAAGCCAAAGAGTCGCTGGTTCACCGACCGGTCGGCCTGTTCGCGGACGACAGCATCGGGGCCACCGTAGCCACCCACCGTCTCGTCGTCAGTCGTCGCGTGACCGGCGACGTACACGTCTTCGCCAACGTCGACGCGAGCCTCGCGGACGCGATACTTGCTCCCGTAGCCAATATCGGTGACGCCAACGTCGAGGCTCCCCGCACGGTGCTCGACGCCGACGGCATCGAAGAACGCCGCCGTGTGACCGGTGGCTTCCTCGCCGCGGCCGACGCTGGCGACGACTTCCTCGTCGAGAACCAGATTCGCTCCGTCGGGTTCGACGCGGATATCACCGACAGGTGAGTCGACGACGAAGGGCCGGACTGTGGTCCGGGATTCGATGGTGTTCCAGCTGCCGCCGTGTTGGCTGGTTTCGTACTTCTGGGCCTGGATTTCACAGACCAGGCACGCAGTCCGACTGACAGCAGCAGTGAATGGCGTGGACTCGTCAGTTGGTGCAGCGGGACCAGTCACTTCGAGCAGCCCGTCAAGGCCGGCGCGGAACTGATTGGCGTCGCCCCGGCTGAGAACCCGCCAGCGCCAGAGCGAAAGGAGACCAGTACCGAGGAAGGCGAGGCCGACGAGCAGTGCACCGGCGAACAGAACAACCACGAGCCACGGGACCGATCTGGGAGCCGCGAGCGGGAGGACCATGCCGACCCTGTCGGAAGCAGCCTACAAATATCTCCCAGGTTCTTCTCAGAGAATTCGCTGGCCGAGCGCGCTGGCGACGAGTTCGCACGCCAACTCCGCGGTCCGGTTGTGCTGGTCGAGAATCGGATTTACCTCGACCACCTCGAAGCTGCACAGTCGCGGTCCGGCGTTGCTGTACAGGAGTTCCATCGCGGCGTGGGCCTCACGGTAGGAAATGCCACCACGAATCGGCGTCCCGACACCCGGTGCTTCGTTGGGGTCCAGACAGTCCATATCGAAGCTGACGTGGAGCTGTTCCACGTCGCGCGTGGCGACGTCGACTGCCTCCTCGACGACTTCTGTGATTCCGCGCTCGTCGATGTCGGTCATCGTGTACGCGGAGACTGAACTCTCGTTGATATGGGTCCGTTCGCCGTCATCCAGGTCGCGAAGGCCGATGAGAGCGATATTCTCCGGGCGGACACGGGGAGTATGCGTCCACGCGTGGTCGGCGAAGGGACCGACGCCGAGGATGGCGGCGAGAGCCATCCCGTGAACGTTGCCAGATGGCGTGGTTTCGGGGGTGTTGAAATCGCCATGGGCGTCGAACCAGACGATTCCGGTGTTGCGGTCGTCGGCGATCCCTGCCGCGGTGCCAATGGCGATTGAGTGGTCCCCGCCGAGAACGAGCGGGAACTCGCCATCGTCGACTGTCGCCGACACGGCTGTCGCCACGTCCTCACAGACGGCCTGCGTCTCGGTGAAATACTTCGCTCGCCCTGCCTTGAAGTCGTTGTCGTCGGGGTCGCGCTCCTCCGGACGCGGGACGGCGATGTCTCCACCGTCGACACAGGACTGCCCGATGGATTCGAGCTGGTCGGCCAGTCCGGCATAACGGATGGCAGAAGGACCCATATCCACACCACGTCGATTCGCCCCCAGGTCCATCGGCACCCCCAGTATCCGGACGGTCTGCTCCATAGTCTAGCGGTCTCTCGTCCTGATACAAAAGGAATCGGGACGCCAGCGAAGAGACCGCCTTCCAGATCCGACTGTCCTACTTGTACTGCGCGCAGACGCGTTCGATACCTTCTTCGAAGTCGATTTCGGGTTCCCAGCCGGTCGCGTCGTGCATCTTCGAGTAGTCTGCGCAGGTGTCGTGGACGTACACGTCGTCGGGAATCGGATTTTCGACGTACTCGGGTTCCACGTCGGTCCCGAGTTCGTCGTTTATCATCTCGACGACGGTGTTGAAGTCGTATGCCTCGCCGGTACCGAGGTTGTAGATGCCGTTGAGGCGATGGTCGGCGGCCAGTTCGATGCCGCGGACGATATCCGAGACGTGGGTGAAATCGCGGGTCTGCTCGCCGTCGCCGTAGAGTTTCGGGGCGATACCGTTGGCCACGTCGTCGGCAAACTGGGCGATGACGTTGGCGTACTCGCCTTTGTGTTCCTCCGCGCCGCCGTAGCCCTGATAGACCGAAAAGAAGCGCAGGCCAGCCACGTCCAGCCCGTAGTGGTTACGGAAGTACTCGCCGTAGCGTTCACGGGCCATCTTCGAGGCTTCGTAGCCGGTGTTGACCGTCACCGGCATATCTTCGGGCGAGGGGTCGGTCCGGGAGCCGTAAATCGAGGACGTCGACGCGTAGACGATGGTTTCACAGCCGTCGCGGCGGGCCTGATCGACCGTGTTGACGAAGCCTTCGACGTTGACCCGCGCGCCGCGCGTGGGGTCGTCCTCGTGCATCGCATACGAGGAGAGCGCGGCGAGGTGAAAGACCACGTCGACGTCAGTCGGAAGGTCATCCTCCGTGACGCTCGCATTCACGAACTCGACGCCGTCGTCGAGGTTCTCGGGCGTTCCGAGATAGCAATCGTCGAGCGCGATGACCTCGTTGTCCGTCGCAAGATGATTGGCGAGATTCGAGCCGATAAATCCCGCACCGCCGGTGACGAGTACGCGTGCATCGTTCATACCCGGACCACCCGGAGGAGGGACAAAAGTAGTTCTCATTCGTTACAGCGACAAACACTCCCTCGGAAGTTCGTTCGAAGGTAATACCCACCGTCGGACTTAAGGAAGCGACTACCGAACTTGACCTTATGTCATCAATCGAACTCACACCGAGCCAGAAGACCATCCTGCAGGAACTGGTCAACCTCTACCGCGAAGACGAGACAGCAGTAAAGGGCGAAGACATCGCAAACCGGGTCAACAGAAACCCGGGGACGATTCGCAACCAGATGCAGAGCCTCAAGGCCCTCCAGTTGGTCGAGGGGGTACCGGGCCCGAAAGGTGGCTACAAGCCGACAGCGACGGCATACGACGCACTCCAGATTCAGGATATGGACCACGCCGCCGACGTTCCGCTCTTTCACAACGGTGACCTCGTCGAGGAGGCGAACGTCGAAGAGATAGACCTCACCAGCGTGCAACACCCCGAAGCCTGCCGCGCCGAAATCAAACTCCGTGGCTCTATCGCGGACTTCCACGAAGGCGACAAGATAACCGTCGGTCCGACACCGCTCTCGAAACTCCAGATTATCGGGACACTGGAAGGGAAAGATGGCACAGATAATGTACTTATTCTGACTATCGACGACATGCAGGCCCCGGTAGACGAACCCGAACACTGAATCTGAACTCCATCGAGAGGTGTTTCTCGACAGTATTTGCCATCTAGAGGTGCGTGCTAACAGTGGCCGTGAGGCATGGCGATTTCGTAGCCTTTGTATCAGCGGGTCACTGAGGAGGCGATATGACGGAACACGTCGTTGTCCTCGGTTCGGGGTATGCCGGGGCAGGCGCTATCAGGAGCCTCGAATCGGCACTTGACGGGGAAGCAGACGTCACCTGGGTTTCAGAGCACGACTACCACCTGGTTCTCCACGAATCCCACCGCTGTATCAAAGACCCGAGCGTTCAGGAGAAAATCACGATACCTGTCGATAATATTAAATCACCGTCGACGCGCTTCGTGGAGTCAGCGGTCGTCGACATCGACACCGACGAGCGAACCGTCGAGCTCGCTGACGCCGACGACGTAAGTTACGATTACCTGCTGGTCGGTATCGGTTCCCGGACCGCCTTCTTCGGTATCGACGGCCTCCGCGAATACTCACACACGCTCAAAGGACTCGACGACGCGCTCGGCATTCACGAGGATATCACCGAACAGGCCCAGACGGCGACGCCAAGCGACCCCGCGCAGGTCGTCATCGGTGGTGCGGGCCTCTCCGGCATCCAGACTGCCGGCGAAGTGGCGGAACTCCGCAACGAGCGCAACCTCCCCATCGACATCCACCTCGTCGAGGGACTAGACGAGGTGCTCCCCAACAGCGACCCCGACCTGCAGGGTGCGCTCCGCGATCGACTCGAAGCCCGCGACGTGAACATCATGTGTGGGGAGTTCATCGGCGAGGTCGACGACGAGACCGTCTACATCGGTGAAGATATCGAACTGGACTACGACGTACTCGTCTGGACCGGCGGTATCACCGGTCAGGAAGCCGCCGAGGACTGCAACGTCGAGAAAGACGAACGCTCCCACCGCCTGCACGCCGCACAGGATTTCCAGACCAACGACGACCGCGTCTTCGCGCTCGGTGACTGCGCGCTCGTCGACCAGCCCGGCGAGGACCCCGCACCGCCGACGGCACAGGCCGCCTGGCAGGCCGCCGAAGTCGCCGGCAAGAACATCGCTCGCTCCATCCGCGGCCAGCCACTCCAGAAGTGGAAGTACAAAGACAAAGGGACCGTTGTCTCCGTCGGCGAATCGGCCGTCGCTCACGACGTCTACGTCGTCCCCTTCTTCGATACCTTCGGCGGCTTCCCCGCGAAGTTCCTCAAGAAAGCCATCGCAACGCGCTGGATAAAGGACGTCGACAGCACCGGCCGGGCGCTGAGTGCCTGGTCGGATATGTGACGACTACTTTTTTCGGCGTCCTCAGAAATCTTCGATTTCTGATGGGCTGCACGAGAGCTTCGAGAGCTTCGCTCTCGTGAACGGCGGGTGTCGCACGCGAGCCGACGGCTCGCGGCGCACCGCTTGCCGAAAAAACATAGTGAAAAAGGCTGCTCGCGGACGGTAGAGCGCTCGCAGATGCTAACTTGGTACCGACCGCACAGCAGACCTGCCCTCCCCCGAGTCGTGCGGGTCGCACGGCGACCACACACTCCTGGCCCAACTGTTCCAGACCAAACGCTCTTATCGCTTCTCTCCGACACGTTTCCCGATGGGAACGCTAACAGACGTAGGGCCGGCGGGACTCGTGCCAGCAGCGTGGGGGGTCACCATCGGCGCACACACCACCTCGCTCGTCTCCGACCGGACGCTCCTGATTGCACTCGCTGTTATGGACGTTCTCCTGCTCGCGTTTTTGCTAGCCGCGTACTCGGAGATGGACGACCCCGTCCTGCGCGCGTGGCGGGGCGTTCTCGCCGGCGGCTTCCTCGTCACCCTTGCCGGAACTGTCGGTCTGGCACTCGACCCGAATCAACCGGTACTGCTGGCCGTCTCCCTCTACGGCTGGATGGTCCTGCCGGGGCTCGCGTACGTCCGGACCGGCAGGTTGGTCACGGAAACGCCCGCTCGGTACGTCTACGTCGCCGCAGCGGGAACGTCGCTGGCTGGCGCAGTACTGTACGCCGTCGGCCATCTCGGCGGTGTCGAACCGGCGGTCACGACAGTCGTCGGTCTCGCCGTCGTCGGTATCGGCCAGACGGCCGGGATCGTCACCGCCGCCGCGCAGAACACCTGACCGACAGTCGGGTCACACTGAATTGGCGAGATTGATACGGACGGAACTGGACAGCCTTGCTAACGAGATGGCACCGGAAGTCTTCGAGAAGACGTGGGAGCGAATTGCACTGCTGGGGTGTCTGGTGACCGCCGCTGGGTCGATTCCGGTCTGGTTCACACTCCGTATCGACGAGGGACTCGCCGCGCTGGTCGACGAACCCGAGCGGATAACCCGTGGCGGTATCGATGGTGATGGCGTCCTGACGCTGACGTTCGCCGCAGTGGTCGTCGTGGCGCTCGTTTTCGCCACCTACCGCACCGATACCGGGCCGGGATGGCGAACGAGCACGTTCACGCTGCTCAGCGGCCTGGGTTCCGGAGTGATTGCCGTCCTCGCCTACCTCGATGTCCAGGCAATCCAGGACCGACTCGCCACCTACGAATCCCAGGGCGGCATCAACGGAACGCTCGCGGAGAACCTCTCGGTCGACGTTCACGTTGCACTCTACGCTGTCATGGCCGGGAGCGCCCTCGTCGTTCTGGCGGGCCTCGTCGGGACGGTACAGGAGATTCGTGCAGAAGACGGCCCCAGAATGGTCAGCGAACGCGGTTCGGACGGCGGTCCCGAGTAGCGCCTACAGCCCCAGTCCGGCATGCCACGCGTCGGCACCGGACTCGGCGACCTGTTCGTCCATCTCGGCGAGCATCGCGACTGCCTTGCTCGCGGTTCTGGCCGCACGGCGCTCGCCCTCGACGCGGAACTCGCCGGTCGTTCGGTCAGCGTACACCGTACAGACCGCACCGGCGCGCAACCCGTAGATGTTCGCCAGCGTTAGAATGGCGCTGGCTTCCATCTCGAAGTTCAGGACGCCGGCGTCTTTCAGCGCCTCGATGTCCCCCTCGCTCCCGCGGGCGCGGAACCCGCCGAATCCCTCGCGGCTCTGCCCGGCGTAGAACGAATCCGTCGAGGCAGTCAACCCGACGTGGTAGTCGTAGCCCAGTTCCTCGGCGGCCGCAGCCAGTGCCGCGACGACAGCGTGGTCGGCGACGGCGGGGTAGTCCTCGCGGATGTACTCCTTGCTCGTCCCCTCCTGCCGGACGGCACCGCTCGTGATAATCAGATCGCCGATGTCCGTCTCCGCCTGTATCGCGCCACAAGACCCGACTCTGATGAAGGTGTCCGCGCCGACGCGGGCGAGTTCCTCGACGGCGATTGCCGCGCCCGGCGAGCCGATACCCGTCGACGTGACAGAGATCGGCGTGTCGTCGATGGTTCCGGTCGCCGTGCGGTACTCGCGGTGGTTCGCGACGACCTCGCTGTCGTCCCACTCGCCCCGTATCTTTTCGACGCGGTCGGGGTCACCCGGCAGGAGGACGCTGTCTGCTACCTCGCCGGCTGTGACTTCGAGGTGGTACTGTTCGTCCTCGCTGGGGTCCTCGGCTCCGACACCATCGGCCCCGCTGTCTTCGTTCCGGCCGTCACTCATCGCTCGACTCCCAGGTGCTCGGCGGTGATGGTTTCCGGGAGCAGGTCCCCGAGGTGATACGTCCGCACGTTCTCGCCACCGTCACAGTGGATGGGGAACTCCTCGCCACAGAACTCCGCGAGCGTCTGGCGGCACATCCCGCAGGGAGTGACGCCATCCTGTTCGCCCGAGGAGACGGCGAGTTCGTCGAATGCGCGGTGGCCAGCAGCGACAGCCGAGCCGACTGCGACCTCCTCGGCGTGGAGGCTGTTGGAGTAGTTCGCGTTCTCGACGTTACAGCCGGTAAAAACGGTGCCGTCGGCGGTTCGAAGCGCCGCGCCGACGGTGTATTCCGAGTAGGGTGCGTACGCTTCGGCCCGTGCCTCGCGAGCCGCCTCGACCAGTTCGTGCATATCCGGAGTGTCGGTCGGGAGGGACAAATAGCCAGTGTGCACCGGTGGCGACGACCGGACAATCCAAGCACATCCGGCCCAAATTGTGAACTGTGAGCGCGAACCGCCTCGACCGACTGGCCCCACCCGCCCGGCTGGTCGACTGGTCGATTCTGGGGCTCGTCACGCTGGAGGTGCTCTCCGGACTGGTGAGTCTCACCGCCGGAACGCCCGACTGGGGCTGGCTGTTCATCGTGCACTCTATCGGCGGGTTCACGCTCGTCATCATGCTATTCTGGAAGTTCCGCCGGGTTCGGCCGCGGGTGACGCGGCGGTCGCTGTGGGACAGTGGCACGCCGGTTTCGATACTGCTTGGAACGCTCGCGGTTGCCGCGCTCGTGACCGGACTGCTGTGGACGCTGACCGGCACGCTCAGAATCGGACCCTACACGCTCCTGACGGGACACATGCTGCTCGGAGTGCTCGTCGTCCCCGTGCTGTTGTGGCACCTCCGCCACCGGTTTCGGCTCCCGCGCCGACGCGACGTGGACGGGCGGCGAGAGGTGCTCCGATACACCGCGCTGGTGGGCGTCGGCGCGCTGACGTGGCGCAGCCAGGAACTCGCTAGCAATCTGTCCGGGTTGGCGGGCGCAGACCGACGGTTCACCGGTTCGTCCGACGCCGGCGGCGAGGGTAACAGCTTCCCCGTCACCTCGTGGGTGGCCGACGACCCCGATCCGGTCGACACCGCCGAGTGGCAACTCCAGGTAGGCGGACTGACCGACGAGGAGCGGGCGTTCGAATACACCGACCTGACGCCCGGCGGTGCGGGGAGCGACGATGTCGCGACTGGCACCGACGAGCGCGCCCTGCTCGATTGTACGAGCGGGTGGTACGCCGAGCGCGACTGGCAGGGCGTCCGCGTCGGCGACCTCCTCGCTGCAACTGGCACGACAGACGACGCGCGCTGGGTGCGCTTCCGGTCGGTGACTGGCTACCGATGGAGCCTCCCGCTCGACGAGGCGCGGGACGCGCTGCTCGCGACGCACGTCGACGGAGAGCAACTCACGCACGGCCACGGTGCGCCGATCCGGTTGGTCGCACCGGGCAGACGGGGATTCCAGTGGGTGAAGTGGGTCGATAGAATCGAAGTGACCCGCGCGCAGGATTTCGGACAGTGGCTCGCTATCTTCGTCAGCGGGTTCGACTGATTACTGCTCGATGGCGCGTTCGACGGTATCAACGACTGTCTCGACCAGCGAATCCACGTCCTCGCTCTCGGCGTAGACACGGACGTAGGGTTCAGTCCCACTGGGACGGACCAGCGTCCACGAGTCGTCGGGGAACGTCAGTCGCACGCCGTACTCCGTCTCGACGCTCGCCTCGGAGAACTGTTCGGGAAGCGTCGTTTCGAGTCGGTCCATCGCCGCGGCTTTTTGTTCGTCGGGACAGGAGACACTCTCTTTCCGGTATGGTCGTTCTGTGACTGGTTCGCGGAGCGCAGCCAGTCCGTCGACAGCGACCAGTCGCGCCAGCACGGCCGCTGAGACGACGGCGTCTATCCACCCGCCGAACTCCGGATGGACGTGTTTCCATGGTTCGGCTGCGAAGACGACTGCCGTCTCGTCGTCACCGTCGGCGCGAACGCGGGCGATGCCTTCGTGCAGTCCACCGAGGTGGATGCGTTCCGTCCGTCCGCCAGCGGCATGGACGCGCTCGTCGATGCGCGCGGAGGCGTTGGGCGTCGTCACGACGACGGGGTCGCCGGCATCGCTCTGTCGAGTGTGGTGTTCGGCGAGGATAGCGAGCACGGTGTCCTCGTGGACGATTTCGCCAGCAGCGTCGACGACGACGATTCGGTCGGCGTCACCGTCGTGGCCGATACCGATGTCGGCGTCGCCGTCGGCGACGAACGCGCGGAGGTCCGCGAGGGTCTCGGGCGTCGGTTTGGAATCGCGGGCGGTGAAGTGCCCGTCGATGTTCGCGTTGAGTGCGACGACATCGACTCCGAGGTCGGTCAGTACTTGCGGTGTCGCGAGACTCGCCATCCCGTTTCCGCAGTCGACTGTGACGGTGAGCGCCGTCGGGTCCGCGCCGAGTGAGGCCGCAAATTCGGTGACAGCAGAGCGGTAGTCGGGGAGCGGGTCGGCACGCGCCGTGGTTCCCCAGCGGTCCCACGCGGTCTGTCCCGTATCGTCGGCGACGCGCCGTTCGATTCGTGCTTCAGCGTCGCTGTCGTACTCGCTGCCGTCGACGAAGAGTTTGATACCGTTGTCAGCAGGCGGGTTGTGGCTGGCAGTCAGCATGACACCGCGGCGGCCCCGAGACGCGTACGCGAGCGTCGGCGTCGGAACGGTCCCGACGCGCTCGACGGTCGCGCCCGCGGATTCGAGTCCGGCAGTCATCGCAGCGGCGAGTGCCTGACCGGTCTCTCGGCCGTCCCTGCCGACCACGAACTCGGTGCCGTCCACACCCGCCGCACGCCCGACCGCGAGCGCGAGCGCGGGCGTCACCTCGGTGACGGGTCCCCTGATACCAGCCGTCCCGAACAGGTCCATATCTGGGATTTAAACTGCCAGCATATATAATCCGGGCGACCTGGTCGGACGCGTCAGGTCTCTGCTTTGCCGTCGCCGTCGGCCGCCTCGCCGCTCTCGGTCGACTCGTCGTTTCCATCCGTCGTCGTGCCGTCGCCGACAGCTTCCTCCACTTCGTCGAGTTTCTCCTTGACCTCGTCGACCTCCTTCGTCACCGTCTCCTCGACTTCCTTCGCCACGTCTTCGGTCACCGTCTCTTCGACGTTTTTGGCGACATCTTCCGTGACGGTCTCCTCAACCTCCTTCGCGACATCCTCGGCCACCGTCTCGGTGACCTCTTCAGTCACCGTCTCTTCGACGTTTTTGGCGACATCTTCCGCGACAGTCTCGGTCACCGTCTCTTCGACGCTCTTGGTCACGTCTTCCGCGACAGTCTCGGTCACCGTCTCTTCGACGTTTTTCGCCACGTCTTCCGCGACGGTCTTCTCGACGTTTTTCGCCACGTCTTCGGCCACCGTCTCGGTCACTTCTTCGGTCACCGTCTCTTCGACGCTCTTGGTTACGTCTTCGGAGAGGTCCGCTTCGACTTTCTCGGCGACTTCTTTCGTCATCCATTCGGGGTCGTAGCGACCCATCTTCCAGACGACGTGCAGCGTATACGAGAGTAAGACGCCGAGCCCGAACGCGATTCCGGTACTGTTTCCGACGACGACCATGAGAACGACGGCGGCGAATATCAACAACCCATACGAGAGGTCGACAATCGAGTCGACACGATTCGGATTCATCTACAGGAGTATCGGAGACGATACTTGAAAAAGGGACGCTTATACGTCGAACTCGTCGAGAGCGTAGTCGGAGATGTCGACACCCTCCTCGGTCACTTCGGCGATGTAGATGCCGTTGCCCGACCCGGTGTCACGCTCGGCCGCCGCCTTGATACCGGCCGCCGCGGCGTGCTGGGCCTCCTCGTTCGTCATATCTTCCTCGTAGCGGTCCTCCAACGTCCCGTACGCGACAGTGAGACCGGAGCCAGTGATGGTGTAGTCGTCTTCCATCACGCCACCGGCCGGGTCGATACTGTAGACGTGGCTCCCGTCGTCGTCGATACCGCCGAGAATGGGGTTGATAGCGAGGAAGGGACCGCCGCGAGCGAAATTACCCGCGAGCGTCGACAGCGCCTGCATGCTCATGTCGGCGCCACGGCGGGCCTCGTAGAGGTTGACCTCGGCACGGAGCGTCCGGATGAACGACTGTGCGCCACCGACCGAACCGACGAGCGTGAGCGCCGCGGTTGGGTGAATCTGTTCGACCTTCTGGACGTTCTTGTTCGAGACGAACCGACCACCCAGGGAAGCGCGCATGTCCGTCGCGATGATGACGCCTTCGGCCGTCGAGATACCAATTGTCGTGGTTCCGGTCTTGTTGACCGACTCCTCGTCGCGGTCACCGCTCGGGAGCGAGCCGAGTTCCGGTTCGTAAGGGTCCTGAACGGCGCCCGAAAGGCGCTGCTGGTTCCGCGAGAATTCGGCGTCGAGAGTGGGGTCCTGCATTATCCCGGTCTACTGTCGCGTTACGTAATAAAGTACTCGTTCAAGCGGAGTGGAACGCGGTTCACGCCCGCTCGTCTGTCCGCTCCGCGAGTTACTCGAGCGGTTCGAGTTCGATCTGGTCGGTCGCGTCGACCGTGACTTCGTAGCCGTAGTATGTGAAGGTAACACTCCCGCTGGTGGAGCGAAACAGGGCGTCGAGCGCATCCGAATCGATGACAGAGTACAGGGGTTTCGAGAGTTGAGATGGAGCGACCCCCTCTTCCGCTGCCACCGCCTCTACCACAGCTCCACCGATTGTATGTTCAGCTGCCATATTTATTTCACCATCAATGTATTTCTCTCATCTATTCTCCTGGCGAACAGAAGTATAATCTTTGTGGCTGTACGCCCCCTGGCTCGATATCGTCTCAGTCCTGATGAGCGGGATATTTGGCGGCTGGCTGTGGCTGCTAGGATAGAAAATACACCGCTCGAAACGTCGGTGGCCTACAATCCTACGCTGCGCGCTGCTCGTAAGCGTCCCCCAGACGCCGGACAGCCCGGTGAACCGGGAGCCGAATTCCGAGTCGTTCTGTGACGAGTGCCAGCGGCATCAGTGCGATACCGACGAGCAGGGTCAACTGGTACAGTGCGAGCAGCATTGCACGGGTGATGCGGTTCATCGTACTTCAGTGGATACCGGCGAGTACACACGTATAAATGCTTCGCGGAAATTCTACACGAACGATCATCAAAACTATTCAAGAAACCGTTGCTGTCTTGCGGTTTCGTTCGAGTCGGAGATAGGGCGACAGAATAAGGGCAAATTGATGCTGTGACGTGTAATCGAACGGTTGGAAAACGACGAGGTTCGCATAAGTTATGCCCATTATCGAAGTTACGTGCGCAGGCTGAGAGCTGGCACGGCCAGAGAGCCAACGAGCGCACGCGAATCAAAAGAGACGAGTAGGGGCCACCACACCATGCAGATATGAACTATCGTGTCGTGCTGGAAGCGGCCTGGTTGGTCCACGACGTGGACGACATCAACGACGCCATCGGTGTCGCCGTCAGCGAAGCCGGAAAACGGCTGAATCAGGAGGATATGGAGTACGTCGAAGTCGAGGTCGGCTTTACCGACTGTCCGGCCTGCGGCGAACCGTTCGACTCGGCATTCATCGCCGCCGACACCGCCCTCGTCGGCCTCATGCTGGAGATGAAGGTGTTCAACGCCGAGAGCACCGAACACGCACAGCGCATCGCCAAAAGCGACATCGGCGGCGCGCTCCGTGACGTGCCGCTGAAAGTCGTCGACACGCTCGAAACGGCAGACGGCGAAGAAGACGACGACGCCTGACGGCCCCGCGAAGCCCGAAGGTTTTTGTATTACTTGCAGTTATCTACAGATATGGAGCTGCCGACGCCGGAGGACTTGCGCGAGCGCCGGACCGAACTGGGGCTGACCCAGAGTGAGCTAGCCGAACAGGCCGACGTTTCACAGCCACTCATCGCCCGCATCGAGGGCGGCGACGTGGACCCACGGCTCTCGACACTGCGGCGCATCGTCAACGCACTGCAGGAGGCCGAGGGCGGCATCCTCCGCGCGGCTGACCTGATGCACTCGCCAGTTGTCAGCGTCGAACCCGACGCGAGTGTCCACGAGACGACAGAGTTGATGGACGAGAAAGGGTATTCGCAGGTGCCAGTCATCCGCGACGGGACACCACACGGACTCATCGCGACTTCAGACATCCGCGGGCGCTCGGAGGAGAACGTCGGGGAGCTCCCCGTCGCCGAGGTGATGCACGAGTCGCTGACGACCGTCGAGCCCGATGCGACTATCGACGCCATCGACGCACACCTCGACCACAACGACGCCGTGCTCGTCGTGGACAGCGGCGAGACTGTTGGCATCATTACCGAAGCCGACATCGCCCGCCACCTCTCCTAAGCGGTCTGTTCTGCGGGTTCGGGCAGCGAGAACTCGTGGTCCCGTACGTCGCCGTCCCCGTCCCGACCTAGCGCGACGAGACGCTCGGGCGTTTCGACGACGACCGCCTCCCCGCCGTCGGTTCGCCTGTTGTTCCGGATGACGTTCTGACAGACGACCGCACCGCGTCGCCGGGGGTTGTCCTGTCTGGTGTGGCCGACCACCTGTGGTGGAGCATCTTCCGGCATGTACTCGAAGTCGAGCCACGCGATGCCGGCGTCGGCACCGCGTCCCGTCCGCCCGCTGAGTCCGAGTAACTCCGGATAGCCGTCGATGACTTCTCGCTGGACGGCCGGGTCTTCGGCTGTGCCGAGGACCTCTTTGACTGTCTTCGCTGCGGAGACGAGTTTCTCGTTGAGTTCGTCGGTCTCGTACGGGTCTTGCCGCCCTGCGTGGGCGTACGTGACGCGATATCCATCGTAGGCGGCGACGATGTGACCGTCGATGATGCGGTCGAGAAAGCCGCGTCGCTGCTGGTTCGACAACTCCACTGAGTACCAGCCGTCCCACCCGAAACGGTCGGGCGTCAACATGCCCATCTCGTGGTTGCCGAAGGTAACGCGAACCCGTCCATCGGGGGCCTGCCCTATCAGACGAGCGACCATCTCGACGACGCCATCGTTTCGCGGTCCGCGGTCGGTCAGGTCACCGTTGAAAACGAGGACGTAGTTGTTGTCGGCCCACTGCAGGCGCATCGCCGGGTCGGTGGTCACGACCGGGTCGTAGTCAGGGTGGTCGTCGAGTGTCAACAGTGCGCTCCGGGCGTCGCCGAGGTGGCCGTGGATGTCGCTGATGCTGACGACTGTGGGTGGCTCGTCGGCGTCGTCGGCAATGGGAGCGACGCCGTCGCGCTCGGGCGGACGTATCGGTGATGTGGGGCTTTCGTCGAACAAGGTATTTCCTCCGGACTACCAGGTCCGCGTACGTCATCGACACCGAGTGGTATACGTCGCGGTCACTTTCCACCGGTTCACAACGACAGATAAAAAGCCCATCGACCAAGTCAGAAATCGATACGACAGTAGAAAGTGATATGTATAGGACAACTACACTCTTCATCCAATATATCGTATTTCTGTACGCCCACGGCGCGTGGGAGAGGGAACTATGGTCTTCAAAAAAGTCACACTCGTCGGACGGAGTAACGAGAATTTCGAAGATGCAACCGAAGACGCAATCGGACGGGCGGAACAGACGCTCAATAATCTCCAGTGGGCGACGGTCGTCAACCAAGCCATGATGCTGGAAGGTGATCAGCACGAGTACCAGGCGGAAATAGAGGTTGCGTTCGAACTGGAAGAATAACGACGAAGCCGGTTCCGCCGCCTCCGCTATCGCCGATTTCTCCGCGGGTGCTACAGCTCTAACCCGCGGATCTCGACGAGACCGCTTTCACTGTCCGATTCCGTCACCGCACCAATTATCCGCGCATCATCTTCGGTTTCGACCACCGACTCAGCGTCCGATTCGGGCATCGTCGCCACAAATCCAGTCCCCATGTTGAACGTCCGGTGCATCTCTTCGTCGTCGACGTTGCCCTCCTGCTGGATGAATTCGAAGACGGGCTGGGCGTCGAACGGGTTGGTAATCTCGTATCGCACATCGCCCATTCGCGTGAGATTGGTCCAGCCACCACCGGTCACGTGTGCGGCCGCGTGCGTCTCGTGGGCGCGCAGGGTCGGGAGTACGTCAGTGTAGATGCGCGTGGGTTCGAGCAGTTCCTCGGCGATAGTCCGGTCCGGATTCGGCGGGAACGAGTCGGTGTACTCGTGGGTTCGGGTCACCGCCTCGCGGGCGAGCGTCAACCCGTTCGAGTGAATCCCCGACGACGGCCAGCCGACGATGGCGTCGCCGGGCTCGGCTGTCGCGGGGAAGAGCGCGTCTTTCGGTGCAAGACCGGCACAGGTTCCGGCGATGTCGAGACCTCTGATGACGTCGGGCATCACCGCCGTCTCGCCGCCGACGAGCGCGACGCTGGCCCGCTCTGCACCCTCGCGGAGCCCCTCACCGATTTCCTCGGCAGTCTCGTCGTCCGGTTCTTCGACAGCGAGATAGTCGACAAACGCGACGGGTTCGACGCCCTGGGCGACGAGGTCGTTGACGTTCATCGCCATGCAGTCGATGCCGATAGTCGAGTAGTCGTCGATGGCCTCGGCGACGAGCAGTTTGGTGCCGACGCCGTCGGCAGCGAGTGCGAGATAGCGGTCGCCGATGTCGACCAGTCCGGCGTAGTCGCCCTCGAACTCACCGACCGCGCCGATGAGTGCCGCGGTAGCGGCCTCGCTCTCGTCGATATCGACGCCGGCCTCGGCGTAGGTCAGCCCCTCCGCGTCGTCGTTGCGGTCCTCGTTCCCGTCAGCGTCCTCGGTCATGGACGAGAATCCGCGAGAGACCGGCAAAAGCCCATCGCTCGCGGTCTAGAAGAGACCGTTGAACAGCAACAGGACTCCCAGGCCGACCGTCGGCACGAAGACGGCCGCGAAGACCAGTTTGTTCCACCGAAGCACCGTCTTGCCGTCCAGCGGTCCGAACGGAATCATGTTGAACCCCGCCAGCAGGACGTTGATGATGACGCCCAGCGACCCGACCGAGCCGAGGAAGCCGTCGAAGAGAAACCAGACTGGGAAAAACAGCGCAGCCAGCGCGACGTTCGTCAGCGGACCGGCCAGTGCGATGATGCCGTTCTCCCGGTTGGTGATGTAGCCACGGTGGTGGACCGCGCCGGGCGCGGCGAACAGAAACCCAGCCAGTGCGGCGACGATTGCCAGCCCGAGCATGCCGTAGTCCGCCCGAAACTCCGCTATTTGTCCGAAACGGATGGCAGCGACCTTGTGTGCCAATTCGTGCAGGAGAAAGCCACCGCCGACCGTTATCATGCTCAACGCGAACGAGCGCCCGAGCGCGGCACTGTCGAGTTGGCCGTACTGGAGCGCCTGCAGATGACCGGGGTTCAAAAAGAGCGTGAACGCGATACCGAGTGCGACCCACGCCGCGGCCAGGTCCCGAAGCTCCGTCTGGCTGAATCGAATGTCGCCGAGATTGTAGGTAGCAGTACTCATGTCAGCACCTCCCAGATAAGTTCCGCGCTCCGACGTGCCCCGATAAGCATCTGGTCGGCCAGCCCCGAAACACCGCCCACTTCCGCCGAGAGCTGCGGCAACAGGACGGCGGCAAACAGCAGGCTGGCGATGAAACTCCCGATGTTCGTCATCCCGACGACGAGGATGAGTCTGAACAGCGGGACATCACGCATCCGTTTGAGGATATCCATAATCGGGGACTCCTCGTCGGAGAGCAGTTCGTTGAGCGTGCCGATGTCACCGACGCTCACGTCGAGATAGCGGAGTTCGACGTAGCCGGCGAACCACCCCGGTGCGAGCAGCGGGTTGACACTCGTCAGCCACGCGACGGCACCGCCCACGATGGCGCTGGGCCAGTGAGCTCCCGCGAGTTTGGCCAGACCAGCGGCGATGACGCCGTTGATGAGGAACCACGCCCCGAAGAGCACGAGCAGGTAGCTCTGGCGGACGCCGGCCATCGCCAGCAGGATGAAGAAGACGAGAAAGCCGAGGGTAAACACGTAGCCAAACGCCTTGTAGAGGAGACGCCCGATTCGGCCACTGTCGGGGAGCCCGACGAGTGACTCGGCCGGCGGAAGCGTTTCGGGGTGTGCGAGATAGGTCTCGATGCCCTCGCGGTGGCCGGCACCGACCACGGCGACGACATCGTACCCCGCTTCACGCAGTGCGACCAGTCGGTGTGCGATGAACGCGTCCCGCTCGTCGATGAGCGCCTGTGCGCCGCCCGGCGAGAAGTGACGGAACTCCTCGATCATCGCCGTCACCACGTCGGCGTCAGTGAGGTTGTCCATGTCGAGTTCTTCCTCGCCTTCTACGTCACCCGCAAGGCGCGTCAACACTAGCGCCATCGGCAGTCCGACGACGACAGTGGCGATACCGGCGAGTGCGAGCGTATCGAGCACCGGGACGAGAATACCCGAGAGACTCCCCAGAACGGGGAGTGAAATACCGGCACCGAGTGTGGCCGGGACGAAGAAGGGGCCACCGAAAGCCTGCCCGATGACGGCAACCATCAGGCCGGCGACCATTCCGATACCGAGGCCGACGCTCAGTGGTGGCCCGAGGATAACGGCCATCGAACCGGCCATTTTGAGTTTCTCACGCAGGCGCATGCGCTTCCAGAACCGTTGAATCGTCAGTTGGATGTCGCGGTCGACCAGTGCGACACCGAGGCCGAGCCGTTCGGCGGTGTCGACGGCCGCTTTCATGTCCGCGCCGGGTTCGGTGTCGAACTTCTCGCCGAGGCGCGTCTGGATGTACGAGAGCAGCCAGTAGGCGATGAACTGGTAGACCGTTTTGCCCTTGATCAGGTCGCCGGCATCGATGTCCTCCGGCGTCTCGCCTTGCATCCGCTTGTAGCGGTTCTCGTCGAGTTCGACCGCGACCACGTCGGGACGCTCGCGTTCGATCGTCTCTTCGACCTCGTCGACGCTGTCCTGTGACACGTGGGCAGTGCCAACGACGGTGACAGACCCCTCCCCCGTCGGTTCGGTGGGCGGCGTCGGCGTCGCCGCCGCGACGGAATCACCGTCCGCGCGCTCAGTCATTCGATGGCTCTACACAGTCGCCCGGTTTACCCTTGTCGGGACCGAGCGACGACTGCAGTCAACCGCCCGTCTGGAATAAGTTAACATAATATAGGGTGAGTTCGATTGTCCCGCTGATGTACGACCTGACAGGATTCCAGCGTGACCTCCTGGTCGTCATTGCGGGGTTAGACGACCCACACGGCCTCGCAATCAAGGAGGAGCTCGAAGAGTACTACGAAAGTGACGTAAATCACGGTCGGCTCTACCCGAATCTCGACGAACTCGTCGAGAAGGGACTCGTCGAGAAGGGCGAGAAAGACCGCCGAACGAACAGCTACCACCTGACCAAGCGTGGGGAGCGAGAACTCGACGCTCGGCAGGACTGGGAAGCACAGTACGTCTCCGCGTAGCGGTACACACAACCCGCTGCCAGTTGAAGGGGTGGGCATGCCGACGCTGCTGGAGACCAAAGTCGAGACACGGCGCTACATTTTTCCCGGCCAGTCGAACGCCATCGAGACAGCCCACGGTGGCGACCTCCTGAAGTGGATGGAACAGGTCGGTGCGATGAGCGCGATGCGCTTTGCCGGTGCCGACACTGTCACTGTCGGCGTCGACGACGTGCAGTTTTACCGCCCGATTCCCCAGGGCTCGATTGCGTTGCTCGACGCCTACGTCTACGAGGCCGGCGAGTCGAGTGTCACTGCCCAGGTCCGGGGCTACGACGAGGACCGGCACACCGGCGAGCGCGAACTGGCAACCGAGGCCGTCTGCATCTCGGTTGCCGTCGGCGACGACGGCGACACAGTCACCGTTCCGAACCTGACTGTCGAGACCGACGAAGGCGAGTGCCTCCGGGCCGCCGCACTCGGCGAGTAGGACGACGAGAGACTAGGGCCCGGACCGTCGACCACTCTTCTGTCGATCAGACTTATGCCCGCGAGACCCGATGTAGTAGTATGACTCTCGACGTCGAGACGCCGGACCCGCCGGAGCTCCAGGAGATGAACCCCAACGAGTACGAGGACGCTGATGTCGTCGGCGATACCGATTACCGGCGCGACGAGCTGGAGGAGTTCCTCCACGACGGTGCGTGGGACCGGGCTTTCGAGGAGTGGACCGAACACACAGACATGGACGAGACGGATTTTCAGATTGTCCTCGACCTCGAACTCCTCCGACAGTTCGACTTCTTCTGGGATTCACACGCCGACCGAGTCGGCTATCACGCGCCAGGACTGCCCGAGGACTGGAAAGAACGTAACCTACACCCGGACATCGAATCCTGGGGGACTGTCTCGGGTATCAACGCCGGGCTGACCGAACTGGGACAGATCGTGTGTGACGTACTCAAAGACGAATACATCGACTGGGAGACGGAGTACGAAGCTCCCGACGATTTGCCCGAGTTCTAGCTACTCGCGAGCAACGGACAGATTTCGCATGTCGCCACCACAGGCCGGACAGCGACAGGTGCGTGTCTGACAGCGGTCCCGTTCGCCACACTCCGGACACTCGTACAGACGGTCGCCAGACGGGAAGTACGGATCCGGATTCATTTTCTCCGCACCTCCGAAACCGGCCCATCGGGTCGCTTGCTACTCTGTGGCGTAAATTCGAGTTTTTGGTTGCTGTATTTTTTATTTTTCATCTAATTAAGCACTATTTGAGCGGTAATACGCCCCCAAGCTGGTTAAAGCATTCTGTTGATCGTCAAAATTGCCAGGATCGTAAGAATAGATGTCGACATCTGAGATGAGTAGCTCTGCACGAAGTAGAGAGCCGAAAGCCGTATCCACGCGCCCGGGAATGACAAGACATGAGCCTCGACGATTTGAACGACGACCTGCAATCGCAGTACTCCGAGTTGGGTGACGAGCTCGCGGTCGACCTCGATCGGGAGACGCGCAACGAACTGGCGATGCTCACCACGGCACTGGAACCCGACGGTACGGACGAACTGCTACGGCGCGCTGTCCACATGCTCTTTCAGACCGCAGTAGAGACCGGTAATCTGGACTTTCACCTCCGCAGTCAGTACGACACAACCTACGACGAGTACCTCTCCGGGATGACCTTCGAGGAGATGACTGGCGGCAACCAGTTCCCCCAGCCGCAGCAAAACGACGACCGGCGGTACCAGTTCTAGAGCGACGACTGCTTTGCCGAGATTCATTCGCACACAATGATCCTCAAGCAGCGTTCGCAGCCGTACTGAGCAGTTCTACGCCGAGTCGAATCTCGCGTTCGGTCGCGTCCAACGGCGGCAGCACTCGCATCGTCTTTTTGCCACAGCCCATCGTCAACAGTCCCTCGGCGAGCGCAGCCTCCATCACCGCCTCGCGCCGGTCTTTCGTCTCCCACTCCACCGCGAGCATCAGCCCCTTTCCCCGGACGTCGACAGCACCCGGCAAGTTGGCCTCTCGTAGGAGTGCTTTGGCCTGTTCGCCCCGCTCGGTGGCGTTGTCGAGAAGGTCGTACTCCTGGATTGCGTCGATGGTGAGCGCCCCCTGCGCGGCACCAAGAATATCGCCGGCACCCCACGTCGAGGAGAGGCGACTTTTCTCGGCGGGGAACACCTCCTCTCGCGCGATGGTCGCGCCGACGCGGAGCGCCTTCGCGCTGGCGATAACGTCCGGTTCAATGGCGTAGTGGTCGCTAGCCCACATCTCCCCGGTTCGCCCGAGTCCCGACTGTACCTCGTCGACGACCAGCGGGATGTCGTGGGCTGCTGTAAGTTCGGCGATTTCGTCCATGAACGCCTCGCTGGGGAAGCGATACCCACCCTCGCCCTGGACGGGTTCGAGAATGAGATACGCCACCTCGTCGGCGTCGACGTAGCCCGACCCGTCGGCGAGCATCTCGCGGAGCCACGAGGAGTTGTCGTGGAAAAAGCCACAGTCACACGTTTCGGGCGTACAGTGCCGGTCGGTACAGAAGGGCGTGTCGTGCACACCCGCAATCTCGGGAAAATTCCGCCGGTAGACACCTTTCGAGCGGTTGAGCGAGAGCGCCCCGAGCGTCCGACCGTGGAATGCACCTTCGCTGGTGATGGCGTACGTGCCAGCGGTGTGATCGTAGGCAATCTTGATTGCGTTCTCGACGGCCTCGGCACCAGTGTTCGAGAGAAAGACCGTATCCATCCCGTAGTGACTCGAAATGTCGGTGAGTCGCTCCATCAACCCCGCCGGCCCGGGAATATCCGGATCGCTGGCTGTGTCGCTGCCTGCGCGGACGTAGAAGTCCTGGCCGGCGATCTTCAACGGGTCGACGAGGTCGAACGAGTCGAGTGGGTCCAGAATTTTCGGGTTGTTGTACCCAAGCGGCATCGCACCGACGTGACCCGTGAAATCCAGTAACACGTTGCCGTCCACGTCGGTACAGAACGGGCCGATAGCTGGTGCGGTGTGGTCCCAGACGAAATCGTAGACGTAGGTGCTTGGGGCAGCAAACTCGTGGTGGTACTCGACCCAGCGTTTCGCTCCCGCACCCGGAAACCCAGATACCCGTGGCTCGACGCTGTCACGGTCCATACGCTCAATTGGAGTGCGGAGTCAATAAACCATCATCTCCGTTGAATTCGGAGTCGCCCCGTCTTTTCAGACGGTGATAATGGTCCATATTATTTATCAATTAGCTACTGTATTATTACCATATGAATTCATTCAAGCAGTTTCGAAAGCGGTTGTATCCATTGATGGAACCGCACGACGACAGCTCTATGCGGCAGATTGTCGCGGGATTGCCAGGGAGAGGAGTGTAACATGCAGCGTCGCAATCGAACCGAGAAGCTTCAGAGCCTCACACTTGCGGTAGTGGTCGTCTTTTCGCTGTTTGCGGCGACCGTTACCGTCAGTGGGCCGGTCGGAGCGACGGTCAATGACTCGGATTTCGAAGTGACTGAAGACGTGGTCCAGTCAGACGATGAGATTACCGTCGAGGGAACGGCCGACAGCTCCACCAGCGAAGTGACGTTCCTGATTCAGGACCCCGCTGACGACGACGTGGCAACAACCACGAGATCCGTGGACGACGATGGGAGTTTCAGTGTCGATATAAAATTGGATGAGCTCACCTACAGTGGCGGTGACGGCGAACTCGACGAAGGTGACGTGACGATTCTCGCTGACGGGGACAGTAGCTTCAAGGAGAGTGACGCCAGCGACACGTTCATCGTCGATGATACGAAACCAAGTGGGACACTCGACAGTCCCGAGGACGGTGCGGAGCTGACCGAACACCCGACAATCGACGGAACCGCATCGGACGGTACGGAGGTCGAATCGGTCGAACTGTTCATCCAGAACGACGACGGCGACTACTACGACGAAGATGGCGAAGAGTTCGTCGATAGCGAAACGGCAGTCGACGCCGACGGAACGACTGACTGGGAATACAACACTTCGGAAGCTGGACTCGATAGCGACGGTACGTACGAGGTCAGCATTCGAGTGACCGACACTGCAGACAACACCAGAGAAGTCGTCGTTCCGCATCCGGACTCAGACACGAACGAAGTGAGTTACACCGTCGACAGCAAGCCGCCGGGAATCAGTTCGATCGATGCGACCGCTGCCACTGACGGGGGTGAGACCGTTTCGGACGGCGACACTGTCGAGGTGGTAGCGGACGTGACGGACGAGACGAGCGGTGTCGACACCGTGACGGTCGACGCATCCGAACTGGGCGGTGACACGAACGAAGCACTCAGCGCGGAATCCGGCGACACCTACACCACGACCTTCGAGGTAGACAGTCCGACGGCAGGCGATGGAATGGTCGACCTGACGATGACGGCGACTGACGCGTTCGGGAACGAACAAGAGAAAACCAAGACGGACGCACTCGAACTCGAAACCAGTGTTGCCGGCGTAGACAATCTCAGCGTCGACCACGACTTCGTCGGCATTGTCAAAGACGACAGCAAACTGGAGGTCACCGCGTCCGGAATCACCGACCCGCAGGGGAACACCATCTCCGGACCGACGGAGGTGGATATCAGGATAGCCGGAACCGAGACGACATATACGGCCACAGTCGAAGACGGGGAACTGTCACAGACTGTCGACCCGACGGAAATTTCCACCACGGCAGAAACGGACGAAACGACGGTCGAAATCGAACAAGCCGACGACGGTGAGGCAACCGCACCAGTCGAACTTGTTCACGAGGCGAAGGATCTCGAGGAAGGGTACCAAGTGGCGGGAACCCCGATGCCGGCAGAGAACCTCGTCTTCGAGGACGTGAACGACGTTGTGACAACCTACGACCCGACCGCAGAAAATGGAGAGAGTGAGTGGGTAGCGACAGACGGTGAGACAGCAGGCGAAGGGTACTACATCGAGGGCAACAGCGACGACGCGCGCGTTGGTTATCTCTTCGCGTCGGGAGTGACCGAAGGGCCGGAAGCCCGCACGCTCCACGAGGGCTGGAATCTCGTCGGAACGTCCGTCGACCTCGCCGAACAGAACAAACAGTCGGCGACAGAGGACCTCGGCGGTGCAGTGGACGTAGACGGCAACAACGTCGAGGTGTGGACCCGCGACGAGGATCAAGACCTCGCCCAATCCGATGGGTCCTCGGGATACGAGGAAGATGATGGCTCGACCACGGTATGGAGTTTCGAGGGATACTTTGTCTACATCGACGACACGGAGGAAACCCGAAACGTGGATATACTCGAGTACGACGCGGCCAATAGAAATTAACGACTGTTCGTACCGCTTTCGATGAACAAAAATAGCCAGAGTTGCCGGTACGTAGTCGCTGTTGGACTTCTAGTTGCCCTGCTTGCGACGGGCCTCGTCACAGGCATCACATCAGGGCAGAGTGCCCCCAGTTCTTATTACGGTTCTGCAGAGACGGAAGACGGGACAGACTTGTCGACGGGAACAACCATTATCGCTGTCGTCAACGGCGACGTACAGGATAGCATCGATGTCGGTCCCGACGGACAGTACGGGGGGTCGGGACCCACCGATGAAAAGTTACGAGTGGACAGCAGCATTGATTCGACCGTCCACTTCTACGTCAAAAAGGACGACGGGACACGAATTGAAGCAAACGAGGTCGACGAAAATCCGACGTCTGGAACTGAACAGCTCAATCTGACGTTTCCGGACGGAACAGCATCGGGGGACTCAAATTTCGAGGTTTCGAATCTGAAACCGACCGAGATGATGGTGACGAGCGGTGACACGGTCAACGTCTCTGCAACCATCACGAACCGCGCTAACGCTGGGACACAGACTGTCGGACTCCAGATAGACGACGCTGAAGTCCGCACACAGGAGGTGACACTCGATACAGACGAGCGGACGAGAGTCGAGTTCACAGATGTTGAGACGGAGGACCTGGATACCGGAGACAACACCCACGGTGTGTACACAGACGACGACAGTCAGACTGGGACGCTCACTGTCGAGAAGAGCCGTCCAAATTTCACAGTTTCGGACATCGACCCAGTGGAGGCGACGCTGAAAACGGGCGACAAAGTGGCAGTATCAACGACCATCACGAACGACGGGGATGCCGAGGGAACACAGACTGTCGCCCTACTGTTCGACGGTAATCCGGTCGACAACACCGACGTTACCCTCGCAGCGGGAGAGAGTACGTCGCTCACGTTCGACGAACTCAACAGTTCACAGTTCGGTCCCGGAACGTACACGCACACGGTCACGACAGAAAACGACAGTCAGAGCGGAACGGTGACTATCGAAAGTCGCCAGCCGAACTTTTCCGTCTCGGAGCTATCACCCGTCGAAACGACGGTTACGGAGGGAACAACAGTCGACGTGTCGGCGACAATCACGAACGTCGGTGAGACAACTGGAACACAGGACATCGAGCTCGCTGTCGACGAAACGATTGACAGAACGGAGAGTATCACACTCGATGCCGATGATGAAACGACCGTCGATTTCTCCATCGACACAGCCGCTCTCGGATTAGGGTCGTACACCCACACCGTTTCGACGGCGAACGACAGCCAGTCTGGAACACTCGTCGTCGAGAGCGACTCACCCGCCGAGTTTCGCGTCACAGATCTGACGCCGACCGACCGGACGGTCACCGCAGGCAATACGTACGACATCGCAGCGACGGTACGAAACGACGGGGATCAAGAAGCGACACAGCAGGTCCAGTACCGAATCGACGGTGACACTGTCGACCGACAGGCCGTCACGCTCGCGAGCGGCGGGCAGACGACCGTCGAGTTCACCGATATCGAGACAGAATCACGCGGTGCTGGCACGTACACCCACGGTGCGTACACCAACAACGATAGCCAAAGCGGTACGCTGACCGTCGAGCGAAACGGGAGCGACGAGCGAGACCAGGATGCGACCCTCATCGTTACAGAGCTAGACCCGAGTGGAACGACCGTCACACGCGGGACGGCCGTCGACGTGACGGCGTCGATTCGAAACGACGGACAGGCGGATGAGACTCAGTCGGTGCAATTTCGCCTCGATGACGAACCGATAGATTCCGAATCCATCACTCTGGGACAGGGAGAAACAACCGCCGTCACGTTCACCGCTGAAACAGCGTCGCTCGCGCCGGGAACGTACGTCTACGGCGTTCACACTGCCAACGACGAACAGGTCGGCACGCTCACTGTCGAAGACAAAGCCGAGCAGACACCGCCCGAGGGGACAGCAACGCCGAGTCAAGCGGACGAAACCGCGACAACATCGACACAACGCTCATCCGGTACGCCAGCGGAGACCACAACGACGGAAGATAGCGGTGACGGCGGTGGGGGCGGACTCATCCCGGACGGCCTCCTCAGAGCGCTTCTCCTCTACATCGGAGTCCCGCTGGCGGTCATCTACGGGGTTTTGAAGGCGATGGCGATCTACCTCGGGTACTGATACTGTCGGACGTAAGCCTTTCAAGAATTTCGCCACCCGGAGGTGGCGAATAGCTTTCCGAAGTTACGTCCAACAGTATGACACTGCTAGCCGGGATTTCGTGCCACGACCCGGTCACCACAGCTGTCCGGAAGACCATACACGGACTGCGGTATGGGTGGATAGCACGACAGGGGAACAAACAGACCCGTCATTTTTTATTCCGTCCTGCGAACGTAGCGTCGTGTTCGAACAGTTCGACAGGTTCCGTGCGGTCTGGGCCGGTGTCGGACTCGCGCTGGCGCTCGTGCTCGCGTGGGTGACCGTCACTTTCCTCGGGACCGTCATTTTCGGGGTCTTTCTCTACTACGCGACGCGTCCAGCCCACCGCCGTATCGAACCAAACGTCGGACAACCCACGGTGTCGGCGTTGCTTGCCCTGCTGGCACTGGCGCTGCCGGTCGTGCTGCTGGTCGCCTACACCGGAGCGATTGCGCTGCAGGAACTCAGTCTCCTCGCTGAAAGCGTCGACCTCGGTCCGTACGAGTCGGCCATCGACCCGTATCTGAACGTCTCGACAGCCGTCGACAATCCTCAGACGGCGCTCGACAATGTGGGCGACCCGCAAGCAGCGCTGGACGTACTCCAAGCGGTGCTCAGTTATCTCGGTCTCGTCGGGTCTGGTCTACTGTCGCTGTTTATCGCCTTTTCCATTGCGTTCTACCTCCTCCGGGATGCCGACCGACTCGCGGGGTATGGCGCACTCGTCGCCGACGACCGTGGCACGCTCGAAGCCTACGGCCGAGCAGTCGACAGGAGTCTGAGTAGTATCTATTTCGGCACCATCCTCAACGCCTTTCTAACGGGTGTTATCGCTGCAATCACCTACAGCCTCCTGAATCTGATGGCACCGCAGGGACTGGCAATTCCATTCCCTGCACTCGTGGGCGTGCTGGCGGGCGCTGGGAGTCTCATCCCTGTCGTCGGAATGAAAATCGTCTACGTCCCGCTGGTCCTGTATCTCGGCGGGCGCGCCGTTCTCGACGGGACCGGACTGCAGTTTGTCGCAATCGTCGCGGTTGTCTCCATCGTCGTCGTCGACCTGATTCCGGATTTCGTCTTGCGCCCGTTCGTCTCCGGCCGTGGCCTCCACACGGGGACGGTCATGTTCGCGTTCGTCCTCGGCCCCGTCCTGTTTGGCTGGTACGGGCTCTTTCTCGGGCCACTCCTTCTCGTGTTGATCGCCCACTTCGTCCGACTCGTCTTGCCGGAGTTACTCGCGGGCGACCGGCCGAAGAGCGACCACGTCGAACCCGAACCGACTGACGGAGAATCAGAGACGGCTACCGACGCAGCTGAGAGCCGACCGTCGGAGACGGGTGCTACCGATACCAGTGAGAACGGCGATACCGACACTGACCAACATGCTCACCCCGAAGCCGACTCTGAGGCCGACAGCTAGTCCAGGCGGTGACCGTCCCGCGGACAGTAGTCGTACTCCTCATTCCGGGTCTGGAACCCACAGACTGGACATTCGCGGACGGGGGGTTGTTCTCGTCCGCGCCCCCGGAACAGGAAGGGGACGAAGGGGAGAAAGAGAAAGACGAGTAGCGTATCGAAGTACCACCAGAGGGCAACGGAAACAAAAAGACTCGCGAGAAGACCGGTGACGGCAGTTGCTGTGCGGGCAGAGAGCATCGAGAAAAGCGCAGTTACAGTTCGACGTACTGATCTTCCCACTCGCGGCGTGCCTCGATTTCGCGGCGGCCGCGACGGGTGAGACTGTAGAAGTTGGTCCGACGGTCACGCTGGCCCTTCTCGACGAGACCCTTGTCGACGAGCGTGTCGAGGTTTGGGTAGAGACGACCGTGATGAATCTCCTTCTCGTAGTACTCCTCGAGTTCCTCCTTGATTGCGAGGCCGTGTGGCTCCTCTTTGCCCGCGATGACATACAGCAGGTCACGCTGGAATCCTGTCAGGTCGTACATCGGTGATGTCTGCATAACAGTTATTGTCGGAATATATTAAATATGTCGTTGTATATACGTGCCACAGCTGATGCATCGGTCAAAGAGACAACCAGCCGGTACTTCGAGCGACACCCTGTTCACTCATGGAAGGCGGCGGTCACGATCTAGTTGTGGTACCACAACGCACGGCAATAGACGCGAGTTTCAGCCGCGTAATGGGCGAATTTCTCCAGGCAGCACGAGTTGAAGTCGACGGCAGGTAGAGAACAATCAGCACGGAAGTCGGTTATTATCACTGCCGACCGGACACAACCAGTTCCCCCCAACGTGGACTGTTCGAAGAGGTCATACTATCGATATATCAGACAATCACTCGACAAGAGAAGATGTCAATTACGTGTTTGCGCATATTCCGTCCAGACGAGGGGTCCGTTCCCAGCAGGCTTATCGTTACAGTTGCCCTACATGGTCCTATGACAGAGACAGTCCTGTTCGAGACCGAACGCATGAGCAGTCTCTCGGACGTCGCAGCGTACCTCCGGACCGTCGCAGACAAACTGGACGCTGGTGAGTCGGTTACGCTCGAAGCCGGGAGCGAGAGTGTAACGCTCGACCCGCCGGAGACAGTCGAGTTCGAGGTCAAAGCCGAACACGAGGGACCGGATGGTAACGGCGAGTTGAGTCTGGAACTCGAAATCGAGTGGGACGAGAACGGCGAGAGCGGGAGCGACAGTTCACTCTCGATTACGTAGATCCACTGGGAGAGACAGACGAGCGACTATTGGATCGTGAAAACGGAAAGGAAAGCAGCCACGCGGCGAAACGCCGCGTGGCCGCTTGCCGCCCTGAATTGGTCCCCGCTGACGCTTCGGCCCTCCAAGCGAAGCGTCACTTGAGTCAAATGCAGGGAGAAAGTTAAGTGTAACGGCCCGGCTTGAACCACACTGTGGGAGCGTGCCGTCCCGTCCTTAGCTGTCGGCTCGATTACAGTCATTTATTACCGTCCGCAGGCGTAGCGACAGATATGGAAGTCCGCGGCGAGCGCGAGTGCACCGACTGCGGCGCCCAGTGGACGTACTACGAGACGGGCAGTATCGAGTGTCCCGAGTGTGGCAGTCTCCGAAGTGTCGGTGTCGGCGAGCGCGCGGAACACACGGCCGGGCCGGCGGAGTTGGACCTCCAGCCAGCAATCGAGAAAATCGACGACGAGACGCTCGAATCGGTTGCGGACATGGCCGTCGACCAGGCCCGAGCGTACCTGCGGACAGCCGGCTTCGTCCACGCGGGTGAGCTACTGCCGCTCTCTGAAGAGTACTTGCTCGCGGCCGAACTTCGTCGCGCCGGGACGACGGTTGGCCGCGCACTGCGAGTCAGCGACGACGAGGAACTGTACGTTCTCTCGTTGCTCCGTAGCGGCGCAGACGGTGAACGCCCGCCGCCGTCCGAAGTACCCGACTCGTTGCGTGCCGAGCGCGGGCTGGCTATCGCGGCAGCAGCCGAAGCCTACATCTCGGACGTCCGCCGACTGTACGATGACCCAGAGCCGGCAGTCACAGACGTTCTCTCGGCAGTTCGGGCCCGATACAAGCGTATCGAAGCACTCGACGGTGACGTTTCGCCGACCGAGTCAGAAGCCGTCGTGCGGGCGTTGCGTGACCTCGGTGACTACCTCCGAGACGGTGACGAAACGGCGCTGGCTCGGGGGAGAAATCGGTTCGACGAGGATCGCTAGGGAAGCGTCACGTCGGTGCCGGTCTGGCGGCCAGTCGCTTTGACCGTGTTGTACAGTAACATCGCGCGCGTCATTGGACCGACACCGCCCGGGACCGGAGTGATGGCACTGGCTTTCTCTTTGGCGCTCTCGAAGTCCACGTCGCCGACCAGTTCGTATCCCTTCTCGTTGTCTGCGTCGACACGGTTGACACCCACGTCGATGACGGTCACGCCCTCGCTGAGCATCGAGCTGTCGACGATTTCCGGGACGCCGACCGCGGCGATGACGATGTCGGCCTGTCTGGTCTTTGCGGCCAGGTCGTCGGTCCGTGAGTGACAGACCGTGACGGTGGCGTTGCCACCCTCGGCCTTCTGGAGGAGGAGGTTCGCCATCGGCTTGCCGACGATGTCAGACCGGCCGACCACGACGGCGTCTTTTCCCTCGGGGTCGACGCCGGCGCTGTCGAGGAGTTTCTGGATCCCGTGGGGCGTACAGGGTTTGTAGCGGGCGTCACCGGCGACGAGACGGCCGACGTTCTCGGGGTGGAAGCCGTCCACGTCTTTTTCGGGGTCGATACGGCGGAGTACTTCCCGCTGGTCGACGTGGTCGGGGACGGGCATCTGGACGAGGATGCCGTTGACATCGTCGTCTTCGTTCAGGTCGTCGATGGTGTCGTACAGTTCCTGGGCGGGTGCGTCGGGTTCGATGTGAATGTCGAGCGCTTCGATGCCGACTTCCTCGCAGTCGTTCTGTTTCATCGAGACGTACGTCTCGCTGGCCGGGTCGTCGCTCATCAGGACCGTCGCGAGCGTGGGTGTCTCGCCGGCATCGTCGAGCGCGTCGATGCTGTCGGTCAGCGCGGTGCGGATCTCGCTTGCGACCGCGTTCCCGTCGATGATGTCCGTCATTATCCGGTGTGGCGGTACGGCGAGTCTTGAACCCCCCGGTATCGAGTCATAGCCCGCCATCGAGCGGTGACTGTCGGAGCAGGAGCCACATTCCGCTTCAATTGTTAGAGTGTCAGCGGGGAGTAGGCTTTGACTATATTAGCGACACACCTAAATCGGGGAAGCGTCTGAACATCAACGTTAGCACTGCCGACTGCATTGGTTGGCGTCTCACTACTACAAGCCATGTTCCCGAGCACGTATGCGAAACTGTCGACGCAGGTACTGTCGAGTGTTACCGAGGCAAACGCCGCAGCGTTCACCGCTGTCACCGCACCGGAGACCAACGGTGAGAGCGAGACAGCACCGGCGACCCAAGACACCGTCGAGCCCGGAGCGGACCACCCAGGGTGGGACAGCGACGTCCCCGGTGAGAACGTCGATGTCGGCGATGCGATTACGTTCACGAAGACGATTCACGACGAGGACGTCACGCGGTTTGCAGCGTCGAGCGGCGACACGAACCCGCTACACCTCGACGAGGAGTTCGCCGAGGAGACGCGGTTCAACGGTCGCATCGCCCACGGCATTCTCGTCTCCGGGCTCATCAGCGCGGCGCTCGCACGCCTCCCCGGTGACGTGGTGTATCTCTCGCAGGACCTCGAATTTCTCGCACCGGTGGAAATCGGCGACCGCGTCACCGCCGAATGCGCAATCGCCGAGGACCTCGGCAACAACCAGTATCGACTGACGACGACCGTCACTGACGGCGACGGCGAGACGGTCATCGACGGCGAAGCGGTCGTTCTCATCCTCGCGGATTGATATCCCGAACGCAGTTCGGTCGACCGTGGTATTCTCCAGCTAATCTCCGACGAGCACCGAAGGCAAGCCATTATATGTTGGGCGTCGTAGGGGTGCGTAGCAACCGGGTTCATTGTAGAGCCAGCGGCAGTCCACCGCTGGCGGCGACACAAGAGGGTGTCCACACCAGATGCAAGCAACCACGAAAACGTTACGCCTGCTGTGTCTCACAGATTCAGCGAGCGATTGCGACGACATGGCAGCGAAGCTCGGCCTCGACGACAGTACTGCGCTCTCAGTAGCGACGACACTCGACAACGCACTCACACACCTGGCAGAGAACACCGTCGACTGTATTCTCCTCTGTGACCACGAAACAGACAGACACGAACGAATCGCTGCGGTTCGGACGCTCCGCGACGAGCACTCCGCAGTCCCGATCGTAGCGTTCGTCGGCAGGGAATCCGCAGACGGTGTCGATGCGACTCTTCAGGCGGGTGCGACCGATATTATCCAGTCGACGAGCGAGAGCGTCTCCCAGCCGCTCCTGGAGCGGCGCATCGAGAGTGCCGTCGAAGCGAACTCACTCCAGTCGAAACAGGGTCGGCAACTAGAACGGTACGAGACGCTTCTCAACACAGCCGTCGATGCGATCTATCAGCTCGACACCGACAGGCGGATCGTCGCCGTCAACGACGCGACCGTCGAGTTGACCGGATACGACCGGTCGGAGCTGCTCGGGTCAGAGATCTCCCTGATAATGAGCGAGGAGGACATTCAGAGAGGTGACCGAAAGGTCGCCCAGGCGCTCAAAGATCAAAAAGACGACGTTCAGTCACTGGAGATAACAATCCACACCAAAGGCGGGCGTGAAGTCCCCTGTGAGGCCCGAATTGCCGTTCTTCGACGTAACGGCGACTTCGATGGGACCGTCGGCGTCGTCAGGGACATCGCCGACCAGCGCGAGCGCGAGCAGAAACTCCGCGAGCGTGATGAGCTGCTCCGGTACCTGAGCGAGAACATCAACGACGTGGTCTGGATAACCTCGCCAGACAGCGACGGGATGTCGTTCGTCAGCGCCGCCTACAAGGAGATATGGGGACAACCACGGGAAACACTCTACGAGGACAGCGAGGCGTTTCTCGAGAGGATACATCCCGACGACCGCGACAGGGTAGAGGACGCACTCGAACGGCAGAAGGCCGACCCCGATTCATACGACGAGACGTATCGCATCGTCCAACCCGACGGTGAAATCCGGTGGATTCACTCGCGGACTGTCGGCGTCTACGAAGGTGGTCAACTCGAGCGCATCATTGGCGTCGCACGGGACATCACCGAGCGCCGACAGGCGCAGGCAGAACTCATGGCCGAGCGGGACATGTTCGCACAGGGACCAGCAGTCGTCTTCAAATGGGAGAACGCCAAAGGGTGGCCAGTCGAGTACGTCTCCGAGAACGTCGAGGAGCTGATGGGGTACACGCCGGACGAATTCCAGTCCGACGAGGTGGCCTACGAGGATTTGATACACGACGACGATATCGAGCGTGTCATCGAAGAGGCCGAGCGACACAGCGACGGGACGACAGACCGGTTCAGTCACGACCCGTACCGCGTCGTGACCAGCAGTGGCGAGGTTCGCTGGGTGACGGACTCGACGAAGATCATCAGAGACGGAGACGATATTTTGTACTATCTCGGATACCTCGTCGACATCACCGAGCGCAAGGAGCGCGAGCAGGAACTCCGGGCGCTCAAAGAGGAGTACGAGATGATGGTCGAGACGGTCGGTGACGTGGTGTACGTACTCGACGAGGACTACTACTTCGTGTCGGTCAGCGGGGCTGCCGAAACCGTGACCGGCTACACCTGCGAGGAACTGGAAGGTGCCCACATGTCGAAAATACTCTCCGACGAGGAGCTAGAGAGGGGGCAGGAAGATCGACAGAAGGTCATCGACGGGGAAACGGAAACCGGGGATATCGAAGTCGAGTTGATTCGGCAAGACGGCACCACCTGTCCCGTCGAGTTCCGGTATCGCAAACTCCCCGTCGAAAACGAGTTCCGAGGGACCGCAGGTGTGATCCGCGATATCAGCGAGCGGAACGAACGCGAGCGCAAGATAGCCAACCAGCGGGACAACCTCGCACAGCTCGACCGACTCAACGCCGTCATCAGAGACGTCGACCAGGCGCTCGTGGCAGCATCGAGCCGCGAGGAAATCGAGCAGGCAGTCTGTGAGCGGCTCACCTCAGCAGGCCGCTACGAGTTCGCACTCACGCTGCACCGGGACCCCGAAGAGAAACTCACACCTGGTGCGTGGACCGAAGCCGCCGAGGAATACGTCGACGAAGTCTTCCCTATCGATTTCGACCAGCGCGTGGAGAGTCCAGGGTTGCAGGCGCTCGAGAACGACGAAGTCGAGTCCGTGAGGGACCTCGTAGAACACACAGATGCTGTCCCTCCAAGTTTCTGGGAGAAATTTAACGTGCGGTCACTCGCCGCCGTTCCGATCACGTACGGCGACCACGAGTACGGCGTCGTCGCCGTCTACGGAAACGAGACAGACGCGTTCAGCGAGCGGGAACTGGAGGTGCTCGGCGAACTGGGTGAGACAATCGGATATGCCATCGCCGCAGTCGAGCGTCGCGAGCGCGAACAGACGCTCACCTCGCTGTACGAGGCGACTCGCGACCTGCTGGGAACGACTACCGAACAGGAGGTCAGCGACGTGGTCGTCGACGTGGCGGCCGACGTGCTCGACCTCCTGGCCGTCGGACTCTTCCTGTTCGACGACGAGGAGAACGTCCTCGAACCGATTTCGGCGACCGAGTCGCTGTACGAGTTCTACGGCGACTCGACTATCTTCGGTCCCGGCCGGACGGACTCCGAGACGTGGCAAACGTACGCCACTGGCGAAAGGAAGGTGTTCGACGACATCCGCATGTCCGACCGACCGGTGAGCGATGACACCGACGGCCGGGGCGCGCTGTTTTTGCCACTCGGTGACCACGGCGTGTTGGTCGCTGCATCCGAGGAAGTCGGAACGTTCGACGACACGAAACGCAAACTCATGGGGCTGCTCGCAGCGACGACAGAGACGGCACTCGACCGGGTAGCGGGCCAGGCGAGTCTCCGCGAACGCGACAAGGCACTGGCCCAGCAAACGGAGAAGTTAGAGCTATTCGACCATATAAATGGGATACTGCGAGACGTCGCTGACACGCTCGTCCAGTCGTCCTCGCGAGCAGACATCGAACAGGCCGTCTGTGACCGACTGGTCACGGAAGACGAGTACGCCTTCGCCTGGATCGGCGTCCTCCCACCCGACGGGACGACGGTCGAACCCCGAACGTGGACGGGAGACGGGACCTATCTCGACAGCGTCTCCGCCACCGTCGGGTCTGGTGAGCCGACCGCGCGCACGGCGACAGAGAACGACGTGACCGTCGTCGAGAACGTCACCGACCACCTGCGGGACGATGAGTGGGCCCAGACAGCAGCCGAGTACGGCTACCAGTCGGTGCTGTCCGTCCCACTGCCCTACGGCGAGACGAGCTACGGCGTCCTGACAGTGTACGCGAACGAGCCCGACGCGTTCGACGAGACGACACGAGCAGTGTTTACCGACCTCGGGAAACTCGTCGGCTACGGACTCAACGTCGCCGAGACGAAACAGGGGATTCTCGCCGAAGAGGTGACCGAACTCGAACTGGAGATCGGGACGCCAGGGACGTTCCTGAACGCGGTCGCCGGACTGGCCGGAACTGCAGTTCAGTACCGCGAGACGACGCCGGATTCCAACGGAACGACTCGCGTGCTGTTCGAGATCTCGGACCCGCCGGTCGAAGACATCCTCGCACTGGAAAGCGAGTTCGTCGCCGTCGAATCGCTGACACACGTCGAGCGGAGCGGCTCTCACCTCTTCAGGGCGACGCTGAACGGCGACACCGTCGCCGGCACACTGCTGGAGAGCGGCGGAATCCCACAGCACGTCGAAGCACACGCCGACTACACCCGTGCAGTCGTCCGCCTCCCGCAGCAACTGTCAGTCCGCGAATTTCTCGCACGCGTCCAGAAGACGTATCCGGAGACCGAACTGCGGTCCAGGCACGAACGAACGAACACCGAAACGGGCGACTCGATACGGTTCACACTGGGCGCCGAGTTGACCGATCGCCAGCGCGAGGTGCTGGTGACGGCATACGAGAGCGGCTTTTTCGAATCGCCACGCGAGACGACGGGTGCGGAACTCGCGGACCTGCTCGACGTGTCACAGCCGACTGTGACACACCACCTCCGGGAAGCACAGCGCCGCCTCTTTGCCGAACTGTTCGGCGATGAGACAGAAGACGACATCTAGATAGTTAGCCCACCTGACGAGAGTATTGTTGTATATTAGGAAGTAGTTCTATACCACTTACACTCTGAAGGAATGACGGCGGCAGCACGACGAGTAGTTGGACGACGAGATGTGTTCGCTCCGCCGGATGGACTGTTCCGTCGGTGACACCGACGGAATCTGTCAGAGGCACGCACGCGACGACCGCCACTTCGGACACCCTCTCACCCCGTCGTGCATGGACACCACGACATCTCCGACGCGGCCGTCGCAGTTGTGCAGACCCTATCGGGCGGCACGCGAGTCGCCTGGGACCCCCCTCTCCCCCCTTTCGTACTGAGCAGTTCTCCGACGAGTTACGGACAGTCAGCAGCGCTGAGCGACTGCCGGTCAGGTCCCTGCGAGACGGCCCGTGTCCCATTGGTCTCCAGTGAGACGACCATCGCCTGCCCGCCGTACTCGTGTGTCTGGTCGTGGCCGCGAACGACGACACAGGAAACGTCCGTCCCGATATCGAACGTTCCCGAACGGGTGAACGGCTGCGTCGAGTGGGCGTGCGTGAGCTCGCGTCGGCCGAGACGTTCGCCGTCGACCGTCTCAACTTGCCACCAGTTGGCGTAGCCCGACTCGCCATTGTCGTCGTGGTGCAGCGTCACGTCGAACGTGACACTCGACCCGTCCCGCTCGATGGTGACGTCGACGACGTTCGCCTCGCGCACGTCGAGGTCCTCGGTCCCAGCTGTGGAGCCCCCGTTGGTCTCCCCGCTTCCAGAGCAGCCGGCCAGCGCCCCGACTGTGCCCAGGCTAGCGAGCAGGACCGCCCGACGCGTCCGCCCAGCGTGCTGTGACATACAGTCCACGATGGGCGTGACGGACAAAAGCGTGACCGCGGAGCGAAACGGCTTATGCGCCACCGCCTCTAGTGTCGGCAATGACAGCTCAGCGTGCGACGGTCACCTGTCCGGACTGTGCCCTCGAAGAGGCGTTCGAGAAGCTCCAGGCCGCCCGCGCCTGCATCGAGCGGCATCGACGAGAGACCGGCCACGACCCCGTCTGGGACCTCGCTCCGCTCTCGTCAGGTGTCGAACGTGCCGGCGAGGCAGCCGGCGTCTGTGGCATTCCCGGGTCGGCCGACGACCTCGTCGACAGTGAGTGAACGGGGACCGGACGGGTCGGTTACTCGTGCGGGTCGTGCGACTCGACGACCACCAACAGTTCCTGTCCCAGTTCACCGGTGACGTTTTTGACCTGCTTCGTTTCGGTATCGTGGACGACCATCCCGCACGCTTCCAGTTTCGGAAGGTGGCTGTGGTAGAGTTCGGTCCGAACGCGCTGCCGGTACTCGTCTACCGGTAGTTCGTCGTCTTCCTCCCGCAGTCGCTCGACGAGTCGATTGACGAGCGTGTCGAGCGGCAGTTGTTCCTCGTCTGCAGCGACCAGTATTCGAAGGACTTCCCGACGCCGTTCGTTTGCGACTGCCGAGAGGACTGCATCAGGGTGGATTTCGTGGTTCATCTCGGTAGGAAGGGTACTGGAAGTCATTCGGGTGTACCGTCTGACAGTTGTTTTATACATACTACACGGTGCATAGTCGTCATATGGTGCGCATACCAGATTATCTTTGACCCTGGGTGACAAAGGAGTCAGACAGTCATCTGTCGGATTTGTTGGGTGCCAACATGTACGTGACGAGCGATACGATGGCACGGCGGAGTCGCTCCGTCACGGCCTGGTCGGAGATTCCGAGTTCGTCTGCGAGTTCCTGCGTCGTACAGTTTCTCGGGATGTCGTAGTACCCGTTCTCGACGGCGAGCGTGATTGCTTCGCGCTGGGGCTCGGTCAGCCCGTACCACGGTCCAGCGTCCGGGTCCGTCGGGTTGTACATGCGAGTTACCTCGAGTGAAATCTGTGCGTCTTCACAGTGCTCCGTGAACTCGCTGAGTGCGTCGTGGTCGGGAAAGCGCAGCTCGAAGTCCCACTGTTCTGGCGTCCCGACGGCACTCAGTAACTGTCCATCGTACTCCTGGATGCCCTGGAAGACGTGGTCGCGGGTCGCGTCCCAGTCGAGTCTGAAGAGCGTCCGGTCTTCGAATACGTCCACTTCTTCTGCGTTGTTGACAGTCGGATGGCGCTGGACCGCTTCGACGAACGGCTCCCGCGCAGAGTTGTAGACCAAAAAAGTGGAACGGTAGCGTTGCCAGTAGGCACGAGACTTTCGAGTTCGATAGAAGACGTTCCCTCAAGAGTGAGAATTCGGCCGAGCTCGAAATCCGCAGACTGTATCTGAAATTCTGCAATTACGCTCATCACTCGCTCTTGGAACCATGGTTGGACACGCCCCTACAAAACGGGGCGGCATGGTCCACCATGTTATCAGATTCGACAGGAAACAGGCATAGAGTATTGGTAGCTTACCTATCAGAAACCGCGACGGGTCAGCAGAATCACCCACCCTTGTCCACCACCCCCACGGGTTATGACGCTACGTGAGAAAATATTCGCATGGCGACCGTCATGGAGTTCACGAGTCCATCAGCCGAGTTTCCGCTGGGGAGTGTCTTCGAACAGTTGTCCGACGTGACGGTGGAGCTAGAACGGCTCATCCCGCACGAAACGCTGGTGATTCCGTACTTCTGGGTCCGTGGTGCGGCCGTCGAGGACATCGAAGCCGAGTTCGACGCCCACGCCGGTGTGGACGCTATCAAACTCATCGACAGCGTCGAGGACGAGTATCTCATGCGCGCCGAGTGGGACCGGGAGTACGTCGGCATCCTGAGCGCGCTTGCCGAAACGAACCTCGTCGTTCTCACGGGCGTCGGAACCAACGACGGGTGGGAGTTCGAGGTCCGCGGGGAGCGTCGCGAAGATATCAGCGGATTCCGCGACTACTGTCAGGAGAACGATATTCCGATAGACATCACCGCCGTCCACGCACTGCTCCCGATACAGGGAGAAGGGTACGAACTGACCGACACCCAGCGGGAAGCGCTGGTGATGGCGTACGAACGAGGGTATTTCAACTCGCCACGTGAGGCGTCGCTCGAAGACATCGCCGAAGAACTCGGGATTACGCAGCAATCGCTCTCTTCGCGGCTCAGACGAGGGCACCGGCGACTCATCGCCGCGACGCTCATGCGCCAGTGAATCCAGCCGCTGATAACGCGAATGAGTATTTATACCCCCTGTATTATCAGTAGTAGGTCTGAACAGGTAGCAGCTAGTAATATCGTGTATAAATGTCATATACTAGGACCGGGTTCGAGTTGGGGCCGCGGAGCTATCACGATGAATCGAGTAGCTACAGATTCGAGTACGACCAGAAGGAGACACCAGCGAGCATGGCTGTCGTATCAGCGCTCGCAGAAGTGATGGACGCGGACCCAACGACACTGGAACCGCTCCAGAAGACGGTCGATACTGACGCGCTCGATGCATTCATTCAGACGCAGACGCCGGCCATTAGTGACAGTAACGTAACACTATCACTAGAAAATTATACCGTAACAGTCCACAGTTACGGAGTAGTTGCAGTCTCACCAGCAGAACCAGACCACATCGCCTCAGCATGACAGCAGAAGAGCCACCAGTTACGTCCGAAGAGGATTTACACACCGAACTGCAGTCGCTCCTCCGACAGGCACACGAGAACGATATCAACGTCGAGGGCGGGTGGGACTGTCGAAACGGTACCGAGCACCCGGACTGGGATGTCATCATCACCGAAGTGCAAAAGACCGAAGGCTCAGAGTAGCTAAGCCAGCCGAGTGCAGATCTACTTCCAGAACGGAGACATCAAAACCCGCGAGCAGACTATTCGTACAGCGTGTACTCGTCGGTGAGTTCGTCAACGCGTGCGCTGACGTCGCTTTTCACGTCCTCGTCGTCGTAGTTGTCGACGACACGGTAGATGAGGTCCGCGACCTCGCGGCAGGCGTCCTCGTCGAAGCCGCGCGTAGTCAATCCAGGCGTCCCCGCGCGGATACCCGACGGATTGAACGCAGAGCGCGTCTCGCCCGGGACGGTGTTGGCGTTCAGGACGATGCCGACCTCTTCGAGCGCCTGCTCTGCGTCCTTCCCGGTCGTGTCCGGATGCGACTCGCGGAGGTCCACCAGGACGAGATGGTTGTCCGTCCCACCGGAGACCAGCGAGAAGCCGTGCTCCTGGAGTTGGTCACCCAGCGCCTTCGCGTTGTCGACGACCTGCTGTGCGTACTCGTCGAACTGCGGATTGAGCGCCTCGCCGAAGCCGACGGCCTTGCCGGCGACGTTGTGCATCAGCGGGCCGCCCTGGCTGCCAGGGAAGACGGCCGCGTCGATTGCGTCGGCGTACTCGTCGTCACACATGATGATGCCGCCGCGACCGGCGCGGATGGTCTTGTGCGTCGAGCCGGTCACGAAGTCCGCGATGCCGACCGGCGAGGAGTGGACGCCGGCGGCGACCAGTCCGGTGATGTGTGCGATGTCGGCGAGGTGGTAGGCGTCGACAGCGTCGGCAGCCGCCTGAATCTCCTCCCACTCGATGTCGCGCGGATACGCCGAGTAGCCCGAGACGATGATGTCGGGCTGGAACTCCTCGGCGAGGTCGTGGAGCGCGTCGTAGTCGATGTAGCCCGTCTCGGCGTCAACGTGGTACTGTTCAACCTCGTAGGTCTTGCCCGTGAAGTTCGCGGGGTGGCCGTGCGAGAGGTGGCCACCGTGTTCGAGTTCCAGCGAGAGAATCTTGTCGCCGGGGTCGAGCATGGCGAGGTAGACGCCCATGTTGGCCTGCGTGCCCGAGTGGGGCTGGACGTTGACGTGTTCGGCACCCCACAGCTCTTCGGCGCGCTCGATTGCCAGGTTCTCCACGTCGTCGGCGTACTCACAGCCGGCGTAGTAGCGCTCGCCGGGGTAGCCCTCGGCGTACTTGTTGGTGAGTTCCGAACTCTGTGCTTCGAGAACTGCCTCGCTGACGTGGTTCTCGCTGGCAATCATCGCCAGCGTGTCGTTCTGCCGTTCGCGTTCGCCATCGAGGGCGTCGGCGACGGCGGGGTCCACGTCCCGAACCGTATCGTAGCTCATATCGACAGCCAGGGGAGTGGGGGCTAAGAATCTACCTTTCCAGTCGAGCCAGTGAGAGAGACGCACAATCACAAAACGAGGGCGGGAAGAAGTCACGCAGCAGCGACAGTCTCTGCGAGTCTTCCGCCAGCGAAAATGGATGAATCGTGTGTAGTGGATGGGGAGAGGTGGGAAACATCCATCGGGCTTCAGTATGTGGGGAGTGACTGGCACTGAAGGCCCATCACGAGAGACGGTAGCAGTCCAGATAGAGATTTGCGGTGGTGTACCAAGGGCTTTAATTCAGTATGAGTAATAAAAAAGGCAACACAAAAGGACGGACCGGCCGACGCCACTGGCATGGAAACCACCCGCCACTTCGTTGCAACCGTCTACGTTGTCCACGACGGCGCGACTGCGCTTCACGCCCACGACAAACTCGATATGTGGCTGCCGCCCGGGGGACACATCGACCGCGACGAGGTTCCACACGAGGCCGCCGCTCGCGAGGTCCGAGAAGAACTGGGACTCGACCCCACGCTCGTTGCCCCCACGGCCGACATCGACTCGCCGACCGTCCAGTCGATCCCTCAGCCCCAGCAGTTTCTGCTCGAAGATATCAACTCCTGCGACGGCGACGTGGGACACCAGCACATCGACTTCATCTTCTACGGCACTGTCGAGAGTCGGGAGATCACACCGACGGCGGGCGAACAACCGGCCGACGACTGGGAGTGGTTCACGCCAGAAGAGTTGCGCAGCAACGCCGACCGGTTGGAGCCCGACGTGGTCGAAATCGGTCAGCGGGCCATCGAGAGGATCCACGAACTACCGGGTCATTGATACGAGATTTTATAATAGGTTCCATCCCACAGACAGGTTAGATGAGCAAGGACGCCGATGCCATCGACCATATCGCGTTTCTCGCCCGGTCAGAATCACGCGTTCGTATCCTCGAACGGTTGCTCGAGGCGGGACCGCTGACCCAGCGAGAACTCAGGGAGTGCGTCGACGCCTCACGGTCGACAGTGACACGGACGCTCACGGATCTTCAGGGCCGTAACTGGGTGGCGAAGGCAGGCAACGGGTACCGATTAACGGCAACAGGGGAGAGTATCACAGAGCGGTTTCTGGACCTCGTGTCGTCAGTGCGGACGACCGAGGAACTGTCGTCGTTCCTCCGGTGGTTTCCGACATCAGAGTTCGAACTCGATATGAACCACATGAGGGGAGCCGACGTGACACCGTCGACCGACAGCGACCCGTACGCGCCCGGCAGGCGGCAAACGGAGTTTCTCCAGCGAGTAGACGAGTTCCGTGGGTTTCTCCCGTCTATCGACATACAGGGAACCAGAGTCGTCCACGAACAAATCATGAACGGCGCGTTCGAGGCCGAAATCGTCGTCTCTGCCAACGTCGGTGACCGGATTACCAGCGGGGAGTTCGCCAGACTGTTCCGCGAACAACTGGATACCGGGCGGTTGACCGTCTACGTGGCCGAGGAACCCCTGCCCTTCTATCTCGGACTCGGCGGCGAGACTGTCCAGATCGGGGTCGAAGACGACGAGGGATTCCCGCGGGCGCTCCTCGAAACCGACGCGAGCCCGGTTGTTCCCTGGGGAGAGGACGTGTACGACACGTATCGCGCACGAGCGAACGAACAGTCAGCCGAATCCTTCGAGCGGTAAGCGTTGACAACTGTGCACGGTCTGCACAGATTGCACGAGATAGTATAATACGCGTCGGCGTGAATATGTAAACCGCTATGTCAGGGAGAGGGAGCCCCTGGGTCGTTTCGCCGGTGTCCACAGAGAAACGATACCAGTTCGACATGACGCGAGTACCAGACCGTCAAGGGGAGAACAGGCGGTCGCAATTGACCGACAGCAGGAGGGACGGATGACGTGTACGCACTGTGGTGATGACGCGATAACGATGTCGTACACGCTCCGGTGTACGCCGGCGGGTCGCGACGCCCGTGTCATCGAGTTGCACCTCTGTACGGACTGTCTCCGAAGCCTCTGTACCGAGGACGATATCGAACTCGTCGAAGACTCGCAGTTCGTCACGGCGTGACACCGCCGAGCGCGGTCAGGCAACCAGTGACTCGACGTACTGCGTCACGTGGTCGTCCATTCGACGCTTGAACCCGTTCTGGCGTGCCAGCCGATCGAGTTCGCGGGAGATGAGACTGCCGTACTGCACGGCTTTCTTCTCCCGGAACGCGAGCCGGTCGGGGAGCCACTCGCGGGCCGCCAGCCGCAGCGCCCACTTGCGCTCGCCGCGCTCGGTCACGAGCAGGTCACCGGGAAGGGAGAGTGCAGCCTCGACTACCCGGTCGTGGAGGAGCGGCGTCACCGGCTCGACGCCGGCCGCCCGCGTCGCCAGCACGTCCCGCTCTAACTGGTCCGGCAACGTCTCGAGCATCTCCCGGCGCGCGCCACGGACCGTCGTCGCCTCGACGCGCGGGTCGTCGGGGGCACGCGCGACTTTGGCGTAGCCGCCGAACAGTTCGTCCGCCCCCTGCCCGAGCGCGAGGCGGTCGAAGCCGTCTGCGGCGACTCGCCGGGCGACCAGAAACAGCGGGAGCGCAATCTGGACGGCCATCGCGTCGGTCCGGCCGATCGCACCGACGAGCGGCGGGACCGCCCGTTCGAGGGCAGCGTGGTCGAGTTCGACCACGCGCACGTCCCGTCCCAGTGCGCTCGCACCCGAGCGGGCCGCCTCGACATCGTGACTGCCGGGGAACCCGACGACGTACAGCGGGGCGTCCAGCCGGGCCGCCAGCAGCGCCGAGTCGACGCCACCGGAGAACGCGACAGCCAGGTTCTCTGTCGACACGTCCGCGAGTGTCTCGTCGAGTGCGCCGCGAACGCTCTCGACGGCGCGGTCGTGGTCGCGCGTGGGTTCGGGGTCGGGGAGTGTCCAGACCCGCTCGTCACCAGTCGCGTCGCGAGCGTGTCCCGCCGGTACCGTGGCGGGGTCGGCGAGGACTGTAGGGTCGTGACTCCAGTCCGCTGGGTCATCGCGCTCGGCGTAGAGCAGTTCCCGGCCCAGAACGTCGCGGACCAGACGGCCGTCGAGTTCGCCCGCAAAGCCTGCTGTCCCGGGGAACGAGTCGCCATCTGCGAGCGCGGTGCGGACGAGTTCGGGAGCGGCACCGGCAATCGTCATTCGAGAAAGCTGCGGACACTGGCGGCGACGCGGCGCTTCACACCACCGGCAAACTGCTGGAAGCTGATGCGCCAGGGCGTCCGCCGACCCTCGACGGTCGTCTCGCCCGCAGCGACGGCATCGAGAATCGCGTCGACGCTGCGTTCGTCGGTGCCGACGTTGGTGATCGCCTGGCCGACCATCTCGCTGATGTGGGCGTCGCTCCCGGCGGTCATCGGCAGTCCGTGGGTGCGCGCGAAGCGCTCGGCCTGACGGTTCGCCCGGCCGGTAAAGAGCCGCGAGTTGTACACCTCGATGGCGTCGGCGGCGGTCAGTTCGTCCCTCGTGATGTTGTCGAGCACGCCGTGGCGGGCTTCCTGAAACGGATGCGGGACGACGGCGATACCGCCCTGGTCGTGGATGCGGTCGAGCGTCTCCCGAAAGGAGAGGCCAGCAGGAACGAGCTCCTCGATGCCGAGCCCGAGGACGTGGCCGGCGCTGGAAGAGACTTCCATACCGGGGATACCGACGAGTCCGTAGTCGGCGGCCTTCGCGGCAGCGTCGAGGCTGGCATCGATTTCGTCGTGGTCAGTGACAGCGAGCGCGTCGAGACCGACGGCGGCCGCCCGTTCGAGGAGGTCCTCGACCGGGTCGCGGCCGTCGTACGAGAGCGACGAGTGCGCGTGTAACTCGACCGAAAGCACACGCTCCCGTAACGTCGGGGGAGAGAAAAGCGCCCCGATACGCGCCGACGAGACACGTCACGGGAGAACTCCCCCGACAGTCTCCGCCCGTCACATGCACACCAATGGCGACAGTGACAGCTCCACCGGTCATCGACTGTCGGACGCCTCGGTGTGCTTCCCGGCTTCGGGACCGAACAGGAGGAGTCGCTCCGGCGGCACCTCGACTGTGATGGTGTCGCCCACCGCCGGTGGTTCCGACGACTGCTCGACGACGAGTTCGTCTCCGGTCGCGGTCCGTATCCACACGTCGTAGCGGCGGCCGCGGTCGACGACGCGGGTGACATCGCCTCGTATCGTCGGGACTGGTTCGCCGGGGTCAGCCGCTCGAATCGAGAGGTGTTCCGGCCGCACGTAACACGTCACGGCGGTGCCGTCCGAGAACGTCGTCTCCGTCTCGTCCAGTGTCAGTACTCGATTCCCCACGTTCAGCGAGAGGGGGTGCTCGTCGGCAATAGTTGCCGGGAACGTGTTCGACCGGCCGAGAAACGACGCGACGAACGGAGTGGGTGGCGACTCGTAGAGCGACCGCGGCCGGCCAGTCGCGGAAACCGCCCCGTCGTTCATCACGACGAGTCGGTCGGCCAGCGCCATCGCGTCCTCCTGGTCGTGTGTGACGTACAGTGTCGTCACGCCGGTCTCACGCTGGATGCGTGCGATTTCGTCGCGCAACTGGTCACGGAGCGTCCGGTCGAGCGCCGACAGCGGTTCGTCGAGGAGGAGTACGTCCGGCTGCGGAGCCAGCGCACGCGCCAGTTCGACTCGGCGTTGTTGCCCACCGCTCAACTCGGACGGATACGCGTCGTGTCTGTCCGCAAGCGAAACCAGTTCGAGGTGTTCCGCGACGAGTTCGTCCCGTCGCTGTGGTTCGAACCCCCGAGCTTCGAGCCCGTAGGCGACGTTCTCGCCGACGGTCATGTGCGGATACAGCGTCGACCGCTGGAAGACGAGACTGACCCGGCGGGCTTCGGGCGGATCGGCTGTCACGCCTTCGCCACGGAGACGCACAGTTCCCGCCGTCGGACGCACGTGACCGGCAATCGCCTGGACGATAGTCGTCTTGCCACAGCCACTCGGCCCCAGCAACGCGACCAGTTCGCCGTCGTCGATACCGAAGGAGACATCGTCGACAGCCGTCTCGTCGCCGTAGCGGTGCGTGAGACCGTCGACAGCGAGCATTATCGGTCGACCACCGTCGGGAGTTGCCCGAGTCGCTGTACTGCGGTGACGACGACCAGCGTTATCGCGAGCAACGCGAGCGCGAGCGGAACGGTCGCGTCGATACCGCCAGAGATGAATTCGACCCAGATACGGGTCGGAATCGTCCGCGGGTTGTACGCCACCATCATCGTCGCCCCGAACTCACCGATCGCTCGTGCGAACGTCAGGACGATACCGGCGAGAATCGCACCCCGTGCCAGCGGGAGCGAGACGTTCCAGAACGTCGCGAGCGGCCCGTATCCGAGCGACCGCGAAGCCTGTTCCAACCGTTCGTCGACGGAGCCGAACCCGGCCCGAGCGGTGATGATGACGAACGGAGCAGCGACGAACGTCTGGGCGAGGATGACGCCGAGTAAACTGCCGGTAAGCGGGATTCCCGCCGCAGCGGCGGCACTTCCGAGCGGTGTGAACCGTCCGACAGCCGTCAGAATCATCGCACCGCCGACGACCGGCGGGACGACGAGCGGCAGGATGATGACGCCTTCGACGAGGCGTTTCCCGACGAACGAACTGCGGGCGAGCGCGTACGCCAGCGGGACGCCGAACAGCGTCGCAATCGCCGTCGAAATCGGCGCGGTGATGAGCGAGTTGCGAATCGCGGTCTGTGCCGCTGGTGTCGACAGCTGTGCGACGACGTTCGCGGTGCCGGTGCGGGAGAGAAAGGCGGCGAACGGGAGCACGAAATAGACGAGAATCAGCCCCCCGAGAAGTGCGGGAACGAGCCGCTCCGGGACGCGAAACGACCACCAAGAGACCCTCGAATCGGTCCGGTTCATACGTCGATATCCTCCGGGACGGAGCCGTGTGTGCGTGGCAGACTCTCGGAGACCGTCAGTCCCGCATCCGTCAGTACGTCGGGGTTGTCGATCAAAAACTGGACGAGTTCCGCGCCCGCCGACGGATTGTCGGCGTCGTCTGTTACTGTAGCGTTATAGAGGATAGGTCGCCCCGGCGCAGTGTAGCCGTCGTCCGTCGTGTAGGAGACTGACGCGTAGTGGTCCGCCAGTCCGGGGTCCGAGAAGTTGTATTCGTCCGGGAATTCGAGAAACGGCATCTCGTGGTCGACAGCCATATTGTGATACACGACGGCCCCGGCTCTGCTCCCGGTTTCGACCCCCGCCATCATCTGCGGTTCTTCTGGTTCCTCGTAGACGAGGTCCAGCAGTTCGTCACGGAACCCGTCGAGGTCGTGTTTTTCGGCTGCGAGTTCGAACGCCTGTATCGCGCGGTAGCCCAGCGGGTCCAGGTCCGGATCGCCGATAGCGAGGTCGCCACTCTCGACACCGCGGACGACCTCGTACCACGGCTCTCCGCGTTCGAGGGCGCGACCGAGCGACGTCTCCTCGTTGTATCCGATCCCGAGGCTGTTCGACCCGAACTCGACGTCCCAGTCGGTGAACTCCTCGTACAGTTGCTCCCGGAGGAGTGACGCGTCGGCACTCACGACCACGTCCGGATGTTTGGTCCGGTCCCGAACCATCCGCATGACGGCGTTCGAGCCGTAGTACTCTCCGTGAAGCGTGATTCCCGTCTCGTCTTCGAACGCCGGACCGACGTGCTCGTCGAACAGGCTCGCAAGACTTCCGGCACTGAGGAGGCGAACGGACTGGCTGTCGCCGCCGAGAACGCTGGCACACCCGGACAGCGCCGCGACGCCGCTTGCACCGAGCGACCCCAGGAGCGACCGCCTGGAGCAGACGAACGAACTGGTATCGACCATCGTTATATCACTTCAGACACAACGGTGGTTGTGTCGGTTAGGACATAAAGATTTTGCACAGTGACACCAAGTAGCAACGTATGGACGTAGATGTCGAGGCGTCGCTGCGGGCCGGTGACGTGGCCGTCGATGAGACGGACGCAGCGCTGTTGCGAGCAGTCGACGAGAGAGGATCGCTCAACGCCGCCGCGGACGCACTCGGGCGGTCGTACTCGCGGGCGCACAAGCGCCTGACCGAACTGGAAGCAGCGTTCGGACCGCTGGTCGACCGCGAACGCGGCGGAGCTGGCGGCGGCGGAAGCGCGCTGACTGACGGAGGTCACGATCTGCTCGCCCGGTTTGCCCGCGTTCGGGCAGTACTCGCCGGGACTGCAGGGGTCGAAGAGGTTGTCCTCTCGGGGGAGGTGCGCGCACACGACGGCGAACTGGTGACCGTCGAGACGGAGGCTGGGCCAGTTCGCGCACTCGCCGCCGCTGAGGAAGCCAGCACCGTCGGCCAGCACGTCGAGGTGACGCTGACTGCCGATGCTGTGACACTGCACGACCCGGTGGGGAGCCCGACAGACGAAGAGACGAGCGCCCGGAATCGGCTGCAGGGAACCGTCGAAAGCATCGACGAGCGCGAGGCGATTGCGACAGTTCGCGTCGACGTCGGGACGATGCGGCCGCTCTCCGTGCTGGTGACGACAGAGAGCAGCGAGCGACTCGGGTTAGCGCACGGGACCGACGTGTTGGCGACGTTCAAAGCGACGGCAGCGCGGGCAACGACGCGAGACAGTCACTCGTAGCGCGGCCCCTCGTGACTGGTGCCGTCGAAGTCGGGGTCGTAGACCTCCTCGTGTTCTTCGCCGTCGGCGTCGACTTCGGCGAGCAGTCCCTTGTGACGGACCCGCGAGAGGGCGTGGTCGACGAGCTTGACGCGTTCGGGCACCGCCATCTCCATCTCGCCGATCATACAGCTTCCCGGTGGCACCGTCATCGTCTGGATGTTCTTGTCGGCGTAGGAGCCCATATCCCCGTCTTCAGGGAGGCCACCGTCGCGGTAGGCCCGATTCCAGACGTTGCCGATAGGGTGGAAGTTACTGGAGAGGTTCGGGCCGCCGTCGACCATGAACACCCGAACCGTGTCGCCCACGGTAGTCTCGACTGGCCCGCGGTTAGCGGCCGCCCACGCGTACTTCTCGCCGTTGAGCAGCACGTAGTTGGGGTCTTCTGCTTTCATCGACGCGGGGTCGTGACCGTGGTGGCCTTCTTCGCCTGCCTCGGTGTCAGTGTACAGTTCGTGCTGACCGAAGTACAGCTCGCGGTCGACCTCGGGCAGCCCATCTTTGGGTTCGACCAGTATCATCCCGAACATCCCGGCGGAGATGTGGTAGTCCAGCCGCGGGACCGCACAGTGGTAGATGAACGCCCCGGGGTACCGCGCCTGGAACGACATGGCGTTTGCCTCGCCGGGCGCGGCCGTCGTCGCCACAGCACCACCGCCGGTTCCGTAGATGGCATGGAAGTCAACGTTGTGCGGGAGTTGGCTGCCGTCGGGGTTCTCGAGGGTGAGCTCGACGGTGTCGCCCTGATGGACCCGAATCATCGGGCCGGGAATCTGCCCGTCGAACGTGAGGTAGTCGTAGGTCACGCCGGGCTCGATCTCGGCCGTCACCTCCTCGACGGTCAGGGTCACCTCGTGGGTGGTCGGTTCGTCCCGGTCAATTGGCTCCGGGACATCCGTGGGATCGGCTGCCAGCTGGTCGGTATCGACCTGTTTGGTCTGTTGTTGACCCCCAACAGCCGGAGTTTGGTCCCCGGCCGTTCCCGGAGCGTCTGCCGCACAGCCTGCGATCGTCGCAGCACCGCCCACGCCGAGTGCGCCGAGTAGTTTCCGGCGCGACGTTTCGAACATTGGTGGTCACCTCTACAGTACTGTGTTTGAGAGACGCACACATAACCAGAATCAGGATTCTCAGCGGTCGGCAGGGTGTGGGAACACGTTCGGTTCGATACTATAAGCACCAGGCGAGACGCAAAACAAAAATAATCGGTTTTATCAGCGCTGGCGCTTCGAGTAGGATGTATGAGTAAGCGAACGCCCCAGCAAACGTGTTCGCGCCGGACACTCCTGAAGACAGGGACCGGCGCAGCGGTCACGCTCGCCGCGACGAGCGGGACGGCACTCGCCCAGGACGAGAACTACGACGGCTACCTCTCGGATGCGATGAACTACGACGGCAGGACCGCCGACTACACCGGCCAAGACAGCGTTACCGTCAATGTCGGCGCCGGGGATACGGGGCTGGCCTTTGGCCCCGCCGCCATCAATATCGACCCCGGAACAGAGGTCACCTGGGAGTGGACCGGTGCGGGTGGCGCACACAACGTCGTCGCCGAAGACGAGTCGTTCAATAGTGGTGATCCCGTGAGCGACGAGGGTGCCACTTTCTCGTACACGTTCGAGGAAGAAGGCGTCTCTCAGTACTACTGCAACCCACACAAGGGATCGGGTATGAAGGGCGTCGTCGCGGTCGGAGACACCGCCGAGGGCGACGTCGTCGCACCCGACGAACTCCAGAGCGAGGGAGACGACGGCGGCAGCGACGGCGACGACGGTGGCAGTACGGAGTACGACTTCGACGGCTACCTCGACGATGCGATGAACTACGACGGAACCGTCGAAGACCTGCGCGGCGAAGACGCCGTCTCCGTCGATGTCGGCGCTGGAGACACGGGACTGGCGTTCGGCCCGGCGGCCATCCACATCGACCCGGGGACCACGGTTACCTGGGAGTGGACCGGTGAGGGCGGCGCACACAACGTCGTCGCCAACACCGGGGCCTTCGAATCGGGAGAGCCCCAAACGTCCGGCACGTACGAGTACACGTTCGAAGATGACGGAACCCACACCTACTTCTGTCGACCCCACGAGGGCGCAGGGATGAAAGGTGCGGTCGTGGTCGGTGAGGGCGGTGATGTCGGCGGCGACGACAGCGGGTCGACGACGGCAGCAAACGACCTGGCACTCCAGACGCTCGCGGCGATGCTCGTGCTGGGCCTGCTCTCACCGATCATCTTCCTGCTGTTCGTCCGCCGGAAGATGCAGGGCGCACCACGGCCCGAGTAAGGAGGTCCGATAAGCGACAACGTGTCTATTCACAGGACGGACGACGGTTGATGTCGGTGCTATTTTAATCATCCACCGGATAGACCCGGCAGGGATGGTCCGTGACCCGTTCGCCGAGGATGATACGCCGGAGCTACAGGACATCCTCGATGCGCTGGACGACCCCGACTGCCGGTCTATCGTCCGGATTCTGGAAGAACCGATGACCGCCGACGAGATAGCGAACGCAGCGGATGTGCCACTGTCGACGACATATCGGAAACTTGACCTGCTGACGGAGGCCTCGCTCCTCGAGGAGGGAACCGAGATACGGCCGGACGGCCAACACGCCAGTAGATACACCGTCGCGTTCGAGAAAGTCATCATCGGAATCGCCGAGAGTCGGGATTTCGAGGTCGATATCTCACGGCGCCCGCGGACAGCAGACGAACGGCTAGCGAACCTGTGGTCGGAGGTACAAAAAGAGACATGAGCCCCCATCAAGTTACGACGCCGATTGCGGTTATCGCGCTGAAGACGATTACGCTCATTCTGGGCGCGGCTATCGCCTATCTCGCGTACAAGGCGTACCGTCGAACCGGTGCACGGCCGTTACGTTTCCTCGCGTATGGCTTCGGGTTCATCACTCTCGGGTCGTTACTGGCGGGCGCAATCGACCAGATACTCGACCTTGGCTTTCAGCTCGGGCAACTGGTCGAGACGGCGCTTGTCACCGTTGGCTTTGCCATCATCGTCTACTCGCTGTACGTCGATAGCTGAGACTGCCAGCCGCACCTTCTTGAAGGGGCTCTCTCTCCGCGATGGCGGACATCTAGAACTGCTCACAGACAGTGGTCTCGCGAACTGTTCTCACCCAGTGGTAATTCGCAATAATTTATATACGGGTTGCTAGCCTCCCTTGTATCGAGGGGCCTAGTATGAACCTCCACGAGACCACAGTCGTCCTGGTCGCCGCGAAGACGGCGACACTCGCGTTCGGCAGCGCGCTGACATATCTCTCCTACAGCGCGTTTCGCCGGACCGACTCCCGGGCGCTACGCGCACTCACAATAGGAATCGCCCTCCTGACGCTCGGAGTGTTGCTCGGCGGCGTCCTTCACCAGTTCGCCGACATCACCCTCGAAGCCAGCGTCAGCGTCCAGAGTGTCTTTACTGCCGTTGGCTTTGCCGTGATGACCTACTCGCTGTTCGTCGACATCATCGACGAACCGGACCGAACACGTTCGGGAGCACGTACTGGCGACTGAAGCACCTCTGGACAGGCATGGGCGTTTCACACGACGACGTCGAACCAATCACCGACACCGTCCACGACAACTCCTGGTCGGCAAATCTCGAAAAGCCCAAGCACGCCGACGACCGCAGTCTCGTCGTCGACCAGGCGCTCGATGCAATCGAACACACCACCAGCGGTAACCACGTCAATCTCGTCACCCACGGCGACCACGGCCACCCCAGCGAGTATCTCTACGACGCACTCGAGAACGCCATCGACGGCGTCGACTACGAGTACGTCGAGCAGTGTGGCTGTGGTGGTCACGTCACGCGCGTACACGTGTGAGCGCGTCCCTGCCTCCGGCGTACGTGACTATAAGTTGCTGTCGACCACAGTGGTACGTATGAAAATCTACACCGGTCGCGGCGACGAGGGAATGACCGACCTGCGGAACATGGACCGCGTCTCGAAGGCTAGCGCCCGAATCGAAGCCTACGGCACCGTCGACGAGGTCAACGCCATCCTGGGGTCGGTCCGACCGACCGGCTACGACGACATCGACGACCAACTCCAGCAGGCCCAGAACCACCTCCACATCGTCCAGGCGGACTTTGCCAATCCCGACCCCGACGAGGGCGACCCCGTCGTCCGCAGCGAACACGTCGACACCGTCGAAGACTGGATCGACGACTGGGAAGAAGAGCTGGATCCGCTCGAAGATTTCATCCTCCCCGGCGGCTCCGAACCTGGGGCAAAAATCCACCACGCACGCGCAGTGTGTCGCCGGGCCGAGCGCCGCGCCGTCGCCTTCGCCTCCGAGGAGGCGTCGGTCAACGACACCGCTATCGTCTACCTCAATCGCCTCTCTGACGCGCTCTTTACCGTCGCTCGCGTCGTCAACAAACGCGAGGGCGTCCGCGAGGAGAACCCGACGTACTGACGAGCGCCGTGCTCAGGTCGGTTCGTAGACGATGACGTCGCCCGACTCGCGCTGGGTGACTTCGCCGCGCGCTTCGAGGACGTCCAGATGGCCGACTGCCTCGCTCAACCCCGAGAACTGCTCGGTCAGCGGCAGGTCCTCGAACAGTTGGTGCATGATTTCCGCTGGAACCGTCGGTCCGTCGACGAGGTCGCGGACGGTCGCAGTCCGTTGTTCGTGTGCATCCAGAATCTCATCGATGCGGTCGGCAGGGGCAGTCACGTACTCACCGTGGCCCGGTAAAAAGCGGTCGTAGGACTCCTCGCGCAAGCGCCGAAGCGAATCGTTGTACGCTGGCAGGACGCGGGGGCGCTCGCCGCCGCGCTCTGGTGGTGGCTGGAGCAGGGGATTTGGCGTAATGTGACCAAGCACGTTATCACCGACGAGCGCGCGACGCTGGCCGTCAGTTTCGTAGTCGAAGATGAGTTCGCCAGGTGCGTGACCCTCGACAGCCTCGGCCGTCAGCGTCGTCTCCACGATAGAGAACTTGTCACCGCTCGACAGTCGGCGGTCGGTCTCGACGTTGGGGGCAAAGGGCAAGAATGCCTCTGGCAGGTTGGTCACCGTCTGGGCCGCCTCGGCCGAGAGCCCACACCGCTGGAAGTAGTCTGTAAAGTAGGACTGTTCGTAGTGGAGTCGCTCGTCGAACTTGGCCATAATGTCGGCCGCCTGCGAACTGGCGAAAACGCGTGCACCCGCCTCTCGGAGTCGCCGAGCCAGCCCGAAGTGGTCGGGATGAGGGTGGGTCACGACGACTTGCTCGATATCGTCGGGTGCCAGCCCCGCCGCGTTGAGACCGTCCAGCAGCGCCGACCACGCCTCTTCGCTGTCTGGCCCGGGGTCGACGACGGTCCGCCCGGAAAAGTAGGTGTTGACCCGACCGACCTGAAACGGCGTCGGTACGTCGATTCGTGTGAACATGCAACCCACTTCAGTCGGGGATGGCATACCAGTTGTGCTGTCAAACTACCAGCCGGTAGGATTCTGTTGCTCCGCAAAGGATATATTCTGGCCGACCCTACCCATTGGTATGAACAGGCATTTCGAAGATACGCGGTACTACGTCAAGCGAGCCGGAGAAACAGCCAAGAAAGGCGTTTCCGAGGAGCTCGAACCAGTCGAGCGTCGAGTGAAGAAACTGGTCGGCAAAGAAGCGGAGCCAGAACCGGGTCGGGTGGAGGAAGTACGGATGGAGCTGAAGGAGTTGCAGGGGCGTGCGAAAGGTGAGACGAAAGAAGCGATTCGGGAGGCACGCAAGCGGTTGCAGACGGTTCGGGAACAGCGCGCGCAGTAGCGCGAGCACAAGACAATTCTTAAGTCCGGCGCGAGGGTAGCCTCGGCTGACTGGGTCGGTGATCTAGTCCGGTTATGATACCTCCTTCACACGGAGGAAGCCGGCGGTTCAAATCCGCCCCGACCCATCTGATCCTCACACGGATCGTAAGGATCCGCTTTCGCCCGTTTCAGAGTGCGTAGGGATAGATTCGTCATTTTCGGGGCGTTTTTCGAGGGTCGCTGAGACCCGGATTTCATTAGGCTATCGAACGGGGGTCAGCGCCGTCCGTTGGTTCCGGAGATTGATATCGCGCGCAGGGTTATGAAAGTGGGGCTTCGAGTCACCGATGTAACGACGTCTCCCACGCCGACCTTCTCGTCGAAAACACCGATAACAATGACTTCCTCAGCAGCAACAGCAGCCGCACAGCAGAAATATTGTGGCTACTTCTCAGTACTTCGAACTTCGGCTGCTACCTCACCGGGCAGTGTGACATCTCCAAGATACATCTCGACACCCTCCTCATAATCCGACACAGTAATTCCACACCCTTTGAACGTACGAATTATAAAGTGAGTTCCCCATTCCGCATGGATATCACGACGCATAGTAACCTCACGAAGAGCGCGATCATTCGTCACGACTATCGGGTTCCCTTCGATTTCTTCTGCTAACGCAATACACGACCAGTCAGGTTTACTCAATTGACCCAACGCCTGGGTCTGTACTATTTCCAGATCGGCCTCTCGTATAGTTGCCCATGCCGGTTCACTCTCGACATCGTGATACGGACTGAATTCTTCGTTCCAGATACGATCAGAGATAAGGACTAGTTGCTCAGGTCTATAGAATGAGGGGGCATCGAACCAACCGGCTGCAAAAAGTGAAGACAGGACACTGTTGTCCAGAACCAGCACCGACTCACTCATCTATATCGTCTTCATAGAGTTCTTCGACAGAGTTCGGGCCGAATCGAGGTTCAATCTCATATCGGTCAAGCTTGGTTCGGAACTCGTCAGTAGAGGTACCGGCTAATTCAGCGCCGCGACTGATTGAGATACTTAACCGATCATAAGCAATTGCGGCACCGAATTCGATAACCTGCTGTTTTGCCTCATCGTAGGACAGTTTGTCAGGGTTCGGGAAATCCGATCCACTATCCTGGATAGTGAGATAGTGAAGACCGTAGGCAGTATCCCAGATAGCTTCGTCAGGGAGAGACTCGGGGGAGTCACGAAGGATGTCCTGAAGTCTACTCACCATAGCGAGCATGGTTGATGCAATTCGATCTTTGGTTTCCTGTTTCTCTGCTTCAGACAGACGGTGAATACTGTGGTCGAGGGTCTGAAACAGTGCCGCCAAGATGAGGTGATCTTCCGGATCACGTTGGAAGAAAACGCCCTCAAGAACATCAGTCAGTATCTTATCGAATACTTGTTGGAGAAACGCTGGTAGTTTCTCTGGATCAGATTCAGGAAGAATTGCGGCGAACGCATCAGTACTCCCGAATCGATTTTCGACGTGTTCTCGAAGGACCTCGTGACTCTGGGTGAACCGTTCCTCCGGCGGCAAAGCAAGTATGTCTTCGTTGAGATCCTGAAGGAACTCCTCGTAGTCGTCGAAGACGAGTTCCATCATCGACCGAAGCTGCTGGAACTGGGACGCAAGCGGGGCTAACGGATCCAGATACTCCCCTGGGCCACGCTGCGAAACATCCCCGCCTGGCTGTGCGTTTGACATAGTCCGGTCTCTCGTTACATCAACATCGAGCGCAACAGAGTAAGAATCTTCGGCTATCCATAATCGCACTACGCTTCCTACGCATCTGAATCAGATTGGTAAGCAAGATGGGTTACCGTTGATCAACTTCTGATGGCTTGATTGAGGTATAGGGCTCTCGTTCATCCGGTCGCTCAGGATTTCGACGGGCACATCCTCACTCAGAAAATGCGTAATACTCCCTCGCCGAATGGCGTGCGGGTATACTGCCTCCGGGCAGGTTTTCGTCGTGTCCTTGTTGCAGTCCGGACACTCGAGGTCCCGGAAACACGGAGCGGTCACTCGGTATACTATCTCGCGGATGGTACTCCGATGCATCCGCCCCTCACTAGTCGTCAGCAACGGTCTCCGGCCGTTGTCGTCGGTCACGTCTCGCCGCCTGTTTTCGACGTATTCGGGTAGCAACTCAGTTAGCTCTGGGGTGATTGCTATCGGTCGCTCACCTCCTGTCCCATTCTTCAGCGGCGTGTCTTCCTCGGGACGGTGTTGGAGATCGATCCGCTCGTCGTCGAAGTCCACGTCTTGGAGGTTGATAGACATGGCAGCGCCGATCCGCATCCCGGTTTCCCACAGGAGCACGATGACGACGTGCTCGGTGGACGCAAAGTGGTACTTCCGAAGGTAGTCGAGCAGTTCCTGGGCCGTGTCCGAATCCAGCATCTCCTCACGGTGACGGTCCCCGTGACCGACCTGTGGGATAATTAGTTTGTCGTAGAGGTTCGGCGGGACAGCTTCGATCGACGCAGCCCACTTCAGGAACACGCGCAGCGAGCACAAGTGGTTCCGGATCGTCGTCTCTGCGAGGTCCTTCGAGTTCTTGCGCCACATGTGGAACTGCTGGAGGTCCCGTCCAGTGAGGTCGTTGAGATCGTTGAGGTTGTCGATACCGTTGTCTTCGCACCACTCGAGGAAGTACTGGAGGCGGTAGCGGTAGTTCCTGACTGTCGCTTCCGCGCACGCGCTCTTCTTGTGATCGATGAAGCGCTTAAACGCGACGTTCGGCTCGATCGGTTCGAGATCGTCATTTGAGGTTGTCATCGAGCCTCATGGAACACATTCTGACGGTGTTCTATCCCCGTAAATTCGCCGTTTAGGGATCCTATGATCCACACAACCGTTCCGCCCGACCCATCCGCTTACTTCCTGCATATGAAGGACAAGGTAGCTCGCCAGAGATAGCTGCAGGGGTGTCGTAGTTTGGGCATCGTCTGTCTCGGGAACCTGCCATTTAAATATCACTGAGTGTGACCACCAGGTAATGAAGCGACGAGAGTTCGTAGTTACCACAGGTGCCGCAGCAACTGCCGCGGTCGGCGGGTGTCTCTCACCGGGGAGTACCGATGGTGGGAGCGACTCACTGGTCGTCGGGACGTACAGTTCTTTCATCGACTCGCCCTCGTCGTCGCCGGGCGCGTGGCTCAAAGAGGAGTTCGAGAGCGAGTTCGACAGGGACCTCATCTGGCAGACGCCGAGCAACGAACTGAACCACTACGTCCAGCGAAAGCAGTCGAACGTAGACATCGATGCCGACGTGTATCTGGGCGTGAACACCGAGGACCTCGTCCGCATCGACGACGAACTCGACGAGTCGCTGTTTACCGAATCCGGCGACATCGAGGGCAAAGACGACGTCAAATCCGGCCTGCAGTTCGACCCGCAGGATCGTGCGGTGCCCTACGACACAGGCTACGTCAGCCTGGTCTACGACGGGACGCAGATGACCGCACCGGAGACATTCGACGGACTGCTCGCTGACGACGTGCGGGGCGACCTCATCGCACAGAACCCCGGCAGTTCCTCGACCGGGCGGGCGTTTCTCCTGCACACCATCAAAGAGTACGGCCCTGACGGCTATCTCGACTACTGGACAGACCTGCAGGACAACGACGTGCAGGTGCTGGGGTCGTGGGGCGACGCCTACGGCGCGTGGAGCAACGGCGAGGCACCGATGGTCGTCTCCTACTCCACCGATCAGGTGTTCGCCGACCAGGAGGGACAGGACCTCGAAAAGCACCAGGTCCGATTCCTGAACGACCAGGGATACGCCAACCCGGAGGGGATGGCAATTTTCGCCAACAGCGACCGAACGGAGGCCGCCCGCGAGTTCATGTCGTTCCTCCTGCGGCCCGAAATCCAGGGCGAAATCGCTGTCCGAAACGTCCAGTTCCCGGCGACCGACAGCGCTGACGTACCGGACGACTACGCCGAACTGGCCCAGGAGCCACCCGAACCAGTGACGTTCACGTACGAGGAGCTACAGGGACAGGTTAGTGGCTGGATCGAAGACTGGGAGCGACAGTTCGCCAGCAACTGAAGCCGTGACCGACGACAGCGCCGCTGGCGGTCGGACGCCCGAAGCGAACGCCGACGGCCCCAGTGAGACAGCACGCCACCGGGTTCTCGGAGCCGTCGAACGGCGCTCGCTCCCGGCGCTCGCGGTGGCATCGGTCGCCCTGCTGGTCGTGATGTTCTACTACCCGGTAGCGACGGTGTTCGTCGACGCCGTTCTGGTCGAGGGACGGGCAACGTTCCAGGTGTTCTGGGCCATCCTCACCGACCCCTTCTACTTCGGGGAACTGGCGCGGCTGTTGGCTGGCGAGAATCCGCTGGCGGTGGCCAAGACTGTGCTTTCACCGGAGCGTCGGCTCGGCATCGTCGGCTTTACCGCCTATCAGGCCGCGCTGTCCACACTCGTCAGCGTCGTGGTCGGCATCCCGCTGGCGTACCTGCTGGCGCGCTACGAGTTTCCCGGCCGGCAGACGATTCGGTCGCTGACGATTCTCCCCTTCGTCCTCCCCTCGATCATGGTCGCAGTGGGGTTTTTCGCGACGTTCGGCGCGAACGGGACGCTCAATGCCGCACTCGGGACCGTCGGGCTGGGACCGCTCGACCTGCTTCCGTCGCTCGAAGCCATCGTCGTCGCCCACGCCTTCTACAACGCGCCGCTGGTCGCCCGAATCACGACCGCAGCGTGGGAGTCAGTCGACGCCAGCGCCGTCGAGACGGCGCGGAGTCTCGGGGCCAGCCCGTTCCGGGCGTTCCGCGACGTGGTGTGGCCGCAGGTCTACCCGGCAGTCCTGATGAGCGCGGCGCTCACGTTCGTGTTCACCTTCGGTACGTTCCCCATCGTACTCGCGCTGGGCGGGTTCGAACTGGCGACCGTCGAAGTGTTCGTCTATCAGCTCATCCGCGACCTCAACTACGCCGAGGGCGCGGCGCTGGCGCTCGTCGAACTGGCCATTTCGCTGTCGCTCCTGTACGCGTATCTCCGGTACGAGGCGGCGCACACGGTGCAGTCGGGCGGCGCTCGCCCGCAAGAGCGACGCCCGCTCTGGCCGCCCTCACGCTCACTTCGGGACCTGCTGCCGCGGGTCGGGCTGGCCGCCTACGCCGTCGTCGCGCTCGTGTTGTTCGCCGCACCCATCGCGAGCATGGTGTACGCCAGCGTCTCTGGTCCCAGCGGACTCACGCTGGACCACTACCGGTTCCTGGTAGAACGCCAGACAACGGGCGCATCCTTCCAGGTCCGTCCGTGGCCAGCGGTGCGAAACTCCCTGCTGTTCGGAGTCGCCGCACTCGCGGTCGCGCTCCCGATGGGCGTGGTCGTCTCAGTACTCACGACCCGGGACTATCGGGGCCGAAAGCTCGTCGACACCGTCGCGATGGCACCGCTCTCCGTATCGGGTATCATCGTCGGGCTGGGACTGCTCCGTGGCCTCGTCTTCGGCGTCGAAATCGGCGGCTGGCGCATCGCCGTCGGCGGCGCGCTCGCCATCGTCGCCGCCCACGCCGTCGCCGGCTACCCCTTCGTCGTCCGCATCGTCGCGCCCGGACTGGAATCGCTTGACCGACGGCTGGTCGAGTCCGCGCGGGCGCTGGGTGCCCCCAGAGCGCGGGCGCTCCTCGATATCGAACTCCCGCTGGTGTGGCCGGCAGTCGTCGCGGGCGCGGCCTTCGCCTTCGCACTCTCCGTCGGGGAGTTCTCCGCGACCGCGGTCCTCGCCTCCGGCACCGGCCAGTACACGATGCCAATCGCCATCGAGCGGTTCATCGGTCGGCGGCTCGGCCCCGCGACGGCGATGGGCGTCGTCCTGCTGGTCGTCACCAGCGTGAGCTTCCTCCTCATCGACCGGCTTGGGGGTGACCGCGTTGGCCTCTGACCCGGCGCTAGAACTCGACGGGGTGACGCGGCGGTACGGCGAGACGACGGCCGTCGACGATCTCTCACTGTCGGTCGCCGAGGGGGAGTTTTTCACGCTAGTCGGCCCCTCGGGATGTGGAAAGACAACGACGTTGCGGCTGATTGCGGGATTCGAAGCGCCGACCAGCGGCTCGATTCGGTTCGGCGGGCGCGACGTGGCCGGTGTCCCGCCGGAGGACCGCGACGCCGGCGTCGTCTTCCAGAACTACGCCCTCTTCCCGCACATGACCGTTGCGGAGAACGTCGCCTACGGGTTGAACTTCGCGGACCCGCCGAGCGGCGTGAGCGACGACGAACGGGTCGCCGAGCTGCTGGACCTGGTCGACCTCCCCGGAACGCAGGACCGGGACCCGGCGAGTCTGTCGGGCGGCCAACAGCAGCGCGTCGCGATGGCCCGCGCGCTGGCTCCCGGTCCGGAGGTGCTCTTACTCGACGAGCCGATGAGCGCACTCGACGCCAAGCTCCGCGAACAGCTACGGGTGCAGGTCCGAAACATCCAGCAAGAACTGGACATCACGACGGTGTACGTCACGCACGACCAGGAGGAGGCGCTCGCGGTGTCGGACCGCGTCGCCGTGATGCGCGACGGCACCGCCGAGCAAGTAGCCACGCCGCGAGACCTCTACCACCGCCCCACATCCCGGTTCGTCGCCGAGTTCATCGGTGACAACAACCTCTTCGAGGGGCAGGTCAGAGCCGTGAACGAGAAACTGGCGACGGTCGAAGCCGACGAGGAGTCACTGACAGTCGACCTCGGTAGCTGGAATGAGGAATCGATTTCGGTCGGCGACCGAATCGCGTTCTGTGTCCGCCCCGAAGCGATGGTCGTCGGCGGCGACTCGAATCGTCTCGGGGCGACCGTCGAGAGCGCGGAGTTTCTCGGTGAGACGACCCGCGTCACCCTCGACTGGGCTGGTCGGCAACTCCTCGTCCGGACACGAGAGCCGCTAGACGGTGACGTTGCCGTCGGGTTCGACCCCGCAGACGCACACGTCGTCGAACGGCTCAGCTGACGAAAGCCTCGGGAGAAGGCAAGCGTATCGGGCAAGATAACTGTCGTAACTAATATACGAGTGGTAACCAACAGACGCCCGATGGACGGAGACGACCCCACTCGACGGGCGATTTCACCGGTCATCGGTGTCGTGTTACTCGTCGCCATCGTCGCTATTCTCGCCGGCGGGGCGGCCGTCGCGTTTTTCAGCCTCACCGAGGAGCGCGAGCCACAACCCGACGTGGTGCTGGAAACAGAGCTTGCAGACGACGGGATTAGCCAGCAACTCGTCCACGAGCAGGGCGACAGGCTCGACGGCGAGAAAGTGACGCTCCGCGGAGCGGCCGACCCCGAGGCGCTGGCCGGGACGCAACTCACGGCGGGCGGAGACGCCGAATTTTACGCCGTCGAATCGGAGATAGAAGTTATCTACACCGGCGAACACGGGACGACCTACCAGCTTGGCACGTTCCAGGCCGACCAGACCGTCCCCGAACCCGACGAGGGCTGTGACTGGGTCGACGCAGAGACGAACGGTGGCAGCGACGAAGTGACGATACGCGGGACAGTCGTGAACTGCAACGTCGAAACCGCTGAGAACATCTACGTCGAGAACGGCGGCACCGTCATCGGCGAGACGAGCAGCAACAACAAGCTGGTGGATGCTCAGGATGCGGTGTTCTACGGGAGCGTCGTGGCGGATGACGTCGTCAAACTCGATGACGGGACGAGAGTGTACGGCGACGCCACGAGCGGTGACGAGGAAGTGAAAGTCCTCCAGGGGAGTGTCGTCGACGGCGACGTAGCGACGAGCAACGACCTGGTCGACGTGAAATCGGGAGGCGACGTCGGTGGCTCGATTACAGCCACGGATACGGTCACCATCAACGATGGGACAGTCGGAGGGTCGGTCGACACTGACGGCGAAATCAAAGTCCAGTCCGGCAGCACCGTCGGCGGCGGTCTCACGAACGGCAACGCCATCATCAGGGTCGAATCCGGGAGTTCCGTCTCCGGTGATATCGTGAGCGACGAGGAGATCAGAGTCGACGACGGCACGGTCTCCGGTGCACTTGCGACAGAGGGTACCGTCGACCTGAACGAAGCGACCATCGAGGGCGACGTGTACGTCGCCGATCCCGATTCGGATTTCAACTGTGCGGACTCGACCATAGACGGCCAGGACTGTAGCGAGTACTCACCGAAAGACCCCGATGACTACTGAGATAGTACTGGCTCGGGGGAGAGGTCACCGGCGGCGTGAGTCAGTTCAGGCGGCGTTTTCTTCGACCCACGAAACGAGGTCGTCGTTCGGAATAAAGCCCTCCGCACGCTCGGCGACCGGCTCGCCGTCGACAAAGAGGACGAACTTCGGGACGCTCTGGACACTAAAGCGGTCGACCAGCGGCGGGTCGTTACGGGGGTTGACGGTCGCGACCACGGCGTCGGTGGCTCGGGCGACGTTGGTCAAGATCGGTTCCATACTCGCACAGATAGAACAGCCGTCGGTGTACAGTTCCAGGAGGACGACATCGTTGCTGGCAATCAGGTCGTCGACGGCCGCTTCGTCCGCGAGCGACTGGGGACGGTCAGCTTCGGTCGCTGTCATAGCCGATAGTAGGTCCTGCAGACGTGTAAGCCCACGGTGAGACAACGCTTGTCGATACCGCTGGGAAGACACGACCCAGTGATAGTACACATTCAGCTATGTTTATATTTTCGTAAATCCAATAGTATGTGTACAATGACATTCAGATACGACCCCTTCGAGCAGATGAACCGACTTTTCGAACAGACCCGGCAGTCGGTGTGGGACGGCGTCGACACGAACGTCTCAGTCGAGCAGACTGACGAGGGGTACGTGGTCATGGCCGACCTCCCCGGCTTCGAGAAGGAGGATATCGAACTGCAGTTCGACGACGGTGTCCTCACCATCGAGGGCGAAGTGGCAGTCGACGAGACGGCCGGGCAAGCGACACACAGGCGTCGCCGGACGGTCCACGAGCGACTCTCGATTCCCGGGCCGGTACTGGTCGACGACATCACCGCCAGCTACCACAACGGCGTCCTCGAAGTCACGCTACCGACCGAAGAGGACGCGGGAGACACCCACCGGATCGATATCGACTGAGTCGGTCAGCGGTCATTTCTTGCAATCCACTTGCGTCGATTCCCGTCCCCTGAGAGCGGAGGGCTATTATAAAAACGCCCCGAACAAACCGTCGTGCATGTACGAGCAGATACTGGTTCCGACCGACGGTAGTCAGGGAAGCGCCCACGTCGCACTGCAGGCAATCGACCTCGCCGAGAAGTACGGCGCAACAGTACACGTGTTGTACGTCGTCGACGACAGCGTCAGAACACTGCTGCCCGACATGGGGAGCAGCGGCGAGTCACTCGATAAACGCGGCCAGGAGGCAATCGACCGGGTGACGAAGATGGCGTCGGTCCACGGCGTCGAGGCAACCGGAGAACTCCGAGAGGGCGACCCGGCCGACGAGATTCTGGCGTACGCCGCCGAGATCGAGGCCGACGCGATCGTCGCGGGAACCCACGGCCGCTCGGGCATCGAGCGACGACTCATCGGCAGCGTCGCCGAGCGACTGGTCCGCCACGCGACCTGTCCCGTGATGACGGTGCGGCTCCCCGAAACCGACGTGACCGTCGAGGATGCCGACCACGCCCGCGACCTCGTCGAAGACGCACTCGCGGACGAGGGCTACACCGCCGAGGTGACGGGGGCCGAACGCCAGCTCAGTGTCTGGGTCGTCGACGCCGAAACCGACGACGAGTCGCTGACCGTCTATCTCGACCCCGTGACCCAGCGGACCAGTATCGTCTCTCACCAGTAAAACGCGTTCTCGCGGTGAAGTGAGAGACCCCCTCATTGGTTTGGCAAGAGGCTTGTACGCGTGTCGTGTCTATTGGTGGCAATGACAGAATGGTCGGCAGCGCAGATGCCGGATTGTTCGGAGAAGACAGTCGTCGTCACGGGCGCAAACAGCGGGCTCGGGTTCGAGGCGACCAAAGCGTTCGCGCAAAAGGGGGCGACAGTCGTGATGGCCTGTCGGAGTCTCGACCGTGGTGAGCAGGCGGCCCGCGAGATTCAGGACAGCATCACCGAGCAAACGGGCGCAACGCTCAACGTTCGAGAGTGTGACCTCGCCTCGCTCGATTCAGTCGTGTCGTTCGCCGACGGCGTCCGCGAGGACTACGACGACCTCCACATCCTCTGTAACAACGCCGGTGTGATGGCTATCCCGCGAGGCGAAACCGAGGACGGCTTCGAGATGCAACTCGGCGTGAACCACCTCGGTCACTTCGCGCTGACAGCCCACCTGCTGGAGATGCTCGTCCGAACCGACGGCGAGACGCGCGTCGTCAGCCACTCCAGCGGTGCCCACACCGCCGGCGACGTCGACTTCGACGATTTGCACCGCGAGAACTCCTACAGCAAGTGGGAAGCCTACGGGCAGAGCAAACTGGCGAATCTCCTCTTTGCCTACGAACTCCAGCGCAGACTCGACGACGCGGGGATTACGGACACGAAAAGCGTGGCCTGCCACCCCGGCTACGCCGACACCAATCTCCAGTACCGCGGCCCCGAAGCGAGCGGGTCGAAAATCCGATACGCGATGATGAAAGCCCTCAACACCGTCGCGGCCCAGCCCGCAGCGCAGGGAGCACTCCCCTTGCTGTACGCCGCGACAGCACCCGGCGTGGACGGCGGCACGTACTACGGACCCGGCGGACTCATGAACATGCGCGGTGCACCCGAACGCCAGGAGTCGAACGGCGCGTCGCGGGACGAGACAACCGCCGAGCGTCTCTGGGAAGTCTCCGAAGACCTGACAGACGTTAGCTACGCCATCGAGACCCTGACACCGACTGCCTGAACCACCTCACCCGGTGTTTTTCATCCCGGCGGCGATGCCCTTGACCGTCAGGCGAAGGACCCGCTCTTCGGTCTCGGTCCGCTCGTCCATGCCGAGCAGCCGAACCTGCAGGTAGTTCAGCGGGTCGACGTACGGATTGCGTCGTTCGAGACTCTCCTCCAGCCAGCCGCCTTCGAGAAGCGACTCGCGGCCGGTTATCGCACAGACCAGGTCGGTCGCACGGTCGTACTCGGCCACGATCGGACCGAAGACCCGTTCCTGGAGGTCTTCGTCGGCAAGGGCTGCGTACTCGCTTGCAATCTCCATGTCCGTCCGGGCGAGCGCGAGCGCGGCGTTGTCGAGCATCGTCCGGAAGAAGGGCCACTGCTCGTACATCTCCCGGAGCGTCACCATATCGCCGCCGTCGTCGAGGTAGGCGTCGAGTCCCGCCGCCAGCGAGTACCAGCCAGTGACGACACACCGCGCCTGCGTCCACGAGAACACCCACGGAATCGTCCGGAGGTCTCCGACAGTCCGCTCGCCGGTTCGAGAGGCCGGCCGCGAGCCGAGGTTGAGGTCTTCGATGACGGTAATCGGCGTGGCCTGCTCGAAGTAGGAGACAAAGCCCTCGGTGTCCAGCAGGTCGCGATACGCCGTTCTGGCGGCGTCGGCGGCCGTCTCCATCGCGTCGAGCCACTCCTGGTCGACCGATTCGGTCGACTGGTCGAGCGCGTTCGAACGCGCCCGCATCTGTGCATTGAGCATCTGTTCGAGTTCCCGCTCCGCGATAGTGGCGTTGGCGTACTTCTCTGAGATGGCTTCGCCCTGTTCGGTGAACTTCACCTCGCCGGTGATGGTCTCGCTCGGCAGCGCGAGCAACGCGTCGTTCATCGGGCCGCCGCCGCGGGAAATCGACCCGCCGCGGCCGTGGAACAGGCGGAGTTCGACGCCGTAGTCGTCGGTGATAGACGCCAGGCGCTTCTGGTTGCGGTAGAGCGACCACTGTGCGGCGAGATAGCCGTTCTCCTTGTTCGAGTCGGAGTACCCCAGCATGATTTCCTGGACGCCATCGCGCGCGTCGAGTGCCTGCGCGTACGCGTCGTTTTCGAACAGCGTTCCCATGATACGCCGCGCACCCGAGAGCGCGTACTCGGTCTCCAGCAGCGGGACGATGTCGAGCCCGGAGTGGCCGGGCAGGTCGACGACACCGACCTCGGAGGCCAGAAAGAGCACTTCGAGGACGTGACTCGGCTCCTCGCACATGCTGATACAGTAGGTATCGATGGCGTCGGTACCGTACTCGGCCTGCCAGTCTGCCAGCGACCGGAAGCGGTCGACGACCCGCGCCGCTATCTCGGAGAGGTCGTCGGTGTCGGTGAGGTCGACGAACCCCCCTCCATCCAGGATTACCTCGGTGAGCACGGCCACCCGTTCGTCCTCGTCCATCCCGGCGTAATCGAGCTGCTGTCGGGCCAGGAGTTCGTCGACGGTCGCCGTGTGATTTTCCTGGTGGTCCCGCAGGTCCAGACTGGCGAGGTTGAACCCGAAGGTGTCGACCTGGCGGACGAGCGGGTCGACGTGTGACTCGGCGATGCGCTCGGCGTCGTTGGCTCGCAGGTCCGCCGCGATGGTTTCGAGGTCCGTGCGCAGTTCGTCGACAGTCTCGTATCCGCCCGGTCGGAGGTCGCCAACCCGGTCGAGGCGCTCGCGGATCAGGTGCAGTTTCTGTCGGTACGGTTCGTCGCGGTTCCGCTCTGCTGCGTCCTCGGCCGCGGTCGGCAGTCGGTCACGGTCGGCCTCGAGTGACGCCGCGACGCGGTCACCGAGGTCGATTCGCCCGCCGTCCTGGCTGAGAATTCCCAGGAGGTCCCCAATCTGCTCGCGGTAGTTCTCGAGGACGACCCGTCGCTGGCGCTCAAGCGTCTGGGCAGTCACGTCGGGGGTCACGTAGGGGTTGCCGTCGCGGTCGCTCCCGGCCCACGAGCGAAACTCGAAGAGTTTCGGCACGTCGATGTCGTCGAACTCCTCGCCGAGCGCGTCTTCGAGTTCGTCGTACACCTCGCCGGTTACGTCGAACAGGACGTTCTCGAGATACCACTGGACGTTCAGCGCTTCGTCGGTCGGTTCGGGCTGGCGGTCGCGCAGTTGTGCCGTCTGCCAGAGGCTCGTCACCTCGGCGCGGAGGTCGCGTTTCACCTGACGGGCCTCCTTGTCGGTCAGGAGCTGTTGGTCTAACGTCTGGAGGTGGTCGGCAACGGATCGGAGTTTCGCTTTGACCGTCTTGCGCCGTGCCTCGGTCGGATGTGCGGTGAACGTCGGCTGGATGAGCACGTCGTCGAGTATCTGCTGGGCGGTCTCGCTGTCGGCGTCGGCGAGTTCGATAGCGGCCTCCTCGAGTCCATCGTCGGGGAGCGTCGCCTGTGACTGCTCTCTGAGCGCGCGGACCCGTTCTCGCTCCTCGGCGAGGTTGATGAGTTCGAAAAACGTCGTAAAGGCACGCGCGACGACGAGCATCTGGTCGTCGTCGGCCGCCGCCAGCGCCGTCTCCAGGGGGTCGCGGCTGTCTATCTCTCCGTCCCGATAGTCGATTGCCGTCGTTCGCAGGAGTTCGACAGTCTCGAACGCCTCGTCGGTCGTCTGCTCGGAGATGACGTCACCGACCATCGCGCCGAGTTCTCGCACGTCCTCGTGGATGTCCCTGCGATGTAGTCGCATACCACGTCAGAGTCCGAGCACGATTGAAAAACCTTCGATTACTGACGACTACATCATTATTTATCCAACGGTATGGCGGATACGAGGACGGATTTGCGTTCAAAGATCATGAACGTTCACAAAGAAGCACACCACAGGACGGGGGAGCGGCGACTCACCTGTGCCAGTCAGACGTGGTCTTTGGGCAGTAGTTCCGCACGGTCGCGCTCGGCCAGCCAGTCACACAGCGAGACCAGTTGGTCGCTCGCGGCCTCGAACAGTTGCTCGCCCTTCTCGGCAGTGGCGTCGGTCTGGTCGCCCAGTACACCGTTGTCGGTGTTGTCGATAGCGTCGTAGAACGTCCGGGCACCGTGGACACGCATCGCGTCGTACTCGAACTCGGTCAGGCCGCCGTCACGGGCCTCGGCCAGTCGGTCGTCGTGGACCAGGTCGCCCGCGATGTGTTGAATCATCGCCGTCTCCTTTGGCCCGCCGTGTGGCCCGTTCGTCTCGAAGAGGTCGTCGACCAGTTCGGGAATCGACTCGTCCCACATCCACTCGACGGCGTAGGCGGTTTCGGCCTCGTGGAGGCGACGGCCCACTTCGCGGAGGTGTTCGACGTTGCCGCCGTGGGCGTTGACGAAGACGATGCGGTCGATGCCGTGGTACGCGAGGTTCTCGGAGAAGCTCTCGACGTAGTCTCGGAAGACCGGCGCGTCGACCCACATCGTCCCGTGGAACTGGCGGTGGTGTGGGCTGACGCCCACGTTGATTGTCGGTGTACAGAGGTAGCCGGTTCGCTCGGCAGCCTCGCGAGCGAGCGCCTGTGCAATCAGGTGGTCGGTCCCTTCTGGCAGATGCGGGCCGTGCTGTTCGGTCGACCCCAGTGGAACGAGCGCGAGTGACTCCTCCTCGAAGTACGTCCGGAGGTCTGGCCACGCTTCATCGGCGAGATACATCGCCTGAAGGGAATGGTGCAAGCGCCAAAAGCGGTTCCCTCGAACCCGACGATACCACCACGAGACCCGCCGAGACATGCTTCCCGGCTTGCTCCCTAGGCGAACTGATGAGACGAACTACCCGACGGAGCGTCGGTGTAGTGCTCGCATTCGCGTTCGTTGTCGGACTGTTCACCGCGGGACCGCCACGGTGTCGTTGGTCATGCTGACGACGAGGCTCTCTGGCCTGCCCGACGACCCGGTGCTGGCACAGATCACACTCGTCGGGCTGACCTCCGCGTTGATGGTCACGGTGTGGGGCGGTACTCGCTGGACTCGATGGTGATCCCGGCGTTGCACAGACGGTTCGACCCGCATAGCGAATCGCCAGCCTCGACCGGGACGGATTGACGCCGACTACCCGCCGAGCCGAGAGACCAGTCGAGCTGGTATTTTGCAGTGTATTTAGGTGCGGAAACTACACTCAGAGGTCCGATATCGCCCGCTGAACGGACACACAACCGCGAGGGGTTCAAGCCCCTTCGGCCCCAAACATTGGTATGGAACAAGACGACCTCGGAGCCACGGCTCCCACCGGAACAGCCATCGATTACGAGACGGTCAACGTGGGTGCGCTGGTCGTTGGTGCGGGCGCTGCGGGGGCACGAGCCGCCATCGAGATGGTCCAGTCGGGCGTCGACCCCGAAGACGTGCTCGTCATCGGGAAGCGGAGCCACGGTGACGCGCACACGACGTGGGCGCGCGGCGGTATCAACGGCGCACTCGGGACACACGACCCCGAAGATGACTGGACAATTCACGCCGCAGACACCCTCAAAGAGGGGCACTTCCTCAACGACCCCGAGAAAGTCGAGACGGTGACCAGGCAGATGCCCGACCGGTTGCGGGAACTCGACGACTGGGGGATGGAGTACAGTCGGACCGAGGACGGCGAGATAGACCAGCGGTACTTCGGTGCGCAGTCGTTCCGGCGGACGGCGTTTGCCGGCGACCACACCGGCGAGTCCATGCTGCGGACGCTCATCGAGCGCGCCCAGTCGCTCTCGATTCCCTACCGCGAGAACGTCTTCGTGACGAAGTTGTTGGCCGACGACGACGACCGACTGCTTGGCGCGGCCGGGTACGACATGGACACCGGCGAGTTCGTTCTCTTCGACGCCGACGTGGTCGTGCTCGCTGCCGGTGGCTACACCAGCCTCTTCCAGCGACACTCCTCCCGGGACGACGAAAACACCGGCGACGGTCCGGCCCTGGCATACCTCACCGGAGCCAGCCTCCAGGACATGGAGTTCGTGCAGTTCCACCCGACGGGGATGGTCGGCGACCGGTACGGCGAGGAGTGGGACGGCCGCCTCGTCACCGAAGCCGTTCGAGGCGAGGGTGGCCGACTCTACAATACAGAAGGGGAACGGTTCATGGAGCGGTATTCTCCCGACCAGATGGAACTGGACGCTCGCGACGTGGTCGCCAGGGCTATCGACGAGGAAATCGAGGCCGGACGCGGCACGGACGCTGGCGGCGTCTATCTGGATATCTCCCACCGCGACCGGGATTTCATCCAGGAGCGCCTGCCGCGGATGTACGAACGCTTCGCTGATCTGGGCGTCGACATGGCCAAAGAGCCCGTCGAAGTAGCGCCGACAGCCCACTACGGCATGGGTGGGGTCGTCGTCGACAGCGAGGGCGAAACAGGTATCGACGGGCTGTACGCTATCGGTGAGACGATGGTCGGCGTCCACGGCGCAAACCGTCTGGGCGGCAACTCGCTGGCCGAAACCGTCGCGTTCGGGCAGGTGACCGGCGAGGCCGTCGCCGAACGTCTGCTCGCCGGAACCACACCCGCTCGCGACAAGGGCGTCCTGCACGACCGCGCGCGCCAGCACTTCGCTACTCTCCGGACCCTCACCGGCCGGGACGGCGAGTACGACCCCGAGACGCTGCTGGACGAACTCCGTGGCCTGCTCTGGGAAGCCGCCGGTATCCGCCGGACCGACGACGAGATCGAAGCAGGCCTAACCCGACTTGGCGAACTCCAGCGGAAGGCAAGCAACGTCGCGCTCGGCCAGCGGACCGGCCGTGCCTTCGAGTTCGCGCTGAACCTCGGCTTCGGGCTGGTCGTCGCCGAGAGCATTCTCCGAGGAGCGCGCGAGCGCACGGAGTCCCGCGGCGCACACTACCGGACGGACTATCCCGAGCGAGACGATGCCTGGCGGCGTAACATCGACATGCACGAGGACAGCGTCGGCGCGATGCGCCTCACCACCGAGCCGGTGGGAACACCGAGCGACGCCGTGCAGGCGGCGCTAGACGCCGACTACGAACTCGACTACCACCAACTGGAGTAGTCACTCGACGGCGTGCGCTTCGAGTTCGGACAGCTCGACTCTGTCGAGGACCTCCTCGGCGGTCGCCGCCAACACGACCGGCGGGGCCACGTCGGCCGCCTTCGCCTCGAGCCAGCGGTCGATACAGAGACACCACTGGTCGCCCGCCGTGAGTCCGGGAAAGTCCAGTTCCGGGCGTGGTGTTATCAGGTCGTTGCCACGCGATTTACTGTATTCGAGAAACTCCTCGGTCATCACCGCACAGAGTTCGTGCCGACCGGCGTCCTCAAAGAGGTGGTGACAGCAGCCGTCACGCAAGTAACCGGTCGTCGGGTCCTCGCTACAGGTCGCCAGTTCGGTCCCCAGCACGTTTCGCTCTTCCGCTTCGCTCATGGCCGTCGTTGGCCCTGAAAGGGGTAATCAGTTGGGGAGGAGCGCAGCAGCCATCTTCGAATGGAGGCAGCGTTACGTTATGAACACTTGTTATTTTATACCCGTATTGAACGATCGTTAGATGTATTCTCAGCAGAAATTTTAGCAGTAGATTGAAGTACGTCCAGAACTGAGTGGGTGTTAGACCGTCACAAACATGGCACGACAACTCACGGCGCAGCAAGTAGACGAGGTCCCACAGACGGCAACGGTCAGCGACTACGACGAACTCCTCGAAGACGAGCAGGCAGCAGTGCGCCGACTCGTCGACGGCGAATCGGTCACAGGGAGTACCAGTCTCGACAGCGATGTCGTCCGATTTACCGGCTATTATCGCATCGAGAGTCGGGGCGCGCAGGCCTCAGACTGAGCGGTAGTTTACTGAATCGCTCGTATCAGCGTTCGAGATTGGCCAGCACAGCTGTTGCTAACTGATTAGCGAGAGTCAAAAACGGAACTATAGCCGTCTATACGGAGTGTACCAGTGCGGACGATACGATGCGACCGGATTTGAGGTCGTGCCGATTCATGATTATGCCGTGACGCGGAACGATTCCTTCTGGATGATTTCGGTGCTGTGGCAGTTCGGGCAGGCGTACTCAGTCAGCTTGGTCGTCTCGTCGTTGTAGTTCATTCGCGAACCGCACCGGGTACACTGTGTCATTCCACTTCTCTCTACAACGGAGGGATTATTAATCATTATGGTTTTCGCGGCTCTTGCGAAATCCGACCGTCTGCGCTCGAAAAGACAGGAAAATAGACGTCTCAGGCGGTAACTCTGTAGGCTGGCTTCCAGACAATCTCGGTGTTGTGACAACTCGGACAGACGTACTCGGTTAGTTTCGTCGTCTCGTCGTTGTGGCTCATCCGCGAACCGCACCGGGGACAGTGTGTCATGACTGGACCTTCGATACCCGTATTATTAATTATTAGGTTTTTGTAGAAGAGTCGTTCTTGCATGCGACAGACGAAACAGCGACAGACAGCTGTCTGACGGGGTTTTACAACCGGACTGGAAGATACCCTCTGGTATGGCCCGGCTCAAGATATCGTTGCCAGACGAACTCAGACGCGACCGGAGAGGGTCGGAGAGACGACCGGGCGCAGAGACGACATCGCGTCGGCTCGGCTCCGGCATCGAAGGCGCTGACGACACGAGCCGGAAAATCATCCGCTGGCTCGATTGCTGGGCGAAGAGCGACGACTAGCTGTTCTGGGCGAGTCGCGCCGCGATGCGCTGTGCACCGATGGTCGCCGAGAGGTCCGGCCGCTCGGCGGCGACGGCCTCGATTTCTCGCCCGAGTGCCTCGCCGACGCGCTCCTCGAACTCCTCGACGATGCCCGGGATACAGGCCATCCCGCCGGTCAGCACGACCGGACGGTCGAGTGCGAGCTGGTAGACCTTCATGTGGTCGTTGGCCAACTGCGAGAGGAACGTGTTGGCAAACTCCTCGACGACATCGTCCAGATACTCGTTGCAAGCGTCCATCACCGACCGTTCGATCGTGAACTCGTGCGAGCCGCCGCCGGGCTGCTGGATGATGTCGGTGAAGGGCTCGAACTCCTCGAAGTCGGCGTGCTCTTCTTTATACTCCCGAGCAGTCGTGATATCGATGTTGACGCGGCCCTGCGTCTCCTCCTCGACGTAGTTGGCGATGACGCGGTCGACTTCGTTGCCGGTGACTGAACCGGTCGTGAAGGGTGAGATCTGCTCGCCGCGTCGGTAAGCGGATGCTTCGAGATTCGTCGACCCCATATTGACGGAGACGAAGATCTGCTCGATTGCTTCGAGGTCGTCGCCGAAGGCCGGAATCGAGCCACAGAGCGACTCGGGATAGCTCTCTATCAGCGCGGTCCCGATGGGGCTGTCCTCGATGACGTTCTGGAGATTCGCCAGTCCCTCCGGGTTGTCGATCGTCGGAATCGCGTACACGACCGCGCTCTCCTCGGGGATCTCGTGGGACTCGATGATACTCCTGAAGAACTGCTCGGTCAGTTCCGCCCGGTCTTCGTCTTCGGGCAGGCCAGACCGAAGCATGAACTGCACGCGGTCGGGATACTCCCGGGCGGCTTCCTCACCGTAGAGATACTTTTCCTCGCCAGTCAGCGGGTCCTCGTAACTCGCCAGACAGGTCAGCGTCCGAATAGTCTTCAGGCCGGAGCCGTCGTCGGTCGGAAGCGCAATCACCGTTCGGGTACTCCCGAGTTTCACGCCGACGGGCACGGCGTCGCTGTCGGTTCCGCCGTCGCCCGACACCTCTTCGGTCTCGGCGTCCACATCGGTACTCATACACGCGGCTGTTACAGCGCACCCGGTATATAAGAATCGAAAAGGGTAATGAAGACGATACGACCCGTTAGGCCATCGATTCCAACTTGGCGATGTAGACGAGACTCAGCATGTGGTCGTCCACGTCGAGGCTGTTGCCGTCGTTTGCAGCCTGGTCGTCGAGTCCGAGCAGGTAATCACCGAGGTCCGCCTCGACGCCCTCGGTAATCCAGCCGACCGACTCGTAGTAATCGAGTGCTTCGGTGGCTCCCTGGTAGCCGGCGTGGAGAAGCAGGAACTCGAGCCACTCGAAGATGAGATTCTCTCCGGCGTAGTGTTCGGGAAGCCCCTCCAGGTAGGGTTTGGTCGTCTCGCCACTCCCGGCTTCGAGCGGGAGGAGTTCGCGGTACAGCCCTTCGCGGAAGGAGCCACCGGTGGGAGTGGTCGGTTCGTCCTCGCCCGGCCCCATCGACCCGAGGCCGATGTCCGAGTCGGAGTCACCGCCACCGTTGGTCTGCCCCCCGCGCTTCCTGGCCATCTTCCGCAGCTCGTCCAGGTCGTAATCGCGCGGGTTGATACTCATGATAGATAACGGTGCGTTCCCCATTGTGTTAAATCTTACACACAGTCAGACGGGCGTCTGACGTCGCTCCGGCCTGATTTCGCCGTTCCCAAAAGGATACCCAGGAAGGAAAAAGGAAGCAGACAGCCAGACAGACGCCACTCCGGAGTCAGAGCGTGTTGCAGTAGGAGGGTCCTACAACCGGTAGCCGTCTCTTTCTTTCGAGTGATAATAGGGAACGTATTTTTATTACGGCGGGCCCCGGAGTTTTTTGTAGCTGCTGATGAGACGCGACGATAGTGCTGCGCGCATCTGCGTGACGAACGCGAAGGGCGGGACTGGCAAGACCACAATCGCGATCAACGTCGCCGGCGCGCTCAACGAGCGCGGCCGGGACGTGCTCTTCGTCGACCTGGACCCGCAGGGCAACGCCACCGAAGGGCTCGGACTGCTGGGGGCGTACGACGCCGCGCCGCCGACGCTTTTCGACGCGCTGACCGACCACACGCGCCGGGACATCGTCACCGACCTGGTCGTCGAGCACGACGAGATGGACGTGCTCCCGGCGAACATCGACCTCCTGCAGGCCGAGCACGAACTGACGATTGCCGACCTCATCGCACGTATCAAATCCGACCCGGACCTCTCGGGCGGACTCGACGCACTCGAATCGCTCGCAATCAACGTCGACCCGGCCGGCATCACCGGGACACACGCACTCGACGCACTCGACCTTGTACTGGCGGAGCTCGACCACGACTACGACTACGTCATCGTCGACTCCCCGCCCTTTTATGGGAAACTGACTGACACGGGCATCTTCGCCGCGCGCAACGTCATCGTGCCGGCGCTGACCGAGGCCACCTCCGAGCGCGCAATCGAGTTGCTCATCGACCAGATTGCCGCACTGGAGGGACAGGTCGGCATCGAGGTCAGTACCGTGGGTGTGGTGGCAAACCGCATCGAGAACACGAGCGAGGACCGGACGATGCTCCAGTGGTTAGAGGAGGTATTCGCGGACTTCCCTGTCTGGGAGGTCCGCAAGCGCGTCGCACTCCAGCGGGCGTTCTCGGCCGGAACATCCATTTTCGGCTACGAGAAGCGCGTCGATATGGAGGAGATCTTCCTCGACATCGCGACGGAACTCGACAGGCAGTTCGGCTACGCCGAGGTGACAGCATGAGTGAAAACGAACGCATGGAACGAGCACGGCGCATCCGACGGATGCGCGAGGGACAGCGCGACGGCGAGGACGACTCGCCCGAAACCGACGATACCGACGAGCGGTCGGCCGAGTCCAGTCCGGACGACACGACCGGAGCGGACAACGAGCACCAACAGACCGAGACACCGGCTGCAGCCGACGAGCAGCCACCAGCCGACAGGGCGACCACGTCGACCGACGGCGGTGCCGCCGCGACCACTGCACGACCCGAGACGGACGAGCCGGAGACCACCGACGAAGCGGCAACCGGTGAAACCGACGAGGCGAACGAGACGGACGACGCCGTAGACGAGGCAGTCGAGACCGCCAGCGGCACGCGGGCCGAGTTGCCGAGCGCCGAGCAGATGGAGGCCGCCATGGAACAGACCATGGAGCAGGCCGAGCAGGTCGCTGAAGAAGCCGACAGTGAGGCCGACGACGACGCCGAAGATACCGACCCTGTAGACGAGGAGGCGGCAGGCCCGGCAGGCCTCGCCGGCGAAGCCGAACAGACCAAAGAAGCCGACACCCGCATCCTCGAGTTCACGCTCGACGACGAGCAGTACTGTCTCGACATCCAGTACATCGAGGAGATCGTCAAACACACGAACATCACACGGGTACCGAACACGCCAGAGTTCGTCGAGGGTGTCGTCGACCTCCGCGGACAGATTACGACCATCCTCAATCCGAAGGTGACCATCGACAAGCCGAACAAGGAAGCCGGCGACCTCATCGTCGTTTTCGACTCCGAGGCCTTCGAAGACCAGGGTCACATCGGCTGGGTCGTCGACGACGTGCGCCAGGTCTCGCCAATCAGCGAGGACCAGGTCAACACCCCGCCCATGCAGGAAGACTACATCAACGGCGTCATCGACCGCGACGACGGCGAGTTCGTCATCTGGACGACGCCCGACCTCGCGCTCGAAGAGGCCGAGTAATCGCTGTTAGTCCGCCTTGGCTCCGCCGACTTTCTCCCAGACGTAGTCGCTGGCGTTCTGTACTGCACCGATTGAGGTGAGATAGCCAGCACCGACCGTCGTCTTGAGCGCCTTTGCCGCTCGTCCCCGGACGACCTGCCCGCCGACCTGTGCGACGGCGCCGTCGCCGACGCTGACCAGCCAGCCGAGTTCCGTGTACCGATAGCGGTCGAGTCTCGGTGCGAATCCCTCGCCGGTGCGCTCGTGAGCGAGGAGTTTCTCGATATTGTTCGCCGCGACGCCTGCCTGCCGGACGGCCGTCTGTGCGCTCGCGGGGGCCGGCTGGCCGTCAGTGTCGACGACGCGCGCGGCGTCGCCCGCGACGAACGCACGCTCGCCGAGTCGGAGGTCCGCACGCACCTGTGGGCGCTCACCCCCCGCAGCGTCCTGGCCTGCGATACCGCCCGTCCAGATGAACTGGTCGTAGTCGAGTTCGTCACCGGCGGTGAAGGAGACGGTATCTTCGGTGGCAGCCTCGACGGTGCGGCCGGTCTGGACGGTGACGCCACGCTCGCAGAGTTCCTCGGCGACGGCTCGCTGAAATCGCTCGGGGAAGTTCGGGACGACGCTATCGAGGCGTTCGACGAGTGTTACCTCGACGTCACCGTCGGCCGTTTCTGCCATCGCCGCGAGTTCGCCCGCAATCTGGATACCGGAGAGGCCGGCACCGCCGACGACGACGCTGCCACCGTGCTCGCGAAGTGGTTCGAAATCCGCGCGGATGCGCTCTGCGTCCTCGATGCGTTTGAGCGGCGTCGCGTGTTCACGAACGCCTGACATCTCGTAGAAGGCCGTCTGCGCGCCGAGGGTGACAGCGAGATACTCCGCATCGAGTGTTCCGTCAGCGAGGTCGACAGTCGCTGTGTCGGGGTCGAACCCGGTCACTTCTGCCTGCAGGAACTCGGCACGATCGAGCAGGTTCTCGATAGGCAACTGGAGGTCGTCGGCCAGTGACGGGTGGCTGACGACGCGGTGAATCAGGTGCTGGACGAGGTGCGTGTCACGTTCGTCGACGAGCGTAATCTCGTCTTCGGGAGACAGTGACTGCTCAAGTTTTCGCGTGAGACTGATACCGGCGTAGCCAGCACCGAGAACGGCGACGTGCATACCAGTGGTTGGGCTGGAACGGAGTAAAGCCCTGCGACGGGTGAACGGTGGCGGGCTCAGAACAGGGCGTCGCTCTCGTCGAGAATCTCGGCCGGGCCGCCGAGTTCCCAGACGCGCGTGTCGACGCCGCAGTCCGCGACGACTGCCTCGACCTCGTCGACGTACGCCTCGGTCGTGTTGACGTACACGCTCGCACCGGTGTCGACGGAGAAGTAGACCGGGACGCCCTCCTCGCGGAGCTCCCGCACGGCGTTGAAAATCTCGATTGTCCGGGGTTGCCAGTAGACCCACCCCGCGGGGCCGGTCATCGTCGTCGCCGCCAGCGACAGCGAATCATGCTCGGCGAGTTCGAACACCGCCTCGAAGTCGCCGCCGCGGAGCGCGTCGCGCATCTCGGCGATCTGGCCGTGCATGTGAGCCATCCGCGATTCGAACATGTGGCTGTCGGCGGCCTCCTTGTGTGCCGCTTCGGTCTCCTTGTAGGAGGGGACCATCCCCGCGACGATGCGGAGATCCGATTCGAGGTCGTCGGGGACAGGAATCCGCTCGGAGCGACAGTCCTCGTCGTTGAGTCCCGTCCGCAGGTGCGAGAACCCGCCCGTGACCGCGCGTGCGGCAGAGGAGGAGCCGCGGCGTGCGACGGTCGAGATCTCCGGGCGCGTCATGTCGAGTCCGGCGGCCTCGACGAGAGCCATCGCCGCCGCGGCGAAGCCAGACGACGACGAACCAAAGCCGATGTTCGTCGGGAAGGTGTTCTCCGATTCGAAGCGGACGCGGTGGTCGATGTCGGCCAGTTCGCGGACGTGGTCGACGACCGCGCGAATGCGTTCAGCACCGCGGCCCTCGACTTCCTCACCGTCAATGGAGTACTCGTCTTCGGCCAGCGAGTCGTCGAACGCGGCGGTCGTCTTCGTGTGACTCGGTGCGGTACAGAGGCTGATGGAGTCGTGATACGGGAGTCTGAGTTCCTCGTCGCGCATCCCGTGGTACTTCACCAGTCCCTGAATCGGGTGCGCTTTCGCTGTCGCCTTCATATCACCTCCTCCGTGGGGCAGCACTTGGCGTTTGTGAACCGACGCCGACGTCACGCGATGCCGAGACCGCCGAGAACCAGTCGAATCCCGATGAGTGTCAACAGAAGGAAAACGCCCCGTCTGCGTGCCTGCGTGCTCACCCGGCCACGCACTCGCTGGCCGACAGTGACGCCGACGACGGCTGGCACCGCGGCGGCCGCCGATAACCCGACTGTCGCAAGGTCCGGATAGAGACCGAGCGCGCCCGCCGCGCCGACGCGCACGCCGTTGAGGCCGAGGAACACCAGTGCGACGACGCCGACGAACAGGCCGTGAGAGAGGTCACAGCTCCGAACGTAGGCGATGAGCTGGACGCCGACGTTGGTCCCGCCAAAGACGACACCGGAGATGCCGCCGAGACCGACCATCGCCGGCGTCGACTCGACGAAACAGCCCGATTTCGCGCGGTCCAGCCCCGGGAGTGCGACCAGATTCTGTGCGGTGAGCACGAATCCGAGTGTGAGCACGCCCAGCCCCACGCGCAGCGGGGCCGCGGGCAGACTTTCGAGAATCGCCATCCCGACGACAGTCCCGACCAGCGCCGAGAGAATCAGCGGGGCGAATCGGCTCCCGCAACTCCGGAGGTCGGCAACAGAGAGTTCGCGGACGAGTGTGAGATTCGCCGCGAAGATGGGGAGAATCATGAACACGACGGCCGTCGCGGGTGCAATCAGCGAGGCCAGCGCCATCGTCCCCACGATGGCGAACCCAAAGCCCGCCACACCGTTGACGACCCCGGCCACGAGGACGATGGTCGCCACCAAGAGCAACACATTCAGCGACAGCGAAATCTGCACGCCAGCGGTGTTTGAGAGCGGTTCGAATAAAGGTAGCTCACGTCGCAGTAAGGTGATCGATCTGTGACCAGCGTGGCCGAGAGCGTTGTTGCAGTATGTGGAAGGGCCGGGCTGGTGATCACCTGACGTGACCGTTCCCCTTAGAGGAACCAGAACCAGAACTCGTAGAGAAAATACGCGCCAATCGGAATTGCGGTCGTCATGATGGCCTGTTTACGCGTGAGACCACGTGCGGCTTCGAGTGCGTGCACCCAGATGTATCCGACCCAGATCGTGACGAACCAGGACAGTGCCGGGTCGATGAGGTCCGTCAGCAAGAGCGTGTCCCAGTAGGCGTTCGGGCCGAAAAGTACGATAAAAGCGAGGAGTTCGACGAGTACGAACGCGGTGTACAGCAGTGCAGGGAGGAACCCCCACCCTGTGTAGAGCAGCAGTCGCCCGAACCGTCCCGTCTCAGTGAACAGGCCCGAAACGAGGTACAGTACGGCTGCCAGGGCGAGCCAGAAACCCAGAGCGAAGATGACGACAGAGACGAGGCCGACTGCATACCAGACCCACGCTTCACCCAGGAGCCCGGGGAGTCCTTCAAGGCCCATCCCGGGCGGAGCCGCCGTCTCGTTGGGAACGAGGTCGGCAAACTCCGGGTCGGTCGCTAGCTCCTCCCAGAGAATCTCGGTGAAGAGTATGCCGACCAATCCATAGAGCAGCGACCAGACCACAACGATACTCGCTGGTGGCAGGAACGCCGGTGGACTGGCCCGCTCGCTAAAAAATTCGCCCGGACGTACCAGCGGAGTTCTAACCATAGACCCCTCTCTCTGAGACGTTCAGTTTGTAAGAGAGTCGCTAATCCGTGGCTCGCAGACCGTCGCTCAAATATTCGATAATCAACGCGGCCGAGAACGCGTGCCCGAAGGGCCGCGTGATTCGGGGAAGGGCAGGCCTGCCGTTGCTGTGCGGTGCTGTTGCGGAAGAAACTACGATAGCACCTGCGAGCGGTCTACCGACCGCGAGCAGCCTTTTTCACTATGTTTTTTCGGCAAGCGGTGCGCCGCGCGGCGAAGCCGCGCGTGCGACACCCGCAGCCGAAAAAAGTAGTCTCAGACGAGCATCCCGGCGGCCGTCTGCGCGGTCTCGATGACCGGGCCGAAGCCGGGCAGCAGGAGGACGGTGGCGACCGCCGCGATCGCGATGGCGGCGTACAGCCCCGTCGGGTAGCTCTCGATTTCGACGTCGCCGTTTGGTTCTTCGATCCACATCGCGCGGACGACGCGCGTGTAGTAGTAGAGTGAGAGCGCGCTGTTGACGACGAGCGCAACCGCGAGCAGCGCGACGCCGCCGTTGATCGAAGCCATCAGCAGGTAGAACTTCGAGAGGAACCCGCCACCGAGCGGGAGGCCGGCCAGCGAGAACAGGAAGATGGACATCGCGGCACAGGCGAAGGGTGCCTGTTTGGCGAGGCCGTTGAAGTCCTCGAACTCGCGGCCGACACCCCAGTGTTCGGTCAGGGCGATGAACATGAACGCGCCGGTGTTCATGAAGCCGTAGACGAGCAGGTGGGCCATCCCGGAGCCGAGCACGAGCTGGTGGTCAGCCCCTTCAGTAAGCGCGGCGAGTGCGATGAGCACGTAGCCGGCGTGGCCGATCGAGGAGTAGGCGAGCATCCGCTTGACCCGCTCCTGTTTGACCGCCGCGAAGTTCCCGACCGTCATCGTGACGACGGCCAGAATCTGGAAGGCGACGACCCAGTCGATAGTGTCCAGGATTGCGAGTTCACCAGTCGGGCCGCCCAGTGCGACCGTGAACACGCGGAACGCGAGCACGAAGCCGGCGGCCTTCGAGGCCGAGGAGAGGAACCCGGAGATGGGTGCCGGCGCGCCCTCGTAGGCTTCGGGTGCCCAGAAGTGGAACGGGACGCTGGCGGTCTTGTACGCCAGCCCGCCGATAATCATCATGACGCCGAGGCCGAGCACGCCCGGTGCGGTCGGGTCGGCGAGCGCGCTTGCGACGGCGTCGAACTGGAGTGCGCCCGTCGAGACGTACACCAGCGAGATACCGTAAGCGAAGATAGCAGAAGAAAGCGCGCCGATGAGGAAGTACTTCAGCCCGGCCTCGACGCTACCCTTGTTGTGTTTGAGATACGCGACGAGCGCGTAGGAGGGCAGCGAGGCGAGTTCGAGGCTGATGAAGGCCGTCGCGAGGGAGTTGGCCGCCGACATCATGGCCATCCCGGTGGCAGCTAGCATCACCAGCGAGTAGTACTCCGCCTGCTTCTCGCGGCCTTTCAGGTAGTCGTAGCTGGCGACGACCACCAGCGTGACGACGCTGGCGATAAGCGCCGTGAAGAACAGCGCCATCCCGTCGACGACGAGACTGTCGCCGAAGAGCTTGATAGCGCCTTCGGGCGGTTGCCCGGTGCCGGCGACGAGATACCAGCCAGTGACGGCGAGAACCGAGAGCGAGCCGGCGACGGAGATGCCAGCGAGCGCTTCGGAGTTCATGCTGTCGGGGTCGACGGTGTCGTAGAGGAACAACACCAGTGCGGTCACCGCGAACAGCGCCATCGGTGCGATTGCGGCCGTGTCAGGGAGTGGAATTGCTGCCATCAGGCACCACCTCCGAGGAGGGGATTGATCGCATCCTGTATCATCTCGTACGCGATGTCAGGTGCGACACCGAGCAGGATGACGAGCAGGAGCAGGACGACCAGCGGCGCCACGTCGTGAGCGGGCGCGCGGCCGATTTCGTAGTCAGTTTCCAGTTCGAACGAGCCAAACAGCGTGCGCTGCATGGCCCACAGCAGATAGCCGGCGACGACAACGATGCCGAACATCGCAAGCGCGGTGTAGATCGGTGCGCCGGCAATGGTCGTCGACTGGAAGGCGCCGATGAACACCAGGACCTCAGCGGCGAAGCCGCTCATTAGCGGCAGACCCATGTACCCGAAGGCGGCGGCGACGAAGATGCCCGCCGTCCATGGCATCCGGTCTGCCATCCCGGACATGTCGCCGACCATCCGCGTGTGCGTCGAGTTGTAGAAGACGCCGACGGTCATGAACATCAGTCCCGAGATGAGGCCGTGGGAGATCATCTGGAAGGTCGCGCCGCCAAAGCCGTGTGGCGTGAACGCGACCAGTCCGAGGATGACGTATCCCATCGAGGAAATCGAGGAGTACGCGACGATGCGCTTGAGGTCGCGCTGTGCGAGTGCGAGCATCGCCCCGTAGATGACCGAGAGTACGCCGAGTGCCGCGATAATTTCCGCGTAGTCGCGGGCCACGTCGGCGAGCATCGTGAAGTTGAATCGGAGCAGCGCGTAGGTCCCCATCTTCAGCAGGACGCCCGCCAGGATGACCGACACCGGCGTCGGGGCCTCGACGTGTGCGTCCGGCAGCCACGTGTGGAAGGGGACGACTGGTACCTTCACCGCGAAGCCGGCGAACATGGCGACGAAGGCCGCCAGTTTCAGCGCTTCCGGTTCGAAGCCAGCGAAAGAGCCGAGATCGCCGCCGCGAACTGACTGGGCGATTTCGGGCAGTCCGAGCGTCGTCAGGTTGTCGCCGAGCCCGAAGATGAGCCCGAAGAGTCCGATGAACATCACCAGCGAGGCGACGTTCGTGTAGACGAGGAACTTGATCGAGGCGTACTTCCGGCGCGGGCCGCCCCAGACCCCGATGAGGAAGTACATCGGGATGAGCACGCCCTCCCAGAAGACGAACCAGAGGAAGAAGTCAAGCGCGGTGAACACGCCGATGAGTGCTGCTTCCATGAACAGCATGAGGCCGTAGAACTGCGACTGGCGCTCGTCGATCGGCGTCCACGAGGAGATGAGCGCGAGCGTCGTCAGGATGGTGGTGAGCGCGAGCAGCGGGAGGCTCACACCGTCGACGCCGACGTGCCACTGCAGCTGGTAAGGGCCGAGCTGGAGCCACGTCGCCGTCGTCTCGAAGGCAATCGTACTGCCTTCGAGGAGTGCGTTCCCGCTGCCGTCGAAGGTGAACCACATGTAGAGGCTGCCGACCAGCGGAATCACCGAGAGCGCTGTCGCCAGCTTCCCGGCGATGCGGTTCGGGGCCAGGAAGACGATTCCGGCCGCGGCCAGTGTTGCAACGAGGAGTGCCTCGATATACATTCAGAACCACCCCCCAACGACTCCGAAGACGAGAACCAAGAGCGTCAGCCCCAGCGCCAGGAGCGCGGCGTAGTTGCTGACGACGCCCGTCTGAATCTTCCGGAAGCGCTCGCCGGAGAACAGCGAGACGCTTCCGATGCCGTTGACGACACCGTCGATGATACCCTGGTCGAACGTGTCAGCGGCCTTCGCGACCGGGACGGTCACGCCCCGAGCCAGCCAGACCTGATATTCGTCCTGGTAGTAATTATTCATGAGTAGCGTGCGGATAGAACCGAGTTTCTTCGTGTGCTGTTCGGGCGCGGCACCACCGTAGAGGAAGTACGCCGTCCCGACACCGGCGAGTGCGAGCCCGAGCGAGGCGAGACCCGGGCCCACCACGCCGATGTCCGCCGCGTGGTAGCCCGCGCCGAAGTCCGACTCCAGAATCTCGACGTAGTGGTGCGCGTTCAGCGAGCTCAGACTGCCGTCGAGCCAGTCGTGGAGGAACGTCAGGTGAATCCCGGTGAGCTTCTCGACCGGCGCCATGTTGATGAACCCGACCGTCGCCGCGCCGACACCGAGCACGGCCAGCGGGAGCTTGACGTTCCAGCGAACCGGTTCGGGGTCGCGCGCCGTGTCAGATCGCGCGTCACCGTGGAAGGTCAGGAAAACCATCCGGAACGTGTAGAAGCCGGTGAAAAACACTGCGAGCAGCCCCATCGCGTAGCCGGCGAGCAGGAGCGTGCCGACAGTGCTGTCGGTTCCAAGCGCGTGCAAGAGCGTCTCGTAGAGCACCTCGTCCTTGGACCAGAAGCCCGCGAACGGAACGATGCCCGCGAGCGCGAGCGACCCGGAGAGGAAGGTGAGGTAGGTGACGCGCATCTTGTCTTTCAGACCGCCCATGTCCCACATGTTCTCGTTGTGGTGCATGGCGATGATGACCGACCCGGCACCGAGGAACAGCAGCGCTTTGAACACGGCGTGGGTCGTCAGGTGGAAGACTGCAGCCACGTAGCCACCACCGCCCAGCGCGAGCATCATATACCCGTACTGGGAAATGGTCGAGTACGCCAGCACCTGTTTGAGTTCCTGCTTGACGACGCCCATCGTCGCCGCAAAGAGCGCGGTGAAGCCACCGACCAGCGCGATGACGCCGAGTGCAGTCGGCGAGAGCGCGTAGAACCCGTACATGCGTGCGACCAGGTAGACACCGGCCGCGACCATCGTCGCCGCGTGGATGAGTGCGGAGACGGGCGTCGGACCCTCCATCGCGTCGGGCAGCCAGGTGTGCAGCGGGAACTGCGCCGATTTGCCGATGACGCCGCCCAGAACGAGCAGGCCGACGACAGTGAACCACTCCTGGGCACCGAGCCCGAGGTAGGTGGTGATTTCAGCCGTGTGTCCGGGATCGAGCGCGTGTTCGGCCATCACGACGAAAGAGTTCTCGCCGGCGAACTGCGCCGTTCCGAAGGTCGCCAGCACGGCGACGACGCCGATGAGGAAGAAGTAGTCACCGAAGCGGGTGACCAGGAACGCCTTCTTCGCTGCGCTCGGTGGCCCCTCCTGGCGGAACCAGAAGCCGATGAGCAGGTACGAGCACAGCCCCACCAGCTCGAAGAACATGAACGCCATCAGGAGGTTGTCCGAGTAGACAAAGGAGAGCATCGAGAAGGTAAACAGGCCGAGACCGGCGTAGTACCGCGGGAGACCGGTCTCGCCCTCGTCGTTCATGTATCCCAGCGAGAAGATGTGGACGAGGAAAGAGATGAGCGAAACGATGACCAGCATGAGCGCAGAGAGCGGGTCGATGAGCAACCCGAAGGTGAGGTCGACCCCGGCGACGCCTTCAGCACCGAGGACAAACTCGTAAATTTGAGTGTGATATGGGTCGGCACCGCCAAAGAGGGTCACCGCGACCCACAGCGACAGGAGCAGGGAGCCGCCGGTCGCCGCGATGCCAGCGAGGGCACCGCCCTTTGGCATGTAGTTGCCGAACGCCAGTGCGATCAGGAACGCGGCGAACGGGAGCGCCGCAATGGCCGGAGAGATGTCGAATGCAAGTGCCATAGTTACCACCTCATTGTCGTTGCTTTGGTCACGTCGATATCATCGAAGTTACGATACAACACCAGGATGATGCCGATGCCGATGGCGACCTCGGCGGCAGCGAGTGCGATGATAAACAGGCTAAAGACCTGGCCCGTGAGGTTGCCGTAGTAGTGTGAGAAGGCGACGAGGTTGATGTTCGCGGCGTTGAGCATCAACTCGACAGACATCAGGAACATCAGCGCGTTCCGGCGGACGAGGATGCCGAACAGCCCCGTACAGAACACGACTGCCGAGAGCAGCAGATAGAACTGGGGTGAGACAGCCATCTACTCGTCACCCCCGTCGCGTTCGGCCAGCAGGATAGCGCCGTCCAGCGCCGCATCCAGCGCGATAGCGATGAGGATGAGCGCAACGAGGAAACTCTCCACCACGAGGCCGCCGTCGGTGATACCCAGCAGCGAGTTTCCGATGCCTGCGACGATGCTCTCACCGGCGGGGAATCCCTCGGCAGTGCCAAATTCGGCTCCAATGAAGACCGCCGCCATGACGGTAAACAGCCCGAAGGCAACCAGACCGGGGAGTGCGCTCCGGTCCAGGCGTATCGGCCGGGGTTTAGTCGTCATACTGGCACCTCCAGCGTGTCGTCCTCACGGGTCAACATGACCGCGAAGGTGATGAGGATGAGGACGCCGCCAACGTACACCAGGATTTGCATTGCCGCGATGAATTCGGCTTGAACCATCACGTAGTGAACCGCGACGCTCAGTAGCGCGACGCCGAGTAACAGCGCTGCGTGCCAGATGTCGCGAACGAGAACGACACCGACACTGCTCCCCACTGTTACCATGGCGAACAGCGCGAATGCGATTCCCTCTAACGAGAATAACGCGCCTATGCTAGCCATCATTGTGTGAGTCTCCATGCGGCGTGCTTTTGAAGATTCCTTTTTTCTCTCGGTATTTGCCCTGTTCAGGACCCCTGTGAGCGGGGGTCACACTGTTGCAACGCTTCCGACACCCAATTCTGGACGATCGAGACCAATCGTGAGTGATTTATCTTTCGGTCTGGCACGTTCGGACATGCACGATTTCGTCGTCGTGGGGGCCGGACCGGCTGGGTCGCGGTTCGCCCGCCGCGCGGCCGCGTCCGGGTACGGCGTGCTCGTTTTCGAGCAGGGAGAGGTTGGGACACCGCTTGCCTGTTCCGGACACGTCAGTACCGACATCTGGGAGTTTACCCCGACTGGCGCGCGCGAGAAATTGCTTCAAAACGAGGTCTTCGGCGCGCGTTTTCACCTCGGCGGGACTGATTCGCGCGCCTACGAGTTCTACAAGAACGAACCCGTCTCGAACGTCATCGACCGCGTCGGTCTCGATAGAGTCCTCGCAGACAGCGCGCGTGAGGCAGGCGCGGACCTGCGCGAACACCACACCGTCGTTGGCGTCACCGAGCACCGCGACCACGTCAGCGTCGACGTACGCGGAACCGACGGACTCGAAACGCACCGCGCGAAGATGGTCGCCGGCTGCGACGGTCCGAAATCTCGCGTCCGCCGGGAGCTCAACCTGCCCGAACCCGACGAACTACTCCACGGCGTGCTCGGGTTCGACGAGACGCCAGACGATCAGGATTTCGTCGACGTTCACCTCACTGTCCCGCGGTTTTTCGCATGGCGCATCCCGCGCGGCGATGCCGGCGTCGAGTACGGGCTCGGGATGGCCGCCGACAGCGCGGATGTCCGCGAGCGCTTCGATGCACTCGTCGACGAGTACGGTGCCGACGTACACCGTCGCTGTTCGGGACTTATTCCCATCGGCCCACCGCGACGCGTCACCGGTCGGCGGTCGTTCCTCATCGGTGACGCCGCTGCCCAGACCAAGCCCTTCACCGGCGGTGGTATCCGGTACGGCATGACCGCCGCCGACCACGCGGCCCGCGAAATAGACCCCGACAGCCCCGGGACACTCGGGGACTACGAGCGCGCGTGGCGCGCGGACCTCCGGATTGACATCCGACTCGGCAAGCTTGTCCGCGCGGGCTACTCGGCACCGGTACTGCTCCAGCGCGCCGGCATGGCTGTCTTCGAGGGTGAGATCGGCGTCCACATGGACCGGCCGACGTCACTGTTCTCGCGCGAGCAGTTGCGTGCGCTGCTCTCGCGGTAGCGAGCTGTAGCTGGCGCAGTTGTGACGAACAGGCGACACGGGCAGAACCGACGACGGTGTGTCGCACAACCGCAAGCCGTCGCCGGGCGATGCTCAACGCACACGCCGTCTGGTCCCGTTCTGCCTGATAAACTTCAGTCTGAAAAGAACAACAGCGCTCAGTCAGTACTGCGGCAGACGCGCTGACTGGTCTGTCCCGTTGACGAACGGTAACTCGACGCGACGCGCCTCAACTTCCGTGCCGTCGACACGGACGGTCAGGTCACTGTCAGTGTCGAATGCGACGCGGGCGAGCGCGATGGGTTCCTCACGCGTCGGGCTCTCGACAGCGCGCGTCACCTCGCCGACGGCCTCGTCGCCCGCGAACACCGCTGCGCCGGCGTCTGGCTCGGAATCGACAGTCAGTCCGACCAGTCGATTACTCGGCCGACCGCGATTCTCGACGCGAGAGACGACCTCCTGGCCGACGAAACAGCCCTTCTCGAAGTCGACAGCGTTGCGCAGCCCCAGCGTGTTCGGCACCTCGCTGTCGAGTTCCGATTCGAACAGCGGCGTCCCAGCTTCGAGTGTGAGCGAATTCCAGGTCTGATAGCCAAACGGTGCGGCGTTCATTCCGCGGTTTTCGAGTGTATCGAAAATTTCCTCGGCAGCGTCGGCAGTACAGACGACTTCGTAGCCTTCCTCGCCGGTGAGCCCGTCCGTTCGGATAACCGTCACGCCGTGGTCCCCCATCCCGCCGCGGACGAACGAGAGGGGTTGGTCGGGCGTCTGTTCGGAGAAGACGCTCGCTACCTTCTCGGTTGCTTTCGGGCCGTGAATCCCGAACGTACCGAACTCGTCGGTCGCGACGGCAATATCGACATCTTGAATGAACGTTTTCTCGCGCCACTCCTCGGCCAGCGGCGCGGCCTCACCGGGCGGCGTGAAGACGAGGAGTCGCTCGCCGGCGTTGTAGACGTACATGTCCGTCTCGATGCGGCCCTGCGGATCGAGGAGGAGTGCGTAGACACCCTGTCCATCGGCAGACGGGATGCGGTTCGAGACGGAATTATCGACGAAGTCGATTCGGTCGGCACCGGAGATGGTGAGCACGCCGTATGCGTGTTCGATGAGGCCGACGACGTTTCTGACAGCGCGATGGACGCGCTCGGGCCGGCCGTAGTGGGCGACGATTCGCCGACCTGCACGCTCCGTGTAGGTGGCATCGTGGTCGTCGTGGACCGAGGCGAGAACGGTCATACAGGAAATCAGCGGGGGAGCGTGGTTAAGTTCCCCGACCTGAGCTAGCGGTGGCGAGCAAGCGCGAGCACACCAGCCAGTGCCGCGAGCGTGACAGCGATACCGAATCCGGGGCCGCTGTCTCCAGCCGTCTCCTCGGGCTCAGTCGTCATTTCGTCAGTTTCGGTCGGTTCGGGTGACGGCGTCGACGAATCCGGAGTCGGCGTTGCCGTCGGGGTCGGGTCCGAACCGGTCTCGACACCCTCGACAGTCACCGATGCCGACAGACCGGCGTCGGAGACGGTGACGGTCACGTTGCCAGTTGCGTTGATCGTCACGTCAGTCTCGCCGTCATCGTTGGTCCGCGACGCGCTCTGTCCGCCCACCCGAACCGCGGCGTTCGGAACCGGGTCGCCGTACTCGTCGGTGACCGTGATACGCGTCGACTCGCCGACGACGACGCGGTTGTTCGCCGACCGAACGTTCAGCGTATCCGCCCGCGAGATGGCGATGTCGACCGACACGGGTTCCTCTTCGACAGTGAATCGCTGGCTGACAGTCTCGTACTCGTCTTTCGAGACTTCGGCAGTGTACTCTCGATTGACCCGGACACTGGTCGACGTTTCACCGTTGTCGAAGGTCCGCGAGGAGTAGCCGATCTGTGGAATCGACACCGTCGCGTTCTCTACGGGGCGTGCCTCGTCGAAATTATTGTCCACGACACTGAAATCGACCGAGACGGTCCCGCGTTCGAGTGTGACTCGCTTTTCGACAACACCGGTCAGTGCAATCTCAGAGTTGTTTGTGAGAAATCCGGGTTTCTCGACTCGAAGCCCGTAGTTGCCACGTTCGAGTCGACGGGTCGTTGCCTCCCCACTCTCGTTGGTGCTCACCGATTCGACACTGTTGCTTCCTTTCAGCAGAGTAAGATCTGCATTCGAAACAGGCCCGTCTTCGCTCTCGACGGTGAGCGTCGCTTGCCCGCTCAGCGAGACGGGAACCCGAATCTCTTCCTCGGCGGCGTTGAACTTCACGAACGGGCTGTTCCTGACGTACTCGTCGTCGTCTATCTCGATTTCGAGGTCTGCTCCTCGTGGAACGTCGACGAATGCCTTCCCGTTACCGGCAGTTGTCTCGTTTATCGGCCCGCCTTCGCCCCCGTTCCAGGTGACCGAAATGTCAACGTCCCCGACTGAGTCACCGTTCGAGTCAACGACGGCGACGGTCACCGTGACAGTATCGTCCTGTGCTGTCGCTCCCCCGATAGCACCCGGTGCGAGTACCGAAACGACGAGTAGTGTTGTGACAACTCCCGCAGACAACCGTAACATACTCTGAATGTTGCAGGTGTGTCTTAAATCTCTAACGACGGCTTATTCCGGTACGTCGGCTTGGAAAAGGTCGTTCTACTCCGCGATATCGTTGTCTTACCGCGATGCCTGGATGACGTCGTCGGCGATTCGGTCGACCTCGCTCCGTTCGGCAGTCAACAGCGGCCCTGGGACAGTCCGGGCGAGCGTTGCCGCGGCGACGCCGTAGCTCAGCGCCGCAGAGAGGTCACCGTCGTCGGCGAGGCGGGCGAGAAAGCCGCCAGAGAACGCGCCGTGCTGTCCGGCGTCGTCGACTGCCTCGGTCTCGACGGTCTCGCGCTCGTGAATCACGTTCGTCCCAGGCGTGTCCTGCAGCGCGACCGCACCGCGTTTGCTGCGGGTGATGACGACTGTCTTGAGGTCGTACTCCGCGGCGACAGAGTTCGCCAGTTCGCGGGGCTTGCCTGACCGGTCCAGTACCGTTCGAATCCGCTCCTCGTTGGCGACGAGTACTTCGAGGTGTTCGAACAGCTCCAGAAGAACGTCCTTGAGAAACGCCGGATCGGCGAGACCGGCCTGATAATCGATATCGATGGCAGTCGTGACGCCGCTCCCGTGGGCCGCCCGTAGCATCGCTTTCGTCGTCTCAGCAGCGTCCCGCGAGAGCGCAGGCGTGCTCAGACCGGTGAACGCGATATCGGCGGTCTGGATACGGTCCATTGGGAGATCCCCCGGTTTGGCCGTCGCCGTTGCCGATCCCTTCCGGTCGTGCCATCGCATCGATTCGCGAGGCGGGTGGCCCGATTCGTGAAAGACCAGCCCCTGCCGATATTCGGTGCTGTCGGCCCAGGTGATATCTGTCTCGAGACCGTGACTCTCGAGTTCGGCGACGATGCGTCGCCCGAGCGGCGAGTCCGGTAGTTTCGACACCCAGGTGCTGTCGACGCCGAGCAGTTGAGCCGTGACAGCGGCGTTGCTCTCCGTCCCGTCTGCGTCGAGCGCCATCGAATCTGCGGTCTCCAGGCGTTCCTTTCCGGGCGGCGAGAGGCGTAACGGCGTCTCCCCGAACGTCACAAGTTCTGGCATACGGGGGCAATTGACAGGGAGGGGCTTAGTTCTCTAGCCCGGCGTTACCCGGCTGGACGCGGTGTCGATGGAGACACCTACCCGCCGTGACCTGGATAATCCCGTTCGAACCGTGCCTCCAGTTCGTCGCTGTCCAGTTCGACGATAACTGGGCGCCCGTGCGGACACGCGTACGGATTCGTACAGTCGTCGAGTGCGTCGAGCAAGTCGACGACAGACCCCTCGGTAAGTGAAGTGTTCCCGGTAATCGAGGGGTAACACGCCAGGTCCGCGAGGAGTTCGTCGGCAGCAGCGTCGACCGTCTCGGCCGCGGCGGCCTCTCCCGTGACGAGGTCTCCGAGCAGGTCCCGGAGGAGGTCGGGACTGGCCGCTTTTGCGACCAGTGACGGGACCGTCGACACCGCGACAGTGTTGTCGTCGACCCGTTCGGCCCGAAAGCCAAGTCGCGCGAGGGCGTCTCCGTGGCGCTCGAAGACCGCCATCTCCTTTGCCGTGAGTTCGAGTTCGACCGGGTCGGCAAGCGCCTGGGTGGTCGTCTCGCCGTCGAAGTCCGCTCGGAGCCGTTCGTAGTTGATTCGCTCGTCGGCAGCGTGCTGGTCGATGAGGACGAGTCCATCGTCGGTCTCGGCGACGACGTAGGTGTCGTGGAGTTGTCCCAGCACGCGCATCGCGGGCAGCGTCTCGAAGTCGTGGTCGTCTGTGACGGCGTCGCTACCGAGCTGTCGCTGGTCGTGGCTGGCCGCGAACTTCCGATTCGAGTCGTCGCTACCTGGTCCCGCCCCATCTTCGTCCGTTATCTCCGTCCTGGTCTCGGCTGCCGTTCCCACCTCCCCCGCTTCGTCGTCCGCTGACTCCCGATTCGTGTTCTGGGGTTCGGGGGAAGGTGGCGTGTTTTGCGGACTGGGTGACAACGGCGACGTGGTCGATTCGGTCCGTGTCGGTGAAGTCGTCGTGTCGGGACCGGTCTCGCTCTGGTTTGGGCCGTTCGAGGAGCCGGCGTCGGTACTCCCGCCTGCGGACCGAGCGTCGCTGTCGGTGGCGTCGGCCGCCCTTTCGTCGTCCGAATCGGCCCCGCTACTGGGGCGAATCTCGGTCTGTTCGGGCGCAGAGCGACCCCGCGGTGCCGACGAGCGAATCAGTCCCTCGTCGAGCAGCGTCTGCTCGATGGCGGTACTGACCTGCGCGCGGACCTGCTCGTCGTCGGCGAAGCGAACTTCGAGTTTCCGCGGGTGGACGTTCACGTCGACGTCGCCGGGGTCGACGGCCAGGTCGAGTACCGCGAAGGGAAAGCGGTCCGACGCAAGCTGTGCGCCGTACCCCTCTACGACGGCGTTGCGGACCGTCGAGGCGGTGACGTACCGCCCGTTGACGAACGTCGAGAGATACTCGCGGGAGGCACGATTCGTTTCGGGATGACTGACCAGTCCGGAGACCCCGTCGAGCGGGCCATCGGGCATCGCAGCGTCGTCGACCGGGAGCATCGACTGGGCGACTTCGCGGCCGTACACCGCCATGACCGTCTCGCGGCGGTCACCGCGGCCGGTAGTCGCAAAGGTCTCGCGGCCGTCGTGAGACAGCGAGACGGCCACGTCCGGGTTGGCGAGCGCGTAACTGGTGACGACAGTGTTGACGTGGGCGAACTCCGTCGACTCCTGTTTGAGATACTTCCGGCGTGCGGGGACGTTGTAGAAGAGGTCTCGAATCTCGATTGTGGTCCCCGTCGGACAGCCGGCGGGAGCGACACTCGTCACGTCGCCCCCTTCGACAACGAGTTCGGACCCCCGGTCGGCATCGGTGTCACTCCGGTCTTCGCGTGGGCGCGTCGTGATGGTGAGCCGGGAGACCGCGCCGATTGCGTGCAGCGCCTCGCCGCGAAATCCGAGCGTCCCGACGCCGCCTTCGAGGTCTGCGATGTCAGTGATCTTGCTGGTGGTATGTTTCTCGACGGCTCGCCGGACCTCTTCCTCTGTCATGCCAGCGCCGTCGTCGGTGACGCGAATCCCGTCGACACCGCCCGATTCGACGGCGACCTCGACGCGGTTCGCGCCAGCGTCGAGGCTGTTCTCGACGAGTTCCTTGACGACGCTGGCCGGGCGCTCGACGACCTCGCCCGCTGCGATGCGCTCAACTGTCTGGGGGTCGAGTTCCCGGATATCTGCCATTGAGACACCTTCGAAAGCGCGCCACATATACTGCCCGCTGTCTGGACTGTCAGCCACCGACGGGCGTAAAAAACGCAGAGTTCGGGTGGCGGTGTTTCACCACGGAACAAAGCGACGAACAATTCTGAAGACAGTGGGAGGTTAAGCAGCGGTCGCTGCTGGCGTCTCAAGCATCAGAAGCGTCAGTACAGCTCCCGACTCGTACACCAGCGCGCTCACCGTCTGTCACGGTTTCGTCCGCTCTTTTTCAGTCGTCAGCAGCTATTTCAGCCATCGCATCTTCGACGGAAAGCGCATCGAGTGTCCCCTCTTGGACCTGTCCGACAGCGATAACGGTGTACGCACCGCCGCCGTCAAACTGCAGGTCAGAGAGTCGCAAGACCGGTTCCTCTCCTCGTTTTGCGACGGCTTCGATGTCGTAGCTCCCGGCATCGACCTGTTCGTAGTCGCTCATTTTCCGATATTTCATCCGTCTGAATAGTTTCGGTCCATCCGCGACCTGAACGGTCACGCGCGGCGCATCCGGTGACGCGTGAATGAATCGGACGTGAGCCTTCCCGGACGGCACCTCACCGGGGTCGTCCTCGAAGACTGTCGCCTCGATGTTGTCGAGCATCCCGGTCGCGAGAATTGTGTACTTCGTATCCGAATGGAGGGCGAGCGGTGCATCGACGAGAGGGGCGTCCGCGCCAGCGGGGGTGATTCGGATGTCGTGGTTGCCAGCCGAGAGCGTCGTGTACTCGGAGATGTCTTCGAAGGCAACATCCTGGAAGGCTAGATTACCGTCGACGTGGATGTCGACGTTCGGTGCGTCCGGACTGCAGTGGCCGACTCGGACTAGTGGATCTACCATTTCGAGTTCCTCCATCTGAAAAAATAATCCGAACAGATGTTGTAATAAAGGCAGTATCGAGCCACGCTCTATGGGTAAGCCACCCCTCTCCCGGAGTAATTTCGGTACTAGATGGTCGACTCACTCCACAAGAGACCATCTGCAAGAAAGGCAGCGATTACCGGGTACGCCCGCTACTCGTCGGTGTCGAGTCGGCTCTGTAACTCCTGTACTTTCGCCATCAGCTCGACCGGTGGTGTTTCGTTGACATCGAGGTCCGCGAGCGTCGTTAGCACCGTCTCGGCGTCCTCGCCGTACTGATCGGTCAGGCGATCACCGCGTGACCCGCCATCCGCGGCCGCTCCGTCGTCTGAACCCGCTGTTGTGTCGCTTGCACCACCACTTTCGGCAGTACCACCCTGAAACTCCCCGGCAGAGAGGTCGAAGACCGCCTGGACCGGTTCGCTGTCGCCACCTTTCGCCTCGATTGCCTTCTCCTCGCGGAGGCGGTCGAGTACGTCCCGCGAGCGGTCGACGACGGGTTCAGGAACACCCGCCAGGTCCGCGACGTGAATTCCGTAAGACCGGTCGGTCGGCCCGTCTCTGACTGTCCGAAGGAAGGTCACGTCGCCGTCGGACTCATCAGCAGCCACGTGGACGTTGTGGACCCGTTCGAGGTGGTCGGCGAGCGTCGTGAGTTCGTGGTAGTGTGTCGCAAAGAGTGTCTTCGCGCGGACGGTGTTGTGCAGATACTCGGTGGCCGCCCACGCGATGGAGATGCCGTCGTACGTCGCCGTGCCCCGACCGACCTCGTCGAGAATGACGAGCGACTCTTCGGTGGCGGAGTGGAGGATGTTCGAGAGTTCCTGCATCTCGACCATGAACGTCGAGCGCCCCTGGGCGAGTTCGTCCAGCGCGCCGACGCGGGTGTAGATACCGTCGACCAGTCCGAGACGGGCCGAGTGAGCAGGCACGAAACTACCAACCTGCGCCAGCAGCGTGACGAGCGCCGCCTGGCGCATGTAGGTCGACTTCCCACTCATGTTGGGGCCGGTGACGATACAGAACTGCCGTTCGTCGCTCATCCGGAGGTCGTTGGGGACAAAGTCGGTGGTCTGCTCGACGACGGGGTGTCGCCCCGCCTCGATGTCCAGTTCCCGCCCGTCGGTGAGTTCCGGGCGCGTCCAGTCGTTGCGGACCGCGTGCGACGCGAGACTCGCCAGCGCGTCCGTCCGGGCGAGCGCGCGACCGACATCCTGCAACAGTTCGGCGTCCGCGGCCACTCGCTCGCGCACGCGCTCGAACAGTTCCCGTTCGAGTTCGTGGCGCTGCTCTTCGAGGCGCAACACCTCGCGCTCGCGCTCGTCCAGTTCCGGAATCGTGTACCGCTCGGAGTTTTTCAGCGTCTTGATCTGCTCGTATTCTTCGGGGACGGCGTCGGTTTCGCTCTTGCCGACCTGGATGTAGTAGCCGTCGGTCCTGTTGCGGTCGACCGAGAGGTGGGTGATACCGGTCCGCTCTTTCTCCCGTTCGGGGAGCGTGTCCAGCCACTCCAGCGCCGATTCGTGGCGCTCGATTATTTCGTCGAGTTCGTCGTCGTACCCCTTGCGGATGATATCACCCTGTGTGATGGTCCCCGGCGGGTCCTCGACGAGCGCAGCGTCCAGTTCACCGGCGAGATCGGCGACAGCATCGTGGTCCGGCCGGGAAACGATATCAGCAAGCGCGCTGTCGGCAAAGCGCGCCGTCTCGTCGACCAGATCGGCAAGGTCCGGAAGGAGCGCGAGCGTCGACTGGGCCGCTCGCAGGTCGCGCGCGTCGGCACTCCCCGACGTGGAACGGGCGGCGAGTCGTTCGAGGTCGTACGCGCCGTCGAGCAGTTCTCGCAACTGTTCGCGGGCCATCGCCGCCTCGGTGAGCGCGGCGACGGCCGACTGACGGCGCTCCAGTTCGCCACGCGCTTGTAGCGGCCGCTGGAGCCACTCGGTCACCAGCCGCGACCCCGCGCTGGTGACGGTGTGGTCGATGGTGTCGACGAGCGACCCCGAGCGGTCACCCTGCATCGTCTCGGTGAGTTCCAGATTGCGCTGTGTCGTCGCGTCGAGTTCGACGTGGTTCCCGCCGCCGTGGGCCTGGAGACGGGTCATCGACGCCAGCACACCCGCACCCGTCTCCTCGACGTACGAGAGAATCCCGCCGGCCGCACGGACCGCAGCTTCCTGTTCGGCGACGCCCACGCTTTCGAGGGTCTCGCTGCCGAACTGCTCGCGCACGCGGTGCCGAGCGCGACCCGGTGCGAAGGCTTCGGTGGTGTGCAGCGTCAGCAGCGCGTCGGTCCGGTCGCGCAGTCGGTTCAACAGCGGGTCGTCACCGCGCACGTCCGGCCCGGGCAGAATCTCGACGGGTGCAAATCGGTAGAGTTCCGTCAGCAGACGGTCACGGGCGTCTTCCCCCGACAGCTCCGTGACGTGAAACCGGCCGGTCGTCACGTCGGCGAAAGCGATACCGTAGGTCGTCTCGCTGTCGCGGACGACGGCCGCAAGATACTGCGCCTCGGCGTCTGTCGTCTCTAACAGGGTGCCGGGTGACACGACGCGGGTAATCTCGCGGGCGTGGCCGTCGTCGGTCTCGTACTGGTCGGCGACGGCGACGCGGTAGCCGCGCTCGACCAGCGCGGAGACGTACGGCGTGAGTTCGTCGAGGGGGACACCAGCCATCGGATATGAAGAGCCGTGTGAGGATTTCTGGGAGACTTTCAGGTCGAGTTCGTCGGCAACTCGTTCGGCGTCCTCGCCGAAGAACTCGTAGAAATCGCCACACTGCATCGCCAGCAGATCGGCGTCGGTCTCCTCTGTGAGCGAGAAAAACTCCCCGACGATACCCTCGGCAGTCATACTCCTCTCTGGGTGCGTCTCTGGTTAAAACGCTGTGGGTCCCGCCGTGGTTTCAGTGTAAATCGGCGCGGTCGCTACGTCGCGGCGTCGTCGAGTTCGTCGAACAGCGCCGTGACGCGCCCCTCGATTTCGTCGCGTATCTCGCGGACGGAGTCCATGTCCTGACCGTCGGGGTCGGGCAGCGCCCAGTCGCGCACGTCGACGGACTCGCCAACGTCGCCGACATCGAGCGTCGAGCAGCCCATCGTCGCGACGTAGTCACACGACCGGAGTTCATCGAGCGTGATTTCGCGGGGCTGGCGCTCCGAGAGGTCGAACCCTTCCTCGGCCATCACGTCGACAACTTCCTCGTGGACACTGTCGGCGGGGTCGGTCCCGCCGGTCAGAATCTCGACGCGGTCGCCGAGATCGCGGCGGTCGCGTTCGCGCTCGGCGAAGGCCGTCGACATCTGAGAGCGGCCGGCGTTCTGGACGCACATGAATGCGATGCGAATCGGGTCGTCGGAGTCTGTGGCTGCTGTCATCTTTCTTAATCGTCGTCAGTCGCGGGGTCGGTCGTCGTGTCGAGACTGCCAGTCGTTGCGCCGCTCCAGTCGAACTTCCGCTGGAAGTACAGCGCGACGTTAACCAGTGCCAGCAGGACGGGCACTTCGATGAGCGGGCCGACGACGGTCGTGAAGGCGACGCCGGAGCCGACGCCGAAGACCGCGACGGCGACGGCGATTGCCAGTTCGAAGTTGTTCGAGGCGGCGGTGAAGCCGATTGCTGTCGTCGTCGAGTAGTCGGCACCGATGCCCTTGCCCATCCCGAAGCTCACCAGGAACATCACGACGAAGTAGATGGTCAGCGGGACAGCGATGAGCAACACGTCGGCGGGCGCGGCGACGATGTTCTCGCCCTGCGTCGCGAACATCACGATAACGGTAAAGAGGAGGGCAACGAGCGTCAGCGGGTCGATTTTCGGGACGAACTGCTCGTCGTACCAGGTTTCGCTCTTGGCGCGGGTCCCGACGTAGCGAGTCAGGAAACCGCCGGCGAACGGAATCCCGAGGAAGATGACGATGGCTTCGAACACCTGCATCGGCGTGATATCGAACGTGGTGATGCCGGCGACGAGCGACTCCATGCCGAGCAACGGCGGGAGAAAGAGCGCGAAGAACCAGACGTACACGCCGTAGGTGATAATCTGAAAGAGGCTGTTGAACGCGACCAGCCCCGTGACGTATTCGGTCGAGCCCTCCGCGAGTTCGTTCCAGACCAGGACCATCGCGATACAGCGGGCCATCCCGATGAAGATGAGTCCGAGGAAGTACTCCGGTCGAGCCGGCAGGCCGGGAACGAGCCCGCTGAAGAAGATGACCGCCAGACTGAACATCAGCGTCGGTCCGATGAGCCAGTTCTGTATCAGGCTCAGTCCGAGCACGCGCCAGTTGCTGAACACCGTCCGGAGCTGCGAGTAGTCGGCTTTCGCAAGCGGCGGGTACATCATCAGAATCAGTCCGATTTCGACGAGGTGGAGGTCCTGAATCGGAGCCGTCACGGACGGCGCGACGAAGCCGAGTCCGACGCCGACGGCCATCGCGCCGAAAATCCAGACGGTGAGATACTTGTCGAGAAAGTCCATCGAGCGCGGGTCCCCGCAACTCTCACACTCGCAGTCCGGGCCGTGCTCGTGTGCGACGTTACTCATCGCCGATGCCTCCGTCGAGGACAGTCACCAGCGCGACGGCGCGGTTGGTCGCGCGGTATTTTTTCCAGCGGCCGTCCTTGCGCCCCGAGACCAGCCCGGCTTCACTCAGGGTCGAGAGTGCGTGACTGATTGCGCTCTCGCTCACGTCGACGAGCGCGTCGAGTTCACAGACGCACAACTCACCCTTCGCGGCCACGAGTGAACGGACGAGCGTCAGGCGTGTCTCGTTTGCCAGTGCCGACAGTACGTCGAGTTCCGTCTCGACCCGGGACGGTCCGAGCGCCGCCTCCAGCGCCCCGAGTTCGTCGAGACGCCTGTCGACATCCTCGCTTCGACACTCCCCGAGTTCGTCTTCCAGATACCGTTCCAGACGCGCCGTCGATTGAGCCATTGTTCAACCGAATATGCTGCACACAATTATACGTTCTGGTGTACGAGCAGTCATAGAGTGATTTGACCCACCATAACCAATCATATAGATGAAAACAGAGAGTCCAATCGATTGAATATAGTTACAACTACGTAGGGTAGAAGACAGTGCCAGCAGAGACTCTTCAACCGACAACCGGACTCGGATGGTTCGTCCGTACACTTCAGTGTGGATTGTGCCCTCGTACTGGCTGGTATGGTACCAGATATCGAGAGGATACTGGCCTGAAGCCTTTTCTCACAGTAACAGTAACAGGGGGCAATGGGTCGAGGGACGGTTCGGCTGGGAGCACTACTCGTCGTCGCACTTTCGCTTTTGATCGTCGGTGTCGGTATCACAACAGCCGACGGCAGTGGGACGACGACAGCGGCAACGATGGTCGTCGCCGAGGGAAAACACCAACCGGACGCGACCGCTGAAGATGTGACAGTCGAGATCGAGACAGCCGAGGATACGACGGCTGCCAACACCAGCGGCGCAGTCGCCGCCACGCCAGCCAAGACCGACACTATCAGTGTCGAACAGGAGTATCGGTTGACGCCTGACCAGCCAGGCCGAGTCGACATCCAGTGGGCGTTCACGATTCCGGACAGCGTAAACGAGATCAGTACCCAACTCCCCAGCGACGCGACGAATCCGCGCCGGAATGGATTCAGGAAAACCGACGACGGCTACGTCTGGCAGCGGTCTGCACAGTCGACCCGAACGCCGACGCTGACGTACACGACAGCGGTCAACCAGACTGACAGTGACGTAAGCGGTCCCATCGGAGCCGATGGGCGCTACCTGTTCGTCGACGCCGGCGATTGGGCGCTCATCGAACGGGAACCAGGGCCGAGGTTTTCGTTCCGGGGCCGCGGTGACGAACCGGCCGTCGAGTGGACCAACACCACCGCCGGCGAGGGCGTCATCGGCCAGTCGATGGTCTACCTCGGTCCGTACGAAGAGTATACGCGCTCGGCACACGACCAGCGATTTCGACTCATTGTCCCCGAGGCGGCGACGCTCACGCCAGATCGAGATGACGTATTCGATACCGTCGTTGACGCCGCCGGGAGTCTCCGCGTGGGAGCCCGCGACCGACAGGTGCTGATGTTCGCCGCACCGGAGACGATACCCTGGGGGGTTCGCGGACTCCAGAGCGGTGACCGCAACTTCTACGCCGTGGCCGACGAACCCGTCGACGACCCGAACAACGTCTGGATTCACGAGTACGTCCACACCAGACAGAGCTTCCAGACGACGAACGAGACCAGATGGGTCACCGAGGCCAGCGCCGAGTACTACGCCGGACTGTTGACGCTCGAACAGGGCCGCATCGAGTTCGACGACTTTCGGAAGTACCTCTCGCGTGGCAACTACCGGCGGTTCTCGACCGTCGTCCTCTCGGACCCGACGACGTGGACGGGAACCGGGGCCAACTACTACACTGGTGCGCTCGTCACGGCCGAACTTGACCGGCAGCTCCGACTCACGACGAATCGAAGCAAGACGTTTCAGGGTGTCTTCCGACGGTTCAATCGGCAATCGACGGCCGTCAGTCAATCCGGTTTCCTCGACGACGTAACCGCAGTCGGTGGAACCAGTCTCCGACGTTCGGCACAGCAGTACACTGACACCTCGGAAAAGCCATCGCTGTGGTCACAGGAGACGCACCAGGCTGCATTCGAACCGCTCCCGGCGTGGTTCACCTACGCGCTACCGCTGTCCGGGGGCGACGACCTCCGGGTCCGTGGCCCCTACCGTAATCGGACGCTTGGCTCCGAGCCACTGGTCACCAGCGAGACACTCGTCGCCGACATCAACGTCACCAACGTCGGCGGCACCGAAGGAACCTACAACCAGTCCGTGACGCTGGACGAGGAGACGATTGCGACGCTCACGGGAACGCTCCGCGGTGGCACGAGCACGACCAGAACCGTCGCGCAAGTCTTCGATACTGCCGGAAGCTTCCGGCTCGCGACAGGAGAGCAAAGTAACACGATTACCGTCCGCGAACCAGCGACAGCGGCGGTGACGGAACTGACTGCCAACCGGACGCAGGTAACCGGTAGCGGCGCAGTTCGACTGACCGCCACCGTCGAGAACAGCGCAGACAGACCAGCGAGAGCGAATCTGACGATACGGCAGAACGGAACGGCGGTTCTCGACAGACAGGTTCGCCTCGATACCGGCGAGTCGAGACGGATTTCGACGACGGTGTCGGTGGCGCCAGAGCAGCGGTACCTGTTCACAGCCGCCAACCAGTCCGTCTCGGTGCTGGTAACCTCAGCGACGGCGTCGCCACCGGCGACGGGAACGACAACGGCGGGCGCGGCTGAGACAGTCGGGACGAGCGGTAACGGGTTCGGTATCGTCTCGCTCGTCGCCGCGCTTGTGGTCATCGTCCTGGGCCGTGTGTATCGGAAGCGCTGACACAACCCAGCAATTATCCGGGAGACAGCGGAAGGGACAGCCGATGAACCGACAGGACGGTGTGACAGTCTGTCTGGTCGTCGCGCTCGTGGTGGCGCTCGCGAGTGCGAGCGGGGCCGCCGTCGCGGGCGACAGTCCCAGCGAACGGGAACTCCAGACCGCTCCAGTGCTCGACATGGGGCAATCGAGCAACGAGTCGGACAGTGCTGGGCAGTCAGCACTCGCAACGGGACCGCAGACACAGACGAGCGACAACACCATCCATATCGACCAGAAATACCGGCTCACGCCGGGTGAACCCGGACAGGTGGAGGTACGGTGGACGGTCGATATCCCGGAGAGCGTCCCCGAACTCAGCGTGACGAATCCACCACCGGTTGCAGAGACGGTCGACGAGACTGGCTTCGAGCGAATCGACGGGACGCTACACTGGCAGGAAGACGACCAGTCGACGCGAGCGCCGTCGGTGACCTTCACCCAGTCAGTCAACGAGACGACCGACGACGGTCGTTTGAAATACGCCGACACCGGCGACTGGGCGCTCATCAAGCGCCCACCACAGGCGAACATCGAGTACAGTTACTACGAAGACCCGGGACAACCGACGGTCACCCGGACGAACAGGACCGCCGGAGAGGGCGTCAGCAGCAACGCGATGGTGTATCTCGGCCCCTACGAGATGACAAACGAGAGCGCCCACGGCCAGCAGTTTCGGCTGATCGTCCCCGAAGCGGCAGCGCTCACTGAGGAGCCGAGAGATATCTTCGACTCGGTCGCGGCCGCCTCGGACGCGTTGCGCGTCGGTGACCGCGACGAGACGGTGACGATGTTCGCCGCACCCACCTCCGTCTCGTGGGGTGTGCGCGGACTCCAGCGCGGTGACGACGCCTTCTACACCGTCGCCAATCGGAGCGTCGACGCGCCCGATAACACCTGGGTCCACGAGTACGTCCACACCAGACAGAACTTCGAGACGACGAACGCGACACAGTGGGTTATCGAGGCCAGCGCCGAGTACTACGGCGCGCAACTGACGCTCCAGCAGGGCCGTATCGACTTCGACGCGTTCGCGGCGTCTATCGGCGTCGGAGCCGACCGGCGCTTCGACGACGTGACGCTTGCCGCCCCCGACACCTGGCACGACGCTGCGAACTACAACAAGGGCGGGCTTGTCGCGGGCGATATCGACCGCCGTATCCGACTGGCGACTGACAGCGAAACATCACTTCAGCGCGTCTTCCAGCGGCTGAACGAGTACGATTCGAGGATTACTCAGCAACGGTTCGTCCAGAGCGTCGAGCGTGCCGGCGGAGCCAGCGTCGCCGACACAACCCGGCAGTTCACCGAGACGACCGACGGCCCCGAGATGTGGCCCCAGCACGCCCACGACGAGGCCTTCGGCGACCTGCCGGCACAGTTCACCGCCACGTTCCCGGCAGTCGGCAGTGACGGTTTACGCGCCCACGGACCGTTCCGTAACGGAACCATCACCGACGCTGGGCTGGTCACCAACGAGACGCTCGTCGCCGATATCGCGGTCGAAAACGTCGGCGGAGTGGCTGGCACCTACGACATCACCGTTACCCGCGACGGGACACCCGTCGCCAACCGCACTGGGACCGCAGACGCCGGCGAACGGGTTGTCGAGACGGTCGAGTTCCCGTTCGATGGCCCCGGCATCTACCGGCTGTCGACAGGCTCGGACAGTCTCGACGTTCGCGTCTCCGAACCAGCAACGCCGACGGTCACAGACGTATCCGCTAACCGGACGACTGTTGAGGAGAGCGGCGTCGTCAGCGTAACCGCAACTGTCGGAAACGGCGACGACATACCGGCGACAGGTGTCGTCTCACTCCAGCAGAACGGCGAGACACTCCTCGAACGCCAAGTTAGCCTCGCTCGCGGCGACAGCACTGAAATGACGACGACCGTACGGCTCACTGAACTGGGGTCGACGACCTTCAGCGCTGGCGACCAGTCGGTCGACGTGACCGTCGAAGAAGCGGGTGGACCGCCGCCCGACGGCGCTGGCGAGACTGCAGACGAGTCCGACGACGACACCGTTGATGAAACGGCAGGCGGAAGCGGCCCCGGCTTCGGACTGGTCGGGACGCTCCTCGCGCTCGCGGCGCTACTCCTCGTCGGTCACCGCGTCGAGTAGTGTCACCGTCCGGTCGGCGAGCGTCGCCGTGTCGGGAGCCAGCAGGACGACGGTCGGCTCCCATCCGACGCCAGCACGGCCGGCCACGGCAACCGGTGACTCGTCACGTTCTGCAAACGCCTCTGTTGCCGCCCACTCGACGGTTTGTCCGGCGGCCTCCTCTGGTCGGTTCGACGGGTCGTACTCGGCGACAGGACCGTCGAGGGCGTCGAGTGCCCGCTCGATATCATCGTCGAACCGGCAGTTGACCGCAAACCGCAGGTCCGAATCGTACTCTCTGGCAGCGAGCAGGAAGCGCGCGACGTTCGTCGACGCACCGAATCGGACGCCACGGTTCGCTGCCACGCCGTCGAGCGTGCGCGTGACCCGGCCCTCGACAGCGGCACACTCGGTGGGAACCTCCGCGTACGGTGTCGCACCGACGACGTTCAGGCCGACTTCGGGAACGAGCGGAGACACGTCGCGCCGGACGAGTTGCTCGACGACCTCAGCGACGCGCTCGGCGGTCGGGTCCCGTTCTGCCTGGTCGCGGACGGCCACCATATGATGAACTGTGCCGGGCCCCTCGCCCACGTCGAGGTTGTATCGCACCGCTCGCGCGAGGAGGTCGATGCCCGTCCGAACAGCCACAGAAAGGTCGTCACCGTGTGCCAACCGGGTTGCAATCGCCGAAGAGAGCGTACAGCCGGAGCCGTGAGTCGCCTCGGTGTCGACGCGGGTGTGACGCACCGTCTCAATGCTGTCCCCGGTGGCGAGTACGTCGACGATATCGTCACCGGGGACGTGTCCACCCTTGACGAGTGCCGCGTCGGCACCCATCTCTACCAGAGCTTCGGCGGCCTGCTGTGCGCGTGCGCTGTCGGTCGCTTCGATTCCGGTCAGTACCTCCGCCTCGTCGGCGTTTGGCGTCACCAGCGTCGATTCGGCAACGAGGTCCTCGTAGGCAGCTTCGGCCGCCGGTTCGAGCAGTCGGTCTCCGGAAGTGGCGACCATCACCGGGTCGACGACAGCAGGCGCGTCGCTGTCCCGGACCGCGTCAGTGACGAGTTCGACGACATCGCTCGTCGCGAGCATCCCTGTTTTGATAGCAGCCACATCGAAGTCGGAGCGGACGGCCATACACTGTGCTTCGATCTCCTCGGTCGGAAGAACGTGCGTGCTCTCGACGCCGGTCGTATTCTGTGCGGTGACACTCGTAACGGCACTCGTACCGAAGGCGCCGCCTGCCTCGATAGTCTTGAGGTCAGCCTGGATACCGGCACCGCCACCGGAGTCACTACCGGCAATCGTCAGCACGACCGGTGGCGTCACGGGCGCGGCGTTTCGGGTCATATCACTCGCTATCAGTGGCTCATACAAAGAGGTAATGACCCAGTCCACCGGTTGGAAATGTGGGCTATATCCCCAACAACACCTACAAAATATTCAGAATTAGGCAGGAAGATAGATATTATTCCCGGAGAAAGTAAGAGGATCGTTCACAGAATGTGCACAGACTCGAAACATTTATTCACTTTACAGCCACTATCTTACTGTAACGGGCTGACGCGGCCCAGGAGCACAATGAAATCAGAGACCGACACGGACGAGAAGGAGACGTACGGAGCCATCGAGACGGAAGACGGCGATCTGGTCATCTACGACCGAAACGAGGAGACGGCATGGCTCCAGTCTGACCACACAGTCGACGTGAGCGCGTAGGGTCGGTCACACCCGCTGTTTTTGTTGCTACATTGAGGCGATATTGATGCCAGTACTGTTATATTTGGGGCGTGCGAGCACTCTGGTGCACGGTCCCCGATATGACAGCTATCAAAACGAATAACCTCACGAAACGGTTCGGCCGCGACCTCTACGCCGTCGACGGACTCGACCTCACAGTTCAAGAGGGCGAAGTCTTCGGCTTTCTCGGCCCGAACGGCGCCGGGAAGTCGACGACAATCAACATGTTGCTCGATTTCATCCGGCCGACCAGCGGTAGTGCACAGATACTGGGCCACGATGCCCAGGCAGAGACTACGACGATACGCCAGCAAATCGGCGTTCTCCCGGAGGGGTACGACCTCTATCCCCGGCTGAGTGGACGCAGCCACATCGAGATGGCAATCGAGCTAAAAGAGGCCAGCGACGACCCCGACGCGATCATCGACCGGGTCGGGCTGGACCGCGACGACGCCGACCGGAAAGCCGGTGACTACTCGCAGGGGATGCGCCAGCGCCTGGCGCTCGGGATGGCCATCGCCGGTGACCCCGAGTTGCTCATCCTCGACGAACCGACGAACGGACTCGACCCCAACGGTGCACGCGAGATGCGGGAAATCGTCGAAGAACACGCCGACCGTGGTGCGACAGTGTTCTTCTCGAGCCACATCCTCGAACAGGTGCAGGCCGTCTGTGACCGCGTCGGTATCCTCGCAGAGGGCAAACTCGTCGCCGTCGACACCATCGACGGCCTCCGCGACGAGGTCGGCACCGGGTCGACACTCACCCTCACTGTCGACACCGTCCCATCGGTCGACCTCTCGGACGTACCCGGCGTCTCGACTGTCACAACACGGGACACCGTCATCGAAGCAGCCATCACTGACCCGAACGCGAAGATATCGTTCATCGACCGGGTCCGTGAAGGCGGTGCGACTATCCAAGACATCGAAACGTCAGAAGCCTCGCTGGAGGAGCTGTTCGCGACGTACACGAACGGCGGCAAACAGACGGAGGTCCCGGCATGAACCGGACGCTCACCGTCGCCAAATACGACTTCGAGAACTCCCGGCGCTCGTTCATGCTGTGGGGCGTCGTCGGCCTCTTTCTGGCACTGGTGCTGTTGCTTACCGTCGTGCCGGGGTTGCTGGACAACGACATTCCCGGTGAGTTCGTAGTGACGATTATCACCCCTGTTGCGGGTATTTTCGTGCCACTGACTGCCGTTATCGCGTCGTATCTCTCCATCGCGGGCGAGCGCGAATCGGGACAGTTGAATATCCTGCTCAGCCTCCCGCCGTCGCGGCGCGACATCGTCCTGGGGAAGTTCCTCGGACGGACGGCTGTCGTCCTCGGCGCGATTGTCATCGCCTTCGTCGTGGCGCTGGTGCCGAGTCTGCTGCTGTACGACGGGTTCCCAGCCGGGTCCTTCCTGCTAACGATGGGCCTGACTGCACTCCTCGGGCTGGCCTTCGTCGGTATCGCCGTCGGGATCTCGTCGATGTCGACGACGCGAACGCGGGCGATGGCTCCCGCTGTCGGTGTCGTTATCCTGTTTGCGACCGGCCTCTGGGGCGGACTGATTACTGCGTTGAACTTTATCGCCGACGCCGGACTCGATGTCTCGCTGAGCGAGAGCGTACAGAACCTGTTGCGATTCATCTCTCCGTCACAGGCGTACAGTCGGCTGTTCAACAGGCTCGTTCAGCCACGCCTCACGGAGTCGGTTGGCGGGTCAGCAACGGTACCAGACATCAGTGGCCAGCCCTTCTACGTTCAGGACTGGTTCGTCTTCCTGTTGCTCGCCGCGTGGGTCGTCGTCCCCGTCGTACTCGGCTATCTCCGATTCAACGGTGCGGACCTCGAGTGACCCGCAACTGAAAGCTATTTCCCGCCGGCACTCTGCCGGACATCCATGGACGCGGCACTGGGTCCACCCACGAAGATGGCCGAACGGCGCGAGGAGCTCACGCCGATGATGGCCCAGTACTTCGAACTCTGCGAGCAGTACGACGAGGCGCTCGTGCTCTTCCAGGTCGGCGATTTCTACGAGGCGTTCTGTGAGGCCGCCGAGCAGGTTGCACGACTCTGTGAGATTACGCTCACCAAACGCGAGGATTCGACCGGTCAGTACGCCATGGCTGGCGTCCCAATCGACAACGCCGAATCCTACATCGAACGCCTGCTGGATGCCGGCTATCGCGTTGCCGTCGCCGACCAGGTACAGGACCCCGCGGAGACGACCGGCGTCGTCGACCGCGCCGTCACGCGCATCGTTACGCCCGGGACCCTCACCGAAGATGAACTCCTCGAGAGTGCCGACAACAACTACGTCGCGGCAATCGCCAGCGGCGACGAACACGCGCTCGCCGTACTGGACGTATCGACCGGTGATTTCTACGCCACCAGCGACCGCGACCAGTCGACCGTCGCCGACGAACTGAGTCGCTTCGACCCCGCCGAAGCCATCGTCGGCCCCGGAACTGACCCCGCAGTCCTCCCGGACGCCTGTGTCATCAGTCCGTTCGACGAGAGCGTCTTCGAGCTGAATTCCGCCCGAGAAACGCTCACCGAGTACTTCGGCGCGCCCGAGCGGCTGCTGGCCAGTGACGACGAGATTCGGGCCTGCGGCGGACTGCTGGCCTACGCAGAGTACGCACGGAGCGGCGAGAACGAGCGGCTCGACTACCTGAACCATCTCACGCGGTACGACCCCCGCGAGTACATGCTGCTGGACGCCGTCGCCCTCGACAGTCTCGAACTGTTCGAGCGCCGCGCTGTCCACGGTCGCGAGGGCGTGACACTCGCAGATATCGTCGACGACACCGCGAGCGCGCTCGGGCGGCGGCAGCTAACCGACTGGTTACGCCGGCCACTCGTCGAGCGCGACCGCATCGCCGCCCGTCACGACGCTGTCGGCGAACTCCGCGGCGCAGTCCAGACCCGCGAGCGACTCCACGAGCGACTGCGAGACGTGTACGATATCGAGCGACTCATTTCCCGCATCGCGCGCGGCCGAGCGAACGCCCGCGACCTCCGGTCGCTGAAGGAGACACTCGACGTGGTGCCCGACCTCCGGGAGGAGTTAGCCGACGCCGACTGCGGGAAACTCCAGTCGCTTTTCGAGCGACTCGACCCGCTCGCAGACGTTCGCTCGCTGATTGGCGACGCTATCAAATCCGACCCCGCCCGCGAGATTACGGAGGGCGACATCGTCCAGCCGTCCTACGACGAGACGCTGGCGAATCTCCGGGAAACCGAACGCGACGGGAAAGCGTGGATAGACGACCTGGAAGCCAGCGAGCGCGAGCGGACCGGCATCGACTCGCTGAAGGTCGGCCACAACTCCGTCCACGGCTACTACATCGAAGTCACCGATGCCAACCTCGATAGCGTGCCAGATGACTACGAGCGCCGGCAGACGCTCAAGAACGCCGAGCGCTACTATACGCCGGCGCTGAAGGAGCGCGAAGACGAGATTCTCAGCGCAGAGAGTCGCGCCGACGAGCTCGAGTACGAGATCTTCACCGACGTACGTGCGGTAGTCGGAGAGGAGTCCGAGCGTGTACAGACGCTTGCAGACGCACTTGCCGAACTCGATGTACTCGTCTCGTTTGCGACGGTGGCCGCCGAGTACGGCTACACCCGGCCGGTCGTCATCGGTGAGAGCGACGACGGCCCCGACATCGACGGTATTCACATCGAAGACGGCCGCCACCCTGTCGTCGAGCGAACCGAGGAGTCGTTCGTTCCAAACGATACTCACCTCGACGCCACAGAGCGATTCGCGGTCATCACCGGGCCCAACATGAGCGGGAAGTCGACCTACATGCGCCAGGTGGCACTGATTGCGATTCTCGCACAGGCTGGCAGTTTCGTGCCTGCGAGCGAGGCCCGCCTCGACCTGGTTGACCGGGTGTTCACCCGTGTCGGCGCAAGCGACGATATTGCGGGCGGTCGCTCGACGTTCATGGTCGAGATGACCGAGCTCGCGGACATCCTCGACCACGCGACCGAGCGGTCGCTCGTCCTGCTCGACGAAGTCGGGCGAGGGACCAGCACCGCCGACGGCCTCGCCATCGCTCGGGCAGTCACCGAACACATCCACGACGAAATGGGTGCGCTAACGCTGTTTGCGACCCACCACCACGACCTGACGGCCGTCGCCGACGACCTCGCCGGTGTGTTCAATCTGCACTTCCGGACCCACCACGAGGACGGGGCAGTGGTCTTCGACCACGCCGTCGAGCGTGGGGCCGCAGCAGCGTCCTACGGCGTCGAAGTCGCCTCGACCGCAGGGGTTCCTGAGAGTGTCGTCGACCGAGCGCGTGAACTGCTCGACGAAGACAACGCACAGCCAGGAGGAAACAGTCAGCGGACGAACGGGCACGAGGCGGATACGTCGGTGACTGTCGACGCCGTCGATACCGGACAGGAGGAGACTGAAGGCCTGCCGGCGAGCGTCCGTGAAACGCTCGCGGACGCTGACGTGGCGACGATGACGCCACTGGAGGCGCTGAACACGCTGGCCGAACTCAAGCGCTCGGTCGACGAGTAGAGGGAGACTTTTTGTCCCCGACCGAGACGCACCGACAATGGCAGACTGGCGGCGGTACACAGGGACGAAGGTACGACAGGCCGGCTGGACGCTGCTCCTCGGCCTCCTCGCCGTCCCCGTACAGCTCACAGGGATACTGCCGACAGTGGTCATCGTGGGCGCAGCAGGCATCTGCTGGGTGGCGGGACTGGTCGTGCTCGGTCTCGGCGAGCGACGCCACTGGTCGGCGCTGGTCGAGGATTCCGCGTTCGACCCCGGCCCGAGCGGCCACACCGCCGATCTCCAGCAAATCGTTCGTGGGCAGTCCGTCACAGTAACGACGGACGTGACTGGCCTCCTGGCCCCCGAGCACACGCAGGTCAGCGCGGCCGTCGAGGGTGTCGATACCTCTTTTACCGTTCGCATCGTCGACAGCGAGCTGACCGACAAGAACGGAGTGAGGACTGGTGATGACGCGCTCGACGACCGCTTTGTCATCACTGGCGCGGAGGGAAACGTGGCCGCGCTACTGACAGAGACGATCAGGGATTCGCTGTTAACCGTCGAGGTGCCGGGCGCGTACACGATTCGGCCCGATCGAGTCGTGTACGAGATTCCATTTACGCGCCTGACAGCCAAGGAACTAGACGCGGCAGGAGATGCAGTTGCGATACTCGCGGCGCAACTGGAAGCAGTCGGTCAGCAGTAAGCGGTTCCAGTTACTCCCCCGAAAGCGAGGGCTCTGCTGCCGGCTCGAGCGAGACGAATTCGAGTCCACGCTCGGCCAGTAATCGCCGGGCGCGGTCTGTCACGGACGGGGCAACGAGAATACCCCGCACGTCCGTCTCGGCGTGGAGATCCCGCTCCAGGGCATCGACATAGCGAGTGAGCTGGCCGACAGCGTCAGGCCCGACCCGCCGTCGTTTGAGTTCGACGACCACGGCATTGCCGTCGCTGTCCTCTCCGTAGATGTCGACAGCACCAGCGGGAGTTTCGCGCTCTGTCACCCGGGGTTCGAATCCAGTCTCGACGAGTGCTGGCTCCTCGAGAATGCGGTCTTTGAGGTCGGCCTCAGTTCCGACGAGGTCGAGATCACTGGGGTCAGTACCGGCGAAGGCGCCTGCGTGGTCGAGCGACTCGAACCGGACGACGAGCAGTTCCTCGGGGGTCGAACGCTCGCTCCGAAGAACGAGCTGGCCGTCGTCGTCGATACGTACGTCGTGAGTACAGCCGGGCGGTTGCCAGTTGACCGGTTGCTGTCCTTCGTCGGTGTGGACCAGCGTCGTCCCGTCGGGTTTGAGAACGACCAGTCTGTCGCCCGGACCGAGTGTGCTGGCCGCGCGACCGTCGTAGTCGACGGTACAGCGGCCGAACAGGGTCACGACGGCGTCAGTTTCGATACCGTCAGTGACCAGTGCCTGGGCCTGGGCGGGGTCGGGCTGCTGGACCGTCTGTAGACCGTCTATCACGCCACAGCGTAGACTGGCTGGATACTAAAACGCCACTACTGTAGGTGGTGTCGGTAGTAGCGAACAGGTGGCACAGCTGCGAGCGGAACGCTCATCGCGTTCGCGGCGTGTCGTGCCACACGATCGCGAAACACGCCGCGACGGTTGTCAGGTCACGGGCCGTCTGGTCTCGTGTTCGTTGATAAAGGCTCGGCCGTTCCCGGGAACGGGAGGAGGTAGCGTTCCCGACCAGAGAGGTGGGCGACAGCGGCCACGAGAATCAGTGGTACAACGGAGAGTGAGAGAGACCTGTCTGTCACTTCGTCAGCGAGACTCCCTTTCAGCGAACGGAACCAGTGGCGAAGCGCTCGGGCGTCGGCCAACGACTCGATGGCGACGAGCGCGCCGACAGTCGGACGGGCAGTTGTCGACGCGAGCGGTAATCCGAACCACAGCGGCAGGAAGGGAGTTGTCTCTCCACTGGAGACACGATAGAGGAGTTCAGTCGACAGCACGTCCAGCGTGGCGACGACGGATAGAAAGTCCGGCCGGTCCCGCTGTGCCTTCCAGGTGAGAGTGGGCAACACAGACGGTGGTATCCCAGCACAGACAGCAGCCAGCATTTGGTCGGTACCGCCCCAGCGCGAGGTTGCAACGGCGTAGCTACCGTCAGCCCGTTCGCTGGCAAGGAGGGCACGCTCAGCCACGATACTCACGGACCAGAAGTGGTCTCGGTATCATTGGACCGAGGTGGCCGCGGATTCGGATATAAAAAGTCGGACAGGTGGGTTGCGAGATGGCCGAAGTCTTTAGGTCGACTGGGGAGAGACTGACGTGCAAGCCGGCGAGGGGCCATGGACCGAATACGGGATCTGACAGACACAGACGGCAGGGCCGACGAGCTGGTAACCAGCACGTCGGGCGGTCTGTTCGACACGCAGTATCTGAGCGAGGACCCGCCAGAAACGCATCTGAAGCCCTACGAACAGCCACAGTACGCCCTTCGTAACAAGAAATCAGGAGTCAGCGTCGGGAACACGGGTAGTGACCGGACGCAACGGCCAGATGGCGACCATCAGGCACTCGCCGTCGTAACCGACTGTCGCGTTCTCTATCTCGTTGGGCGCGCCAGCGGCGACCATTTCGAATCCGTCAGGCACGACGAGATCGTTGAAGCCCGCGCCGAAAAAAGCGGGTTCATGAAGAGCGTGCTGCTCGTCGAAACTGTTGACGCCGACCAGTTTCGGTTCGCCTGCCGAGGAGACGTCTCGGCGGTGGCCGCGTTCGTCGACGACGCGGCACAGACCTGGGCCAACGCCAGCCGCCTCATCGACGAGGCCAGCGATCAACTCGAAGCGAGTCGGGAGTCTCTCGAGGCGGAGGCGTTCACCGAGGCGCGCGGCGTACTGGCGGACGTCTCGCAGAACGTGTCGACCGCACGCCAGCGGGTCTCGTCGGTCGGCAACGGGGCAGCCAAAGCACTCGAATCGCGGGCGAGCGGCCTTATCGATCGGCTCCGGCAACTGGAACAGGAGATTGCCGCGAGGAAAGGAGCGCACCATCACGCCGCCGCACAGAACGCCTGGAAGGCCGACCACGACTTCGAGCAGGCCGCCGAGGAGTACGAACGAGGCGCCGCCGAGTACGAGCGAGCGCTGGAGGCAGAGGGGGCGATTCCGTCCGACGAAGCCCTGCAATTGCGGCTAAAGGGACTTCTCAAAGAGCGGGAAGTGCTACGAGTCGCGCCGATGGCCGACGCGAAGGCCGCCCGCGAGGTCGCAATGGCGACCGACGACCCCGACGAAGCTGCCGCCGAGTGGGAGACGGCGCTGACCTGTTACCGGGAAGCAGTCACGCTCGACTGGGGGAAACGCGAGCGAGGGTTCGTCGTCGAACGCGACCGTGCCAGGGAGCGGGCAGGTGAGGCCACCACCGAAGCCATCGATGCACACATCGAGGCGGGCGAAGCGTGGGCCACGGCGGGCGACAAAATCGTCAGAAACGGTCGCGAGCGGGCGGCCAGACAGGCCTACGAGCGGGCCAAAGACCACTTTCAGCGGGCGGGAGAGATCGCCAGAGAACTTGCACCGGAGCGGACCGGCGATATCGCGGATCTGCTGGATGGACTCGAAAAACGGCAGCGCGGCGAAGTGACTCCGTCGACTGACGCCGGCGAGACGACGCTATCAGTCGCAGCAATCACTGACCAACTCGCCGACAGCGACCAGCACGACCAACTCGACACCCCTGACGGTCGTAACTCGACACCGGACGAGGACGGTGAATCGGCAGAGGCGGGCGAGAATCGACCGAGCGACCGCATCGACGAGTCGGTCGACCGCACGCCGACAGTTCAGCGGCACACGAAACCGGATGACGGCGGATCGACCGAACGGAGCCAGAGGGAAAAGCGAGCCGCGCTGGACAGCACGGACTCGATTACCGAGCGTGAGACGGTTGTCGAACCAGACGCCGAATCCGACCGAGACACAGCGGCCACCAGCGGAGAGCCGTCACGGTCAGTCTCGGACGAACCACAGACCGACGTGGGACGGGCACTCAGAGAGCTGGACGAACCATCGCTGACAGAACTGGTCGCAGACCTCTGGGAAGAGAACGGCTGGTCGACGACTGTCTTTTCCGCGACGACGGAGACGGTGTACGACATCGTCGCCCTACGCGAGGGTGACAGTGACAGCGAAGACGAGCGTCTCCTGCTGTGGACCGTCCATCGACCCGACAACGGCGCAGTTGGTGCGACGGTGGTCAGGCGCTGTGCGACGACGCGGGACAGTAGTCGTGGGGCCGACCGAGCGACGCTGGTCACGACAGGCACGGTCACTAGCGGAGCCCACTCCAGCGCCGACAAACTGGGCGTGACCGTCGTCGACAGTGAGGAACTGGCGAGCAGACTTGCCGCGGCAGGATTTACCGACCGACTGGTGTAACGACAGCGCTCGATGGAGTAGTGACCCGTATTCTTAAGACAGTCCGACCGCTTTCCCGGGCATATGGAGTATTCGCTGGCCATCGAGAACGCGCCGGAAACAGTCTCCGGCGGGACCAGTATCCTGCTCGTCCACCCGAGTACGGCCGAAACCGACCGCGTCGACACTGACTTCCTGAAAACCGACACCGACCACCTGCTGGTCGTCTCCACCCGGACGACCGCCCGGGAAGTCAAACAGAAACTCGAACACTACGAGGTCGACGAACAGCGAGCGACGATCCTCGATACGCTTTCCGTCGAGCGGGGATACAGCCGCCGAAAGAGCGACAGTGTCCGCTACGTCTCCTCACCGGACGACCTGGAGGGAATCGTCGACCAGGTCCGGCGATTCCTCACAGAGACCGACGGGAAACGCCGCGTCAGCGTCGACTCTATCACCGAGATGATTTATTACGCCGACGAAGAGCAAGCCCGGGAGGCAATTCAGGAGATACAGAGCCTACTCGCCGACCACGACGCTGTCGGTCTCTTCCACCTCGCCGCCGAAGTCCACGAAGAGTCTGTCGTCGATGATTTCCGTTCCCTGTTTGACGGCATCGTCGAACTCGACGAGGACGGGACACTGACGGCCACGTTCTAGACCGGTCCGGGATTTCATGTGTGGGATTCTCTGCCACGAAACTGCCGAATCCAAAGTGAGGGTTAATACCATAGCACCAATCCTTAAGAAGGAAGACCCCCATCCTTTGCGTGTATGCCGGAATGCCAGAACTGCGGTGCATTTGTGACGGCTGATTACGCGCGTGTGTTCACACCGAACGGGATAGACAAGCCGCGGGTGTGTCCACAGTGCGAGGACAAGATTCGGGATGGGGCGGATGTTCGCCAGGCGCGGTCGACCAGACGCGGATAACGAATTTTCCCACGTCCGTCGCCCGCCGTTATGCGGTGTGTCGCCCGCTCACCGGGCTGATTCGAGCAACTCCCGTGCTTCTCCGAAGAGTTCTTCGGCGCGCTCTTCATCGCGTGCCTCGGCCGTGATTCGGACCAATGGTTGGGTGCCGCTCGCCCGCAGTAGCACCCAGCCGTTGCCGCGGTCAACGCGAACGCCGTCCAGCGTCGACACGTCGTCGTACTGCTCGATAACTGTCGCACGGATTCGGTCCATCACCGCTGCCTTCTCGTCAACTTCGACGCTCGTCCGCCGAATCGGGTAGGTCTCGATGTCCGCGGCACGCTCGGCCAGCGGTCGCTCGGCGGCCAGCGCCGCTATCTTGCACGCCGCCAGCGGCCCGTCCGGACACAGCGTCTCCTCGGGCCAGATCCACGCGCCACTGGGTTCGCCGCCGAAGGCCACGTCCGACTCGCTGGCCGCCGCCGCGACGTACACGTCGCCGACCGGCGTTCGCGTCGTCTCGATATCCGCCTCGGCCAGATAGTCTGCAACGGCGAGACTCGTATCGACTGGGACCGCGACGCGCTCGCCCGCGCCCGCCGCGTCCCGTCCGAACAGTGCCAGCAGCACGTCGCCAGAGAGAAAGTCACCGTCGGCAGTCACCGCGCGCATCCGGTCGGCGTCGCCGTCGTGGGCGATACCGAGGTCGGCGTCGCTCTCGCCGACCAGCGTCGCCAGCGACCGGCAGTTTTCGGCTGTCGGCTCGCTCGGCCGGCCCGGGAACGACCCGTCGGGCTGAGCGTTCAGCGTCTCCACGTCACAGCCCAGCGCATCGAGCGCGTCGGCAGTCACCCCGCCCGCTCCGTTGCCCACGTCGACGACAACCGAGAGCGACCGGTCGAGTTCGAGGTCTGCGATCAGCGTGTCGCGGTGGCGCTCGGTCGCGTCGACGGCCGTCCGGTCGCCCAGCTGATTCCAGTCGACGAGCGCGGCGGCGTCCTCACGGACGCGCTCGCTGATTCGCTCGCGCAGTGCTGCGTCGTAGGCCTGTCCGCTCGGTTGCCAGAGTTTGATACCGTTGTCCTGTGGCGGGTTGTGTGAGGCGGTGATGGAGACGCCGGCATCGGCGTCCTCCCACGCGACGGCCCGACCGACGGTCGGCGTCGCCGCCAGCCCCAGGTCGACCACGTCGGTTCCCGACTCGCGGAGTCCAGCGGTGAGTGCGTCGGTCAGCAGACGCCCGCTCTCGCGCGGGTCGCGGCCGACGACGGCACGGTCGGTGTCGATGCCCAGTGCGCGGCCGACAGCGAGGGCGAGGTCTGCCGTCACCTCGTCGCCGACTGGCCCACGGATGCCGCTCGTTCCAAACATACCAGTGTGGGCGGGTGGCCACCCCAAAAAGTAGGCGGTCGCTTCCAGTGGTCACTCGCATGTCAGCCTCGACTCTTGTCGGCCGCAGCGACCGGACAAACCAACAGGACTGCACCGAATGGAGATACCCACCGGACGACTTTTGCGGTCGGGCCCGATGAGGTGAGATATGAAACGCGGTGGTTCCGAGGACGCGAAACGACGGGCCGGTGAGAGCGCGGCCGACGCCGTCGACGACGGGATGGTCGTCGGACTGGGCACCGGGTCGACGGCCGCCCACGCTATCCGTGCACTCGGTCGTGAAGTCGATGCCGGACTCGATATCGAGGGGATTCCCACGTCCTTCCAGTCCCGGGAACTCGCACACGACGCCGGAATCGAGCTCACCACGCTGGACGAGTCAACGCCCGACATCGCTATCGACGGGGCCGACCAGGTTGCAGACGGCCACCTTATCAAGGGCGGTGGGGCAGCACACGCCCGCGAGAAAATCGTCGACGCCGCCGCCGACCGCCTCCTCGTCGTGGTCGACGACGGAAAGTTCGCCGACGAACTCGACATCCCCGTTCCAGTCGAAATCCTCCCCGATGCGCGGCAGACAGTCGCCGACGCGGTTCGCGCGCAGGGCAGCGACCCCGAACTGCGCCGTGCCGAGCGCAAGGACGGTCCTGTCGTGACCGACAACGGAAATCTCGTCCTCGACTGTGACTTCGGACCCATCGCGAACCCCACCGAGCGGGCGGTTGCGCTCGCCGAACTCCCGGGTGTCGTCGAACACGGACTCTTCGTCGACCTCGCAGACGAGATTCACGTCGGGACGGACGAGCGCGTTCGCATCGAGGAGTTGTGAGCGAATCGCGACCTGGAGTACAGCGACCTCAGTGCTGTTACTCACGGGTAAAAACGGAAAGAAATGCTCCCGTGTCCGTCTCTCACGCGGAGAGACAGCGGGGACGCGAGCAGAGTCCGGCCTTACAGGTCGCGCGGCTGGACGGTCTTTCGGTCGTTTTCGTCTGCGCGTCGTGCGGCGTCTTCGAGCAGTTCCCCGACTTCCTCGTCGAGCGCGTCGTAGAAGTCCGAAGCGACGTTCATATCATCGAGCTCTTCCTTGACGGCTGCTTTGACAATTAGGTCTGCCATACACCGCGTGATTTCCAGATGGGGATTTATAAGCTTTCCCGTTTCAGACCGCTCATACCGGTACTGACGGGGGTTTGAGCCAGTCGAATGGGACCGACACTTAAGAGTGGGGGGCCAACCAGTAGCCGGTATGCGCGATATCCTCGATGCTGTCGCCGCAGGCAATCTCAGCCCCGAGACTGCTGAAGCGAAGCTGAGCGGCTACGCGACCAGCGAGGCCGGGCGCTACGACGCCGCTCGCGAGACGCGCAGCGGCGTCCCCGAAGCGGTTCTCGCCGACGGCAAAACGCTAGACGAAGTGGCAACGCTCGTCGCCACGAGTCTCGAAACGACCGGTCGCGCCATCGCGACCCGTCTCACCGACGAGCAGGTACTGGCGACGCGCCGCCGACTCGACGACGAGTTTCCCGCAGCGAGCATCCGACTCTACGACCGCGCGGGCGTCCTCGTCGCGCACGGCCCCGACTTCGAACAACCCGACCTCGATGCGAGTGTCTGCATCGTCACCGCCGGGACCTCCGACGCCGTGCCGGCAGGAGAGGCCGCGGCCGTCGCCCGGGAGATGGGCGCGACTGTCGAACGCATCAGCGACGTGGGCGTGGCCGCGCTGACGCGCCTGACCGACCGGCTCGACGAGTTGCGTGCACACGACGTGCTCGTCGTCGCCGCCGGTCGCGAGGGCGCACTCCCGACGGTCACGGCCGGCCTCGTTGACGTGCCCATCATCGGACTCCCGGTCTCGACGGGCTACGGCCACGCTGGCGAGGGCGAGGCCGCGCTCTCGGGCATGCTCCAGTCATGTACCGCACTCTCTGTCGTCAACGTCGACGCAGGCTTTACCGCCGGCGCACAGGCCGGTCTCATCGCTCGCCGCGTGGACGCTGCACGAACCGAATGACGAGTATGTCCGCAGACAGATGACTGACCACTACGTCTACGTCCTGCAGTGTGCCGACGACACGCTCTATACGGGGTACACCACGAACGTCCAGCGCCGCGTGGCCGAACACGACAGCGGCGAGGGTGCGAAGTACACCCGCGGACGCACGCCCGTCGAACTGGTTCACGTCGAGTCCTTCGATACCCGGTCGGACGCGATGTCCCGCGAGTACGAAATCAAGCAACTCAGTCGCGCTGCAAAGGAATCGCTCGTCGAGTACAACGACAGTTGAACGTACCCAATATATTTGGGACAATGGTATTGCCCGTTCCACCCCTCCCTATTGATGCCGGCGACGGGTCGCCGGCCGAACACGATGTCAGAGTGTAATCACTGCGGCGCGCACGTCTCAGAACGGTTCGCTCGCGTCTTCGCCGACGAACACGGCGATATATACGCGTGCCCGAGTTGCTCGGCCAACGCCGGAATCGCCGAGGTCGCGAGACAGCGTGCCAGGCGAGTGTGAACGTCTAGCCTCCGCGGACCCCCTGGCTCCCCTTCCGTGAGCAACAACCAGCGACGCAGCTGAGTGCGATGAGCCCATGTGGCGACGGTGGGTCTTTTAGTGCATACGTAACGCAGACAGTCGCATGGCTGCAGACGGCGCTGACGCGATATCGTTTGGTACCGACGGCTGGCGCGCGACGCTCGAGGAGTTCACCGAACCCCGCGTCAGGATGGTCGGGCAAGCTGTCGCCACGTATCTGGCCGACGAAGAAATCGACGGTGCGGTCGCCGTCGGCTACGACGCACGCGACCACTCGCGGGGGTTCGGCGAGGAACTGGCGCGCGTCCTCGCCGTCAACGGCCGCGACGTGACCATCGCCGAACGGGACTGCCCGACACCGGTCCTGGCCTGGACGGTCAGGAACGGCGGCTACGCCGGCGGTCTGATGATTACTGCCTCGCACAACCCGCCGGAGTACAACGGCGTAAAGTTCGTCCCCGAAGACGGGTCACCCGCACTCCCCGACGTGACAGACGCACTCGAAGCCCGACTCGCAGAACCGGAGCCAGTCGATCATGCGGACCACGGAAGTGTCGCCGAACGGGACCTCGTGACACCCTTCAGCGACCACGCCGTCGAGTTCGTGTCGACGGACCTCGATGGACTTCGGATTGTCTACGACGCGATGCACGGTAGCGGCCGCGGGGTCACCGACGCACTCCTCAAACGCGGCGGCGCGACCGTCTCGCGGCTGCGATGTGACCGCGACCCCACGTTCGGCGGCACGCCACCCGAACCAGTCCCAGAACGCGCCGAGGAAGCGGTCGAACGAGTCACCAGCGGTGATGCCGCACTCGGCTTCGTCAACGACGGCGACGCCGACCGCCTCGGTGTCGTCACCCCCGACCGCGGCTTTCTCGACCCGAACGTCTATCTCGCCGTTCTCTACGATTACCTGCTCGACCGCGACGCCGGCGACGCCGTCCGGACCGTCTCGACGAGCAGCCTCGTCGACCGTGTCGCCGCAGCACACGGCCACACCGTTCACGAGACCGCGGTCGGGTTCAAGTGGGTCGCCGAAGCGATGGCCGACCACGACGCGCTCTGTGGTGGTGAGGAGAGCGGCGGCTTCGGCGTGACCGCACACCTCCGGAACAAAGACGGCGTGCTTCTCGCCTTGCTCACCGCTGCCGCGGAAGTCGAGGAATCAATCGACGACCGCGCCGACCGTATCCTCGAGACACACGGTGATATCCACCAGGACCGTGTCAGCGTCGACTGTCCCGACGACCGAAAGCAGACCGTGCTCGCGGACCTCGAACCGGCGCTCCCCGACAGCGTCGCTGGCGTCCCCGTCGCGGACGTGAACACCGTCGACGGCTTCAAAATCGCGCTAGACGACGGAACGTGGCTGCTCGTCCGCCCGTCTGGAACGGAACCAAAGATGCGTATCTACGCGGAATCTGGGAGCGCCGAACAGACCGAAGAGCTGCTGGCCGCCGGGAGAGAACTCGTCGAACCGCTTATTTGAGACAGGCAACTCGAACGCAAGTGGTCACCACACAGTTTCAAGAGAGGTGACAACGAAACAGGTAGTATGCCAGGTCCGCGCTTTCTCGACGGCGAGAGCGTCGAGTTACACACCATCGAACGCGAAGATGCGGAGTTCATGCAGCAACTCATCAACGACCCCCGCATTCGCCAGACTCTCCAGAGTGTCGACCCGGTAACCCACCAGCAGGAAACGGAGTGGGTCGACTCCCTCGCCGAGGCCGACGGGTGGCACTTCCTGATCTGCGACGACGAGACACCGCTTGGCACGATCGGACTCAGCGACTACAACGACGCCTGGGGCGTGGCCGAGGCCGGGTTCATGATCGCGCCGGAACACTGGAACAACGGCTACGCCACCGACGCGCTGGAGAGCCTCTGCGAGTACGCCTTCGAGGAACGTCGGCTCAACAAAGTGGTCGCGAAAGCGTACGCGACCAACCCCGCATCACTGCGCGTCCTCCGGAAGGTCGGGTTCACCGAGGAGGGGCAGTTGCGCGCGGAGGCGTTCGTCGAAGGGGAGTACGTCGACATCTACCGGTGCGGTCTGCTCGCCGACGAGTGGCGAGAAACCGAGTAGACACGGCTACCGGACGCCACGGAACCGGTCGGGTTCCGCGGCGGGTTCGATGGCGAAGTCGAGTGACTCCCAGAACGACCGCACGCGCGGGTCGAACGTCGCCACGAGTCGCGCACGGCGCTCGGCGGCCGCCTCGACGAGCATCGTCCCGATGCCCTGGTTGCGACGACGTTGACGGACCGCGACGGCCGTGATTTCCTCGCCAGCGAGGACGAGCGCGCCGAGGACGCGATCGGTCTCAGGGTCGCCACCTGTCTCGCCGGCGACTGCCACCAGCACGTCACCGCGGTCGATAGCACTTCGAAGCCGCCCAGTATCGACGGCCAGCACCGCGCCGTCGACGACGTTCAACACGTCGGGAAGTTCGGGAACGGTCGCCTCACGAACGCGGATTCGATCAGTCACGGTTCGGTCCGTAACTCGTCGAGTTCGACCAGCACCTCGTCGATATCCGGGCGATCGAACGTCGACGACCCGCTGTAATTCCATGCGACCTGTGGCCCGCCGTCGCGACAGTCGAGGATGGTGACTTCCGGCATCCGGCCGAGAAAATCACTGAGACTCCCCAGAAAGCCGAAACGGACCGGCTGGTCGAACGTCTCGCCGGCGGTCACGTCGGGATCGGCCAGCAGCGGATAGGGCAGGTCGTAGCTTCCCTGCCAGGACTGGACCTTCTCGCGTGGTTCCGGGACGATAGAGACGACTTCAGTATCGCGGTCACGAAACTTGTCGTAGCGGTCCTTGATTGTCTGTACCTGTTTGCGGCAGTTCGTACAGAGGTGGTCACGCTGGAGATAGACGACCACGAAGTCGTATTCGGTGGCGAGGTCGGCGAGTGAACAGGGGTCCGGGCCAGGACCGACGTTCGGCAGCGAGAAATCGATGGTGGGACGTGACTCGGACATGATGGCACGTACGGCTGCCAGCCTCAAACCAATACCGAGAGTTTCACGCACCACGCCGAACCAGTGCGTTTACTATTCACACACTCTCCCGGACCGTTTGTCGACGTTTTAGCCGCCAACTGGCCTGTCTCTCTCCAATGACCGACAAGATTGGACTCGTCGGCAAGCCACCGTCGGACCTCCGGCCCGACGAGGATCGCGAACCTTCGGTTCGCTCACCCGCTGTCGGCAAGTCCACCTTCTCAGTGCCGCCGTTCGCTGGTTATGTCCAACTGTGACGACGAGTAATAGTGCCGCCAGCCAATCTTGGTTGCCATTCACACACGCTCTCGACCCGTTTGATAACGTTTTAGCCGCCGACTGGCCTGTCTCTCTCCAATGACCTACAAGATTGGACTCGTCGGCAAGCCCTCTGTTGGCAAGTCCACCTTCTTCAACGCCGCGACGATGAACGACGTGCCCGAAGGGGCCTACCCGTTCACGACTATCGACCCTTCGATGGGGGAGGCGTACGTCCGCGTCGAGTGTGCAGCTCCGGAGTTCGACCACGCCTGCACCCCGAACCACGGCTACTGCGCCGACGGCACCCGCTTCGTCCCGACGAAACTCGTCGACGTCGCCGGCCTCGTCCCCGGTGCCCACGAAGGAAAAGGACTCGGCAATCAGTTCCTGACCGACCTCAACGAGGCCGACGTGCTGATTCACGTCGTCGACTTCACCGGCGAGACTGACCTCGAAGGCGAACCAACCGAAGACCACGACCCCCGCGAGGACATCGACTTCCTGGAGGAGGAGCTGGACATGTGGTATCTCGACATCCTGGAGAAGGGCATCGAGCGCTACCACTCGGGCTACAACGGCGAGGACAAGGACGTCGAGGAGGACCTGGCCGAGCAGATGTCGGCATTCAAGATTACTGAAGAGGAGGTCAAACGAGTTATTCTCGCACTCGACCTGGAACTCGACCCCGACACGTGGGACGACGACGACCGGGAGCGACTGGCTCGCGAGATTCGAATCCGGACGAAACCGATGCTCGTCGCGGCCAACAAGATGGACACCGAGGCCGCCCAGGACAACTGGAGCGAGATTACGACCGACCCCGACTACGACCACCTCACCTTTGTCCCCGTCTCCGCACACGCCGAGAAAGCGCTCAAGAACGGTGACGAACAGGGCGTCCTCGACTACCGACCCGGCGACGAGGACTTCGAGGTGACTGCCGACCTGCCCGACGAGAAACGAGCGGGACTGGAACAGATTCGAGAGTTTATCGGTGCCTACGGTGGGACCGGCGTCCAGCAGGCACTCGAAACGGCACTGTTCGAGGAACTCGACGCCATCGCCGTCTTCCCCGGCGCGAGAAAGCCACAGGACGACGGGAGTTTCCTCCAGGACTGTTTCGTCCTGCCCGATGGGTCAACCGCTGAGGACTTCGCGTACTTCCTGCACTCGGACATCGGCGATGGATTCCTTCACGCCCACAACGTGCGCACCGAACGCCAGATCGGCGCGGACACGCAACTGGACCACCGCGACGTCGTCGAGATTACGACGACGAACTAGTCTTTTTCGAGGTTCCTCGTCCCAACAATTGATGTGCGGGGACACGAACAGCCGCGTAACCCGTGGTAGAACGCCATTCCCTCGACAGCCCACGATACGACCCCGACGACATCCCATCGGAGAACGTTGAGCGGCAGGGCGAGGACCAACTCTCGGTTTTCGAGTGGTACTGCCCCGACTGTGAGGACTGGCTCGGCTGGCCGGAACATCCGGCGCATGCGGCACTGGTCTGTGCGGACCCGATGATGTGTTCGCACACCGACGAAGACGAACCGACTGCCTGTGGCCACGTCGTCTGTAAAGCGTGCGGCACGCTGGCCGACAGCCACGAGTGGGTACTGACAGGTGAGCAGGCTAGCACGGTCGCAAAGCAGATTTTCGACGAGAGTCCGAACATCGAGATGGAATTCAGGCGGGCACTGCTGGAGGATATCCAGCAAGTCACCGACGGAGAGAGCGTCGAAGAGATTCTCGCGGACCGGCAAGACCTGTTCGAGGAGTACGCCCAGACGGTAGCGAACGATGACACCGAGGAATGATCATGGCTATCCGCCCTTGATGAGTCTGACCACGCGTACGCGCTCGACGGTCCCGTCGACGGGCGCGTCCTCCGGGACCGGATTGCCGTCGACCGTCAGCGTGACTTCGTGCGGACTGACCTCGAAGGGAGCGAGCAAGTCGCCGTAGGTGGTGTCCCCGTCGACGGACACCTCCCGACTGCCCTCGCCGACGAGTTCGACCGTGACCATATCTGTCGTCGGTGCCGGCGGTGTTTGAGCGTGTCGGAACGTGGACTCGACGGCGGACACTCGCGGGGTTTATGCCGGCCCCGCCACTCCGAAACCGTATGAGCGAGGCCGAAAAATCGGGGACCGGCCGCGAGGAAATCTGGCTGGAGAAGTATCGTCCGCAGACGTTCGACGACATCGTCGGTCAGGATACTATCGTCGGTCGACTCCGGAGCTACGTCGAGCGTGACGACCTTCCCCACATGCTATTTGCGGGGCCAGCCGGAATCGGGAAGACGACCGCAAGTGTCACAATAGCTAGAGAGCTATACGGTGAGGACTGGGAAGAACACTTCCTCGAACTCAACGCCTCAGACGAGCGGGGTATCGACGTGGTTCGGGACCGCATCAAATCGTTCGCCCGGACTTCTTTTGGCGGCGTCGACTATCGAATTATATTCCTTGATGAGGCCGACGCACTTACCTCCGACGCCCAGTCAGCGCTCCGCCGGACGATGGAGCAGTTCTCGAACAACGTCCGCTTTATTCTCTCGTGTAACTACTCCAGTCAGATTATCGACCCGATCCAGTCGCGGTGTGCCGTCTTCCGGTTCTCACCGCTGGCCGACGACGCGGTCGAATCGCAGATCCGGAAAATCGCCGCGACGGAAGGTATCACCGTCACCGACGACGGTGTGGACGCGCTGGTCTACGCCGCAGACGGCGACATGCGCAAAGCCATCAACGGGTTACAGGCTGCAGCAGTCACTGGCGATACCGTCGACGAGGAAGCGGTCTTCGAAATCACCTCGACAGCCCGTCCGGAGGAAATCAACGAGATGGTGACGCTGGCGCTCTCGGGCGATTTTACGGCCGCGCGCTCACGGCTCGACCAGCTCATCACCGAGGAGGGTATCGCCGGCGGCGACATCATCGACCAGCTTCACCGCTCAGTCTGGGAGTTCGAACTCGACGATCGTGCGGCAGTTAAACTGCTCGACCGTATCGGCGAGGCGGATTACCGCATCACCGAAGGTGCGAACGAGCGGATTCAACTCGAAGCGTTGCTGGCGTCGCTGGCGCTCGACGAGTGAACGAAATCGCCGGTCAGTGGTCGCCAGGGTAGTGGCGACCGGTTACGAACAGCCGGCGGACAGACGATGATTACTTGGGTGCCGGTGCGAACCGGGGACACCGGTCCGCCAGTGGGTGGGACGACTGGGAACAGTCGGAAACGGTAGGACGTCCCACGTGGAACGAGGGTACGGAAGAATAAGGGCTGGTTGATCTGTGGCCGGTCTCCACACCGAGGGTTGACGTATCACCCGACGACCGCGAAAAGAATTGCCGCATCGGTGCGAACGACGTGTATCTCAGCGAGACACTGATCGGAAGAGAAGAGTACGCGCACCCGAGCTGCTCCCTGTTCGGAACTGTTTTAGGGACTGGTAGGCCACCCTAGAGCAACGGATGACCGATTTGGAGGAGGAATACCAACTGGACTACTTCGCGGAGAACGGCTTCCACCGACTGACGTGTGCGGAGTGTGGAGCCCATTTCTGGACGCGCGACGAGTCCCGGTCGACGTGCGGTGAGCCACCCTGTGCGGAGTACGAGTTCATCGACGACCCCGGTTTCGCAGAGCACCACAGCCTCGAAGAGATGCGCGAGGCGTTTCTCTCCTACTTCGAGGAGCGGGACCACACCCGCATCGACCCCTACCCTGTCGCGGCCAACCGCTGGCGCGACGACGTGTTGCTGACGCAAGCGTCGATTTACGACTTCCAGCCGCTCGTCACCTCGGGCACGACACCCCCGCCGGCGAACCCGCTGACCATCAGCCAGCCCTGTATCCGGATGCAGGACATCGACAACGTGGGCAAGACCGGCCGACACACGATGGCCTTCGAGATGATGGCCCATCACGCGTTCAACGCCCGCGAAGACGTCGAAGACGAGTACGCGTACGAGGGTGAAGTGTACTGGAAAGACGAGACGGTCCAGTACTGCGACGAACTGCTCGAAGAGCTCGGCGCGGACCCCGACGACGTAACGTACATCGAGGACCCCTGGGTCGGCGGCGGTAACGCCGGCCCCGCAATCGAGGTTATCTACAAGGGGCTGGAACTGGCGACGCTCGTGTTCATGTCCCTCGAACAGGACCCCGAGGGCGAGTACGAAATGAAGGACGGCAACCGGTACTCGAAGATGGACACCTACGTCGTCGACACCGGCTACGGACTGGAGCGGTGGACCTGGATGAGCCAGGGCACCCCCACCGTCTACGAGGCCATCTATCCCGAGATGATAGCGTTCCTCAAGGACAACGCCGGCGTCGAACACACCGACGAGGAGGCCGCTATCGTCCACGACGCCGCCCGCCTCTCTGGGAATCTCGACATCGACGACGTCGACGACGTGGAGGCCGCTCGCGGCGACATCGCCGACCAGCTCGGCGTCGACGTGGCCGAACTCCGTGCCCTATTGGAACCGCTGGAGACCATCTACGCCATCGCCGACCACTGCCGGACCCTGGCGTACATGCTCGGCGACGGTATCGTCCCCTCGAACGTCGGGACTGGCTATCTCGCCCGGATGGTTCTCCGACGAACCAAACGACTCTGTGACAACGTCGGCGTCGACGCGCCGCTCGACGAACTCGTTGACATGCAGGCCGACCGCCTCGGCTACGAGAACCGCGAGACGATTCGAGACATCGTGCGGACGGAAGTCGAGAAGTATCGAGAGACGCTGGAGCGTGGCTCCCGAAAGGTCGAGCAACTTGCCGAGGAGTACGCCCGCGAAGGCGAGCCGATTCCGACCGAGGAACTCCTCGAACTATACGACTCCCACGGTATCCAGCCCGACATGGTGGCAGAAATCGCCGAACAGCAGGGTGCGACGGTCGACGTTCCCGACGACTTCTACTCGCTGGTGGCACAGCGCCACAGCGGCGAAACCGACGACGAGGAGACAGAGACGACGGACCTCGACGAGGAGCGTCTGGCCGACCTGCCCGAAACAGAGCGCCTCTACTACGACGACCAGGAACGCATGGAGTTCGAGGCGATGGTCCTCGACGTCTTCGAGCGCGAGGAGGGCTACGACGTGGTCCTCGACCAGACGATGTTCTACCCCGAAGGCGGTGGCCAGCCTGCAGACCATGGGACACTCACAACGGACGACGTAACTGTCGACGTGACTGACACACAGCGCGTCGACGGCGTCATTCTCCACCACACGGACACAGACCCCGGCAAGGGCGATTTCGTCCGCGGACAGGTCGACGCGACCCGTCGCCGGCGCCTGATGCGCCACCACACCGCAACCCACATCGTCGGCCACGCTGCTCGACAGGTACTGGGCGAACACGTCCGCCAGGCCGGTGCGCAGAAACACACCGATAGCGCACGCCTGGACATCAAACACTACGAGTCGATTACGCGCGAGCAGGTCGAAGAAATCGAGCGCATCGCCAACGACATCGTGATGAACAACGTCCCGGTCAGCCAGGAGTGGCCCGACCGCAACGACGCCGAAAGCGAGTACGGCTTCGACATCTACCAGGGCGGGATTCCGGAAGGCGAGCAGATTCGGCTCATCACCGTCGGGGACGACACCCAGGCCTGTGGCGGGACCCACGTCTCACGCAGCGGCGACATCGGCGCGATCAAACTGCTGAACACCGAGCGCATTCAGGACGGCGTTATCCGTTTGACTTACGCCGCTGGCGACGCCGCAATCGAGGCCACCCAGCGGACCGAGCGCGCACTCGACGAGGCCGCCGACATCCTCGACGTGACTCCCGAAGAGGTGCCCGAGACCGCCCAGCGATTCTTCGACGAGTGGAAGGCGCGGGGCAAGCAGATCGAGGAACTCAAAGAGGAACTCGCTACGGTGCGCGCCAGCGGCGGCGGCAGCGGCGAGGAAGTCGAGGTCGCCGGAACGACGGCTGTCGTCCAGCGCCTCGATGGCGACATGGACGAACTCCGCGCGACGGCGAACGCGCTGGTCGACGACGGCAAGATTGCCGTGATTGGGTCTGGTGCCGACGGCGCGCAGTTCGTCGTCGCTGTTCCCGACGGGGTCGGTGTCGACGCCGGCGATGTGGTCGGCCAACTCGCCCAGCGCGTCGGCGGCGGCGGTGGCGGTCCACCGGACTTCGCACAGGGCGGCGGTCCCGACGCCGACAGTCTCGACGACGCACTCGACGCTGTCCCCGAAATTCTCACACAGCTCAACAGCGCCTAACTGTGGAGTGAGGTTCAGGGACAGGCATCAGCGACTTGTCTGTTTTGACCAGCGTAGAGGGAGTTGTCTGCTCAATGAATCTGCAGAGTGAGTACCAGGGAATCCATCACGCTGCGAAGCCCTTCAAAGAGCCGTGCTGAGTCGATTCGATTTCTTGGCAAATACTGGCGTTCCATCTTCACCGAACCGCATCAGACGTACCGGATGACTCGTGCCATCCCGGCTTCGAGGTGATAGAGATTGTGGCAGTGGAAGAACCAGTTTCCGGGATTGTCCGCCTTGAAATCGATTGTCTCCTCGCCCATTCGCCCCGGGACGACGACGGTGTCTTTGACCGCGTCGCCGACCCGGAAGAAGTGCCCGTGGAGGTGCATCGGATGCGGGACCGGACTGTGATTGCGCATGCGGATGCGGACGTGCTCGCCTTCTCGGATATCGAGGGGATCGGCGTCGGGGAACACCTGTCCGTCGATGGCCCAGCTGTAGCCGTCGCTGCCTTGCGACAGCGCCAGATCGAACGTTCGGTCGGGGGAGCCGTCGATCCCGTTGATTGATTCGACTGCGCGGAGGTCGTCGTACTGGAGCGTTCGACTCCCCGTCCCCGGAGCCGTCGGTGTGCGGTCGTCGCTCTCGCCGGCGTACCGGAGAACACCTCTGGCGCTCGGTTCCGACCCCCGAACCGGGGTGGCATCGATTGCCCACGTTCCAGGATTGTTCGCGGTGACGATTGCATCGTAGCGCTCACCCGGACCGAAGGTGAACGAGTCGGCGGACACCGGTTCGACCGGTCGCCCGTCCGCGTGAGAGATTTCGAAGGCGTGCCCGCCGGAGCTGACCCGGAACGTTGTCGCGCTGCTCGCGTTGACGAACCGGAGACGGATCCGTTCACCCTCCGAGACCTCGAAGACCGGCGGATCCCCCGACCCCCGTCCGTTCATGACCATCCCCGCGTAGGATGGTCGATAATCATTCATCATACCGCCTCTCATACCGCCTCTTGGTCCGCCTCCCCTGCCGCGGCCGCCGGGACCGCTGCCTGCCTCCGCTTCGTTCGCTGATGGCCGTGGCTCACTCGAGAGGTAGTCGTCGAGGACGATCACGAACTCGTCGTCGTAGTCGACGTGCGGCTCGTCTTCCGCAACAATGAGCGGTCCGGCGAGTCCCCGGTCGAGCTGCAGACCGGCGTGGCTGTGATAAAAGTACGTGCCTGGTGGGTCGGCTCGGAACCGGTAGTCGAAGGAGTCGCCCGGTTCGACGGGTGCCTGTGTTAGGTTCGGCACGCCGTCCATCGCGTTCGCTACCGGTAGCCCGTGCCAGTGGATGGATGTCTCGTCGGGCAGTTCATTAGTCAGTGAGACGCCGACGACCTCACCCTCTGAGACCCTGATTTCCGGACCAGAAAACGCGTCGTCGTACAGCCACGTCGACGGGGACACGCCCACTGTGTCAGTCCCGGGCGCGGCCGCTAATTCGAACGTCTTGTCCGGCGGTCCGGACGGTGGCGCGCGTGGTGTGACGCCTGTCGGGTCGCCCGTGAGACCACTGTCGCCCCCGGGGAGTGAGTCCGCTAGCGAGGTACAACCTGCGAGTCCAGCCATGCCGACCCCTCCCAGAATCCGTAACGACTGACGCCTCGATATGGTGTGTGAATCGTTCGTCATTTCGGTGTGTTGTCGTCGTCAGACTGTGTTTGGAACATTGTGGATGACTGCGTCTCGGCTCTACCGCTCCCGGAGCTTTCGTGCCCGTTCCTCAAACTCCTCGTCGTCGATCTCACCGCGTGCGTACCGTTTCCGGAGCGTCTCCATGGCGTCGCTCGTTCGTGCTGTGGATGTCGATGACGTGCCGCCGACCGCGCGCAACAGGAGGTAGACGACTGTCCCCACGAGTAGCAGGCCGACGAGGGGACCGAGAAATACAAATGGCCCCCAACCGCCTGCGCCACCACCCATCTGCAATAGCAAGGACCAAATCATACCTGTCCTACTCGACCGAGACTTAAGTATTGTCCATCTAGTACAAGACTAGACAGAACTGTCGTTCGTGGTGGCTACCGGGCTGTGGTCTCTCCGGTGACGAAGTCGCGGAGTTGGAACCGTTGCTCCCCGGCCGGACTTCAAAGCGGGCTCCTGTAAGACAACCATCATCATACAGTCATCGGGCGTCTGTGTCTCGGAAACATCATCGATGCTGCAAGAGAGATGCGGACAAACTGAACCTCGCGGAGGCGACCTCGCTCCGAACCGATACCGAACGGGTGACCGGAGTCACGGTCTGGGACGGGCTGGCGGACACAATCTTCGAGATGAACAGGCAGACTATTGATTGGCTGGTTCAATAAAAATAGGAGAATGAGAGGGCCCCGTTCAGGGAGAGACGGAATTGCGGTTCCAGCCGGGGTCGTGTCCGGTGCGGTCAATGAGGTCGGACCGACAGGCTGGACAGTAGTCGGGGATGGTTGATTCGCTTCGGGGGACGTACACCGCGTCGCCGCACTCTACGCACGCATCTGCAACGATAGTCGCACAATCCGCGCAGACGTTGAAGTCGTCAACTGTGAGCTCACGCAGGGGGTCGAGTTGTTTATCGAGGAGATACTCGTCGATAGCCGCCTGACAGTTTTGACACGGTTTCATAGCGATGCGAGTAGCACGATGAGACCACCACACAAATGCTTACTCCCGAGAGTGGACGCCAATCTGTATGCCAGTCGACAGAACGCAGACAATTACAGGCAATCAATTCGTACTGTAGGTCGTTTCGAGATAGTCCAGTACGTCGTCGACCACAGCAGGCCTGAACGTCCAGAAGCCGTCGTACTCGTTCGGACCCGTTTCGAGACAGACCAGCGCAGCCTTCCGTTCGTCTGCGCCGTTTCCATCATGGACGACAAACCACGTTCGTGCCAGTTCGTCCTCGCCAGGGTGGACGTACATCTCCTGTGGAGCGTGGTTCCAGTCTGGAACACCGTAGACGTGTACGTCGACGTCGGTGTCGGACAGTTGGTTGTAGGCTTTGTCCGTCCCGCGTTCGTCGTGGATACGGGAGAGGTACTGAAATCCGGAGTGAAGGACGCCCGACCCGGTTTCGAGTGCCATCCGTTCGACGTGGCGTGAGATGTGGATGAGCAGGAGTTTGCTCTTTCCATCAACGTTGAATGTCGTGTCGTCGAGGTTTGCGACCACGTCGGCCGTCTCGACGCTGTCCAGCGAGCGCGTCCCGGTGATATACATATCCGAGTTGACCAGCAGCAACTGGTCACGGATGTCGTCCAGACTCGACGTGGCGATTCCGACGCCGTCCTCGTCCTGGAGCCGGACGATGTTTGCAGGGCCAGCCGGTGCCGTTCCCGACTCCGTTACGGTGACGTGCTCTGACTCGAACATCGATTCGAGGAGATTTATCATCGGGTCGACCGACTCCCTGTTGAGGACCGTCAGCGTATGGTCGCGTGAGTCGATATCCGCGATGATGTCCGCAATGGCCATCCAGTGTGGATGCACCGTCTGAGACGTAAAAAAGACATCCCGCAATTATCGGCTTCGAAAGCGCCAAGCGAAACGAAGAACAGTCACCGCGGGAGCCCCAAGAGGAACGCATGCCGACGGTGACACACGACGGGGTCGATCTCCACTACCACACCGAGGGGGACGGCGAGACAGTCGCGTTCGTCTCGGACGTGGGCTACGGCGCGTGGCTGTGGGGCTGGCAACACCGCGCTGTCGCCGGCCCACGGGAGTCGCTGGTCTGGGACCTCCGAGGAACCGGTCGGTCAGACGCTCCACCAGGACCCTACGACGTGGACTCCCTCGCGGCGGACTTCGAGGCAGTGTTACGAGACGCCGGCGTCGACCGGGTACACGTCGTCGGTGCGGGACTTGGCGGGATGGTCGCGCTCCGGTACGCCAGAGAGTTCGACCGTGCCCGGACGCTGACGCTCCTGTGTACGGCCGCCGACGGAGAAAATATCGATACCACCGCACTGGCCGCGCTGCATCCCGACGAGCGCGACGAAGCGTCGCTCCGGGAATCACTGACTGGGGCGTTCTCGCAGGCGTTTCTCGACGCTCGCCCGGATCTCGTCGACCAGATTGCCGAGTGGCGACGCGACGAGGACGCACCGGCCGACGCAGTTGCGGCACAGATTGGGACAGTAGCGTCGTTCGAGGCAGGACCGCTGTACGAACTGTCGTTGCCGACGCTGGTCTGCTGGGGACGCGAGGACCCCGTGGTCGCTCCCGCCGCAGCGGAGCGACTGGCCGCGGAGTTACCACGGGGGACCGGCGAGCCAGTCGAGGGGAAACACCTCTGTTTCGTCGAACACTCGCGAGCGGTCACCGAGCGGCTACTCGCTCACATCGACGGCCAGGGCGAGCGGAGCTGACAGACAAAATCCAAATCTGAAATATTTTTATCGGGGCGTCTGTACCGGGCCGTGTCAGACTCACACTCGGGATACGGTGGGCGGGAGTGTGACAGGAGCGTCGCTCCTGTCGGATGGTATCGGGCGGCCCAGGTGGGCCGGTCGCCGACGCGCACGGCCCGAGTGCGACGGAGACATACAACCATGACAGTACACAATCACGGCGAGCGACCGTACGGCTGGGTCGGTGCACTGAGCGAACGGCGCGCACAGCTCTCTCCCGACCGCATCGGTCTGGTCGACGCCGACACCGGCGACGAGTACACCTACGCGGAACTCGACGAACGGGCGAATCGGACGGCACGACTACTGCGCGAACACGGTGTCGAGAAGGGCGACCGTATCGCCGTTGTCTCGCGAAACCGGCCGGAACTGGTCGACCTCTACTTCGCGACGGCGAAGGTCGGTGCGATTCTCGCGCCGCTCTCCTACCGGCTGGCACCCCGGGAGATCACGGAGATGCTCAACGACGTCGAGCCGGCGATGCTGTTCGTCGAGAAACCGTTCGAGGCCGATGTCGACACCGCACTCCGTCGGTTCGACCGGGAGTTCGCGGTCCCGCCGGTCATCGGTCTCCCCTCCGAAGAGCAGGGCGACTTCCGCGAACACAGCGCACCGGAGGGTCGCGAGTGGGAACGGTTGCCCGACGTGCTCCCCAACGAGGGGGCGGCCGTCGAACGGGCGGACCTGGCGCTGTCGGACCCACATCTGTTCTTGCACACCGGCGGGTCGACGGGTCTGCCGAAGGAAGTCGTCCAGACCCACGGCGGCATCATGTGGAACGCGTTCAACACCATCATCTCGTGGGGGCTGCAGCCACACGACGTGACTCCCATGGTGTTCCCGATGTTCCACACCGGCGGCTGGAACGTCCTCACCATCCCCTTCTTCCACATGGGCGGAACGGTCCTCATCTCGCGGGACTTCGACCCGCGGCAGGTGCTCGACCTCATCGAGGCGTACCAGTGTTCGGTGCTGGTCGCCGTGCCTGCAGTCCTGCGGTTTATGGTCGAAGACGAGCAGTGGGAGAACACCGACCTCTCGAGTCTGCGTTTTGCCAAGAGCGGCGGCGGTCCGTGTCGCGACTCCATCATCGAAGCGTGGAGCAATCGCGGCATCGACCTCTCGCAGGGGTACGGCTTGACCGAGTGCGGTCCGAACAACTTCGCGATGCCCGACAACTTCGAGCGCGAGAAGACTGCGTCCATCGGGATGCCATCGCTGTACGTCGACGCTCGCATCGTCGATGAAAACGGCGAGGAACTCCCGCAGGGCGAGGTCGGCGAACTCGAGCTCGCTTCCCCACATTCGGGGGACCGTTACTGGAACAACGAGGCAGAGACTGAGGAAGTGTTTGGGGGTAGTTCCGCGAGCGGGGCGAGCGGAACGTCGGAAGAGGGGACCGCTTCCGGAAGCTGGGTGTCCACGGGCGACCTCGCTCGCGTCGACCACGACGGCTACTACCACATCGAGGGACGCAAAAAGAACCTCTTCGTCTCCGGTGGCGAGAACGTCTTCCCGCCGGAAGTCGAGGACGTCATCGCCGGCCACCCGAAAGTCGAGGACGTCATCGTCGTCCCGGTTCCCGACGAGAAGTGGGGCGAAGTCGGGAAGGCAGTCGTCGAGGGCGAGGAAAGCCTGACACTGGACGAACTACAGGAGTATCTCGACGACCGGATTGCGGCATTCAAGGTTCCGAAACACCTCGCGTTCGTCGACGAGATGCCGATGAGCGGGCCATCGAAAATCGACCGGCAGGCGCTCGAAGAGGAATACGGCGGCGGTGCTCACGAGTAACTAGCAGGCCAGCGTCCGAAATTCCAGGCGTTATATTTTCAGTACAATACTCGTATATCGGTTCGGTCAAAATTAATATGGTTTCCATACGTGAAAATATTCGAGAGAATAGGAAACTTAATTCGGCTACAAGAGAGAATGGTTGGTAATGACCAGCGTAGGTCTCACCGGCTATGGTCGGTATACGCCGGAAGAGGTGGTGAGTGGGGAAGAGATTGCCAACCGGAGTGGGATTCCGGAAGAAGTCGTCGTCGAGAAGATGGGGATGCGCGAAAAGCGTATCTGTCCACCGGACGACGACCACGTAACAGATATGTCCATCGCAGCGGGCGAAGACGCCCTCGACGATGCCGGCGTCGACCCGGCGGAGTTGGACCTCGTGCTCTATCATGGCAGCGAGTACAAGGATTACGTCGTCTGGTCGGCCGCCGCGAACATCGCCGAGCGCATCGGAGCCGAGAACGCGTACGCGACCGAGAGCTACACGCTGTGTGCCGGCTGTCCAATCGCCATGCGGACGATCCGCGCACAACTGATTGCCGACAGCGTCGACACGGCGCTGCTGGTGACGGCCTCCCGCGAGGAGGACCTGCTGGACTACGAGAACGAGAACTCCTCGTTCATGTTCAATTTCGGCAGCGGCGCGGCAGCGTACGTGATGGAGTCCGAACCAGAAGAAGACCGTACGCGTGCACGAGTACATCGGAGTGGGGCTATCACCGACGGCTCGTTCTCCGAAGACGTCGTCATGCCCGCCGGCGGGTCGAAGAACCCGCCGACGGAGGAGACCGTCGAGCAGAACCTCCACACGCTCGACGTGCCCGACCCCGAGGGGATGAAAGAGCGCATCGCGCCCGTCTCGCTGCCAAACTACCTGTCGGTAGCCGAGGAGGCACTGGAGAAATCGGGATACGAACAGGACGACATAGATTTCGTCGCCGTCACGCACATGAAGCGGTCGTTCCACCAGACGCTGCTGGAGGAGCTGGGCGTCGACCCCCAATCGGACGGCTACTATCTCGACGAGTACGGCCACATGCAGAGTGTCGACCAGATTTTCGCGCTGGACGAGGGGCTGGAGCGGGGCCGGGTCGAGGAGGGCGACATCGTGCTCTTTCTCGCGGCCGGGACCGGGTACACATGGTCCGCGACGGTGCTCGAGTGGCTGGGGTAGTGTCCGCGACGCTCCGCTGATGCCGCGACCCGGTCGCGGCGTCCGCTCGCGTGGCCACAAGACACATGTATAGAGGGTCGAACACGCCAGTAGAATCAATGCCGCCGGATATTGCCGTCGCGCACTATCCAGAAGGTGCGGGACACGCGACGCGGATGTTAGCTATCGCGGAGGCACTCGAAGCCGCTGGCGGGTCGGTACGGATGGCGGGCGGCGGTGCCGGGAGCGAGTTCGTCGCGCTCAACGGCTACGACGAGTTCGAACCGACGGTCGTCGACTACATCGACACGTTCCAGGGTGGCTCAATGTGGCAGGTTGCGAGCCAGAGCGTGCCGGCGAGTCTGGGTCGTATCGCCGACTACCACGCGTGGCTGTCGGCGACCGAGCCGGACGCACTGGTCACCGACGACATGTTCGCGGCGATGGCGGCCACCCGGTGTGGCGTCCCACTGTACGTGCTGAAACACGACATGCCGGGACTGTACGACGGGGTCGCCGAGCGAACGGGTGCGCGATTTCACACGCTGTTTCAGCTCTCGGCCGCCCGGGAGTTCTTCTACCCCGTCGTCTGGCCGCAGTCGGGGGCAGACCCCGCGCGGGCGACGCGCATCCCGCCGGTGGCTCTTGACGGCGAACCGGCAGTACAGGACGAGGCCGACGTGGTCGTCGTGCCGAGCCACTACTCCTCGCTGTCGCGTATCGCCGACCACCTCCGGCGGCAGGGGTACGACGTGCTCGACGTGGCCGACAATGACTGGGAGGCGGTCCCGTCGCTGCTGCCGTACATCCGTGGCGCAGATGTCGTCGTCTGTTCGGGCTACTCGACGATTATGGACGCCGCCGTGGCGGGGACGCCGTGTGTCGTCCACCCGGCCACGGACGAACAGGATGCCGTCGCGGACTGGCTGGAGCGGTTCGACGTCACCGGGTTCACGGTCGCGCCGGACGCAATCGACGTGCTGGACGCCGTCGCTGACCCACCCGAGACACCGGACTTCGACAACGGCGCGACGTACATCGCCGAGAACGTGATGGCCGACCTGCGGGACCCCGACCCCTACGCCGAACCGTCGCCGGCCGAGCCATCGGACGCCGAGAGCGACGTCGGGTGCGCATCCAGACTCGGGTCGCTTCGGACCATCCCGACGCTCGCCGCAGTCTGTACCGTCGCGGCCGTCAGCTTCGTCTCCCCGACGCGTCTGGGACACGTCGCTGGCAAGACGGGACGACGAGTTGCCGGTGCCGGTCGGCGCGCCGGTGGGGCCATTCACCGGGTCGGACAAGCGACGACAGACGCCATCGCGAGTGGGCTATCGACTGCGACCGACGGGTGTCTCGACGCACTTGACCGGTGTCGTCGTGGGCTGGCGGGTCGGATAGACTCGTTCTGAGGGTGTCGTCGTCTCCGGCAACGTTAGCCGCCGATATGCAGGTTTTTACTCGCTGAACGATTACGGAGGGGCGATGAGTCGACTACGCATCGCCCTGCTGAACGCGGCCCACGACGGCGCGGACACCCGCCGGAACTTCCGGCGCGAACTGGACGCAGACCTCGTGGAGTTCCACTGTCCGGCGGGTGAACTCCCCGAGACGTTCCAGTTCGACGCGTGTGTCCTCACCGGCTCGCGGGCCTCCGTCTACTGGGACAAACCATGGATCGGGGAGCTCAAGTCCTACGTGGGCGATGCCATCGACACCGGGATGCCGATGCTCGGCGTCTGTTACGGCCACCAGCTACTCGCGGACGTGCTCGGCGGCAGTGTCGAGGACATGGGCGAGTACGAGATCGGCTATCGAACCGTCGAGCACGACGGCGAGAACACGCTGCTGTCGGGTGTCGACGACGAGTTTACCGTCTTTACGACTCACTCCGACCGGGTGGCCGAGGCCCCGCCCGGAGCAGAAGTGTTCGCCCGCAACGAGTACGGCATCCACGGCTTTCAGAAAGACAACGTCTTCGCGGTGCAGTTCCATCCCGAGTACGACACCGCGACGGCCGAGGACGTTGCCTCCGGCAAGGACCTCCCGGACGAGCGACTCCAGCAGGTTCTGGAGGGGATCAACGCCGAGAACTACAGTGCGGCCTGTGAAGCCAAGACGCTTTTCGACAACTTCACCCAGTTCGTTCGCGAGCGCGCAACCGGCGGTCAGGCCGGTGCAGCGAGCGCTGCCGACGACTAACCTACCCAGCAGAACTCGATATCGTCGACAGCGAGCGGCCGAGCACACGACTGGCGACGTGAACACCAACCAGCACCACGACTGCGAGGAGTATCCCTGCGGCCTGTGGAGGTGTCGAAAGAAGGCCCAGTGAGACGATGAGCGTCGTCGCGCAGGCGGGTGCGTGGCGGAGCCCGGTTGCGAGCATCCCGCCGGTAGTCAACCCCGTCGCGAGGACGCCGCTCGCTGCGAGACGGAGTCCGTCACTGGACAGCGGCGGCAGTTCGGCGGTCACCGCCACGTCGGGAGCGAGCAGTGAGAATGCGACGAGACCGCCGGCGACGCCGATAGCGTGGCCACCGACGACGGTTCGCGGCCGACACGACAGTGCAGACGGGCGGACCGCGAGCAGGTAGGCAGTGGGACCGAGACTCGGGAAGATGAACGGAAATCCAGTCACCCACGTAACGCCCCCGCGACGGCGACAAGTGTACCCGCGACGACACCGCGCCGAACTGCCGTCTTCATACCAAGCGCTACCGCTCGTAACGCAAAACCCCGATGGTTTCTGGTGGTCGATGGTCGGTTGTGCCCCCGACGAACGGCCCGGTCGATTCTCCGAGGAGGTAACGGATGTCCAGTAATTAGGCGTCAGGAGTGCCGGACCGTCTCTGCGCCACAGACCTCACAGATACCCAACAGCGCGTCCCGGTCCTCGGTCGGTTCGACCCGAATCTGCTGGCGCTCGCCGCAGTCGGGACACTCGCGGACGATTTCGGTTTCACCGGTCTCTGCGGGCGCGCCGAGTGCGAGCGCGACGACGAGGTCGGTACTCTCGTTGCGGCCGAGTTGCCACTCGCCTGGCGCAAATCGAATCGCCTCACCCGCGGACACCTCGACGTCGCCGTCTTCGGTTTCGAACGTCGCAGTCCCCTCCAGCACGTAGAACAGTTCCTCCTGGTCGGCGTGACGGTGGTAGCCAAAGCCGAAGGTCTCGCCGGGGGCGAGTTCGTAGTGGTTGAGTGCGAGATGCTCCGCACCGAGGGCGTGTGAAATCGAGCGCTTGGCAGTTGCGGGGCTCATCCACGAATCGATGTCGTCGAGACTGGTGTGGTCCATACGGTAGTGTGTCTCGGCCAGCGCAAATAGCGTATCGGCTGTGCTGATTCGGTGCAGTCGACCCCGCGCCGTCGGGCAAACGTGCCAACACTCCAGCAGGAATTCCGCCGAGGGCGGCAGTGTGGGCGAAAAAGGTGAGAAAGTTTATCCGCGCATACACGCGTAGTTTGAAGCACAAGAGATGGTCGATGGGAACGACGCGGGACTGAGTACACATCAGCCCGCGGACGAACGGCTCTCGCCCCCCGAGTCGTTCATCGAACAGGCGAACGTCACCGACGAGTCGGTGTACGAGGAGTTCGAGGAGAACTGGCCCGACGCGTGGGACCGCGCGGCCGACCTCCTCGACTGGGAAGAGGACTACGACCAGATACTTACCGAGGAAAACGACGCGTACCGGTGGTTTTCCGGCGGGTCGTTAAACGCCTGTACGAACTGCGTCGACCGACACCTGCCCGAACAGAAAAACCAGCGCGCACTCGTCTGGGAGGGACAGCTGGGCGAACGTCGTAGTTACACGTATCTCGAACTCTACCGCGAGGTGAACGAGTTCGCGGCCGCGCTCCGTTCGATTGGCGTCGAAGAGGGAGATATCGTCACGCTGTACATGCCGATGATTCCGGAGTTGCCGGTCGCGATGCTGGCGTGTGCCCGCATCGGCGCGCCCCACTCGGTCGTCTTCGCGGGCTTCTCCGCGGACGCGCTCGCGACACGGATGGACTCGGCCGACTCGGAGTATCTCGTCACCTGTGACGGCTACTACCGGCGTGGCGACGCCGTGACACTGAAGAACAAGGCAGATACCGCGAGTGCGGCCGTCGACCAGAACGTAACGTCGGTCGTCGTCGACCGACTGGACGGCTACGAGTGCACCCTCGGCGACGACGAACACGACTACGCCACGCTCGTCGAGGCCCACGAGAGCGAGCGAGTGACCCCCGTCGAGCGGGACGCGACCGACGACCTCTTTCGCATCTTCACCTCCGGGACGACCGGCGAGCCGAAGGGAGTCACCCACACGACCGGCGGATACCTCTCCTACGTCGCCTGGACCTCCCACGCAGTGCTCGATATCAAACCCGAGGACACCTACTGGTGTTCGGCGGATATCGGCTGGATTACCGGTCACTCCTACATCGTCTACGGACCACTCGCGCTCGGGACGACGACGGTACTGTACGAGGGCGCGCCAGACCACCCCGAGAAGAACCGCCTCTGGGAGATTATCGAACGGCAGGCAGTCGACGTGTTCTACACCGCGCCGACGGCGATTCGGGCGTTCATGAAATGGGGCGAGGAGTACCCCAACAAACACGACCTCTCCTCGCTTCGCCTGCTCGGCACGGTCGGTGAGCCGATCAACCCGCGCGCCTGGAAATGGTACTACAAACACATCGGCAACGAAAACTGCCCCATCGTCGACACCTGGTGGCAGACCGAAACCGGTGGAGTCCTCATCACCACACTACCCGCAGTCACGGACATGAAACCCGGTTCGGCCGGGCCGCCGCTGCCGGGAGTCAGCGTCAGAATTGTCGACGGCGAAGGCGAAGAAGTCCCGCCCGGTGACGGTGGCTATCTGGTCGTCGACCAGCAGTGGCCGGGGATGCCACGGGAACTCTGTGAAGGGCGAGCGTGGGCCGCCGACGCGGGTGCCGTTGCATCGCCGCCCGCGGACGCAGACTGGTCCTATCGAACCGAGGACGGGGCCCTTGCCGACGAGGATGGGTACGTCACCATCCTGGGACGCGTCGACGACGTCATCAACGTCTCGGGCCACCGATTCGGGACGATGGAAATCGAGTCGGCGATCGTCGACGTCGAGGGGATCGCCGAAGCAGCCGTCGTCACCGGTACCCACGATATCCGTGGCAAGGCCATCTACGCGTACGTCAGCACGGAAGACGACTACGAGGACACCGACGGGTTGCGTCAGGCAGTCGTCGACGCCGTCGAAGACGCCATCGGCCCAATTGCCCGCCCGAAGGCAGTCGTGTTCTCGCCGGACCTCCCGAAAACACAGTCGGGCAAGATCATGCGTCGCCTACTCGAAGATATCGCCAACGGCGAGGAACTGGGGGATTTGAGCGCGCTCAGAAATCCGGAAGTCGTCGGAGAAATCGAATCGGCAGTTCGAAGTGACTGAACCCGCGCAATTTCGTGTTTGGTATTGGAAACGAAAGCAATCGCGGTGATGTACGCAGTTATTAATTATCATAATTAAGGTAGCGAAGGTGACGAGCCGGCGAAAGACCTTTACAACAGTTTCGCATACGGCCTGTAAGTCGAAGCATGGCAGAAGCCGCAGAGGAAATTCGCCTGACAGAACGGGAGTACGAGCAGCTACGCCAGTCGACGGAGACGTACCGCGAGGAACTGCTCGTGCGCCTCTGTGGCGAAGTGGGGCTCCGTGCGACCGAGATTCCGCGGCTCAAGCCTTCAGACGTACAGAGTCTCGGTGGAGAGGGTCGAACTCAGTATTTCATGACCGTCCACGAAGGGGACAGCGGGACGCGAGAAGCGTATCTGCCGCCGCGTGTCGCACACGACTTCTGGCAGTACGTCCGGAGCAACGACATCGAGACGGATCAACCGGTTATCGACGTGTCGGCGCGGCGGGTACAGATGCTCGTCGGTGAAATCGGTGAACGGGCCGCAGAGTGGGCCGGACGCCCCACGCTCGGATCGGTGACCCCGTCTATCCTCCGCCGGTATTTCGCCCAGCAGTTACTGGTCAGCAAGGGGGTCGACCCACGAATCGTGACCACAATCGGCGGCTGGGAAGGCGTCGACGGGCTGCTCCCACCGCTCGAAGAACCGCCGCGCGACGAGATTTCGGCGGCATTCGAACGACTCGAAGACGGTCAGCACGGAGCCGGGAAATCGGCCCGTCTCCGAGCGGTCGTCGAGACACTCGACGAAGTCGGTGAGGGGCTCTCGGCGGCGGGGTCCAGAGGCGAAATAGAGGACGGCGTCTGCCAGACGATCGTCGACGACGAAACCTACGACGCGGCGTGGGTCACCGAGCGCGAGCGCCACCGCGAGCGGATCGACGTGCGCACGCACGCGGGAGAGGACCCGGAACGGTTCGACGAAGAGGGTGATACGACGCTCATCAGACAGGCGCTCCAGAGCAACCGCGTTCTGGTCGCACCCGACAGACCACAGCCGGGAGCCGCCGAGCGGGGGCTCCTCGCAGCGATCCCGCTGGTCCACGGGGAGACGACCTACGGTGCGCTCGTTGTCCGCGCGGACAACCGGGGTGCGTTCGACGACCCCGAGCGGACAGCGCTTGCAGACCTCGGACGGCGTATCGGGCTGACGATCACTGCGACCGAGCGCCGCCAGTTACTGCTCGGGGACACCGTCGTCAGACTCACACTGCAGTACACCAACCGGTCAGCGGTTCTCGTCGACCTCTCGCGGACACTCGACTGTGATATCGAACTGACAGGCGTCGTGGCCGCCGACGCCCACTCGCTGTTGTGTTTCGTCACCGTCGACGGAACCGCCCCGGAGACGGTGTTGAACTGGGTGTCAGAAACGGACAGCGTGGGCGACGCACGCCTCATCCGGAGCTTCGAGGACGGGGCGCTGCTCGAGATAGTCATCGAGAGCGACTCACCGGCGCTGGCACTGACCGAACGCGGCGGGACGGTTACCGAACTCGGCGTCGAGAGCGGAACAGCGACGATTGTGACGGAGTTCGCACCGAACGTCGGCGTTCGACCGCTTATAGACGAGTTGAACCGGCAGTTCCCCTCCGTCGAACTACGGAGCAAACAGGAAGTGACACCGACCGACCAGACGCCCGCCGGCTTCCGCGAATCGATAGACGAAAAGCTCACCGAGAAACAACAGTCGGTGTTGCGTGCGGCGTACCACGCCGGATACTTCGAGTGGCCACGCGGCTCGACGGCAGAAGAACTCGCAGAGTCGATGGACATCTCCTCACCGACACTCCACAACCACCTGCGGCGCGCCCAGCAGAAACTCCTCGGTGTCGCCTTCGACGACGAGTGAGCGTGGGTAGTGTACGCACGCCCCATGTGAATCGATAACACTAGGTGTCTAGGGTCTGGAGAGCCAGCAGCGTTCGCCGAAGTCACAAAACACGGTCACCATCTCGAGACAGGTAGCGGGGAACGAAGTGGAAAAAGAAGGGTATATAAAAATAAACGTTAACGACAATATTTTACAGTAGCAATTAGAGATAATTTTCAATTATATTTTTCGGAATTATTTAGAATTGGGATAATTAGCGGTGTTCCTTAATATGGAGGTTGATGGATGACTGTCTGCAATGTCAGACGACGACGAACTCGACGTAGAACTTGAGGCTCGGCTCGAAGAACAGGAGGAATTCGAGCCACCGGAATCGTTTGTCGAACAGGCAAACGTCACAGATGAGGGGATTTACGAGGAGTTCGACGAGAACTGGCCGGACGCGTGGGAACAGGCGGCCGACCTCCTCGACTGGGAATCGGAGTACGACACCGTACTCGACGAGAGCGAAGCGCCGTTTTACAAGTGGTTCACGGGTGGGTCGCTCAACGCATCGGAGAACTGTCTCGACCGGCACCTCGACGAACGTGGTGACGAAGCCGCAATCGAGTGGATCGGCGAACTCGGTGAAGAACGCACGTACACGTACGAAGACCTCCATCGTGAGGTGAACGAGTTCGCGGCTGTGCTCCGTGACCAGGGCGTCCAGGAGGACGACGTGGTGACGATGTACATGCCGATGATTCCGGAGTTGCCAATCGCGATGCTAGCGTGTGCCCGCATCGGCGCGCCTCACGCCGTTGTTTTCGCGGGCTTCTCCGCAGACGCACTCGCGACACGGATGAACGCCGCCGACTCGGAGCACCTCGTCACCTGTGACGGCTACTACCGGCGTGGTGACCCGCTTCACCACCTCGACAAGGCCGAGGAGGGACTCGAATCGGTCGACCAGGACGTAACCTCGATCGTCGTCGACCGCCTCGAAGACGACTTCGACCACGACCTCGGTCCGAGCCAGCACGACTACCACGACCTGCTCGACGAGCAGGAAGGCGCGACGGTCGAGCCGGTCAGCCGTGACGCCGAGGACATGCTGTTCCTGATGTACACGTCAGGGACCACGGGCAAACCGAAAGGTGTCAAACACACCACCGCGGGATACCTGGCGTACGCCGCCTGGACCAGCCACGCCGTACTGGACATCAAACCCGAGGACACCTACTTCTGCTCGGCAGACATCGGCTGGATTACCGGCCACTCCTACATCGTCTACGGGCCACTCGCGCTCGGGACGACCTCGGTTATGTACGAGGGGACGCCGGACTACCCGGACAAAGACCGGATGTGGGAGATCGTCGACGACCACGACGTCAACCAGCTGTACACCGCGCCGACGGCGATTCGGGCGTTCATGAAATGGGGCGAGGAGTACCCCAACAAACACGACCTCTCCTCGCTTCGCCTGCTCGGCACGGTCGGTGAGCCGATCAACCCGCGCGCCTGGAAATGGTACTACAAACACATCGGCAACGAAAACTGCCCCATCGTCGACACCTGGTGGCAGACCGAAACCGG